>NZ_JADNHD010000013.1:0-80708 GCF_015553695.1 Ruminococcus sp. BSD2780120874_150323_B10
TTCCATTTATGTAGTCCATTACTACCTTCTTCTTGAATTCATAACTGTATTTTGACATAAAAATACCGACCTCCAAAATTAGATTTTTTAGGTCTAACTTTTGGGGGTCGGGTCATTACTTTACGATATTGACTGCTGTTTTTATATTGTTCTATTTTCTTTTCTTTATTAATTACGGTTTAACAAAATACTTTTATAGTTACTTGGCAAAACAGTTTGCTAAACTATATTTAAAATCTTTTGAATTTAAATTATTATACAGTAAACTCTGTCAATAATCAATAATTTTCTTCGTGAATTTCAAAGTATGACTGTGGGTGAGCGCACACAGGGCAAACCTGCGGAGCTTTCTCTCCTACTACAATATGACCGCAGTTACGACATTCCCATACCTTAACTTCACTCTTTGCAAACACTTCCTGCATTTCAACATTATGGAGTAATGCACGGTAACGCTCTTCGTGTGCTTTTTCAATAGCACCGACCATACGGAATTTCTTTGCGAGTTCAGGAAATCCCTCTTCCTCCGCTGTCTTTGCAAAACCTTCGTACATATCAGTCCACTCGTAATTTTCGCCCTCTGCAGCTGCGGCAAGATTTTCTGCTGTACTGCCAATACCGTTCAATTCTTTAAACCACATCTTTGCATGTTCTTTTTCATTATCTGCTGTTTTCAGAAATAATGAAGCTATCTGCTCAAATCCGTCTTTCTTAGCCTTTGACGCAAAGTAAGTATATTTATTTCTTGCCTGTGATTCACCTGAAAAAGCCTCAAGTAAATTTTTCTCTGTCTGTGTACCGGCATATTTATTTGCCATAAAGTTCAACCCTTTCTAATTCATATTTTCTATAATTATCATATAAATCAGTAACGATTACTGTATTTATATGATATACTATTCTCGAGTATTTGTCAACACTTTTCCGAAAAATTTTTCAAAAAATAAAAAGGCAACTTTTACATTTTCTTTCTACCAAATTATAAAGTTTTAATTTTACACAAGCTCTATCGGAGCAAGCTGCGGAAATATATTTCTCAATACCGTATATATCATTATCGCTATAAACGCACCCCATAAAAAGTATTTGCTGTGTACAAATGTGCGCAGTTTTTTTCCGAAAGCTCTGAAAACGAGTTCAATATAAAGTACAAATAATGCAGCAAGAGAAACTATAACCAACGGATTTTGCTTTAACGACAATATAACATCTCCGTGAATGAGCGCATAAACCGCTCTTGTACAGCCGCATCCGGGACAGTAAATTCCTGTAAGCTCGTATAAATAACAAGACGGTAATGTTATGTATCTGAAAACATACAACGAAAACAAATACGCCATACCAACAGATGCAAACGGTAATATAAATACCAATATTTTTTGATATGTTTTATATGGAGTAATTATTTATACCACCTCGTATATAAACTTGCTGTAAAAATTAATAATAATTATAGCTGCTTGAACCGCTGAATAAAGCAGCACCTGTTGCTGCTGAAATAATAATCATAATAATCATAATACCTAATGCAATAGCAGACAAGATAAGCTGTGCTCTTGCAAAATTCTTAAGTGACTTTTTAGGTGTGCTGCCAAAAGCCCAAACAAACATCATAATAAGATAAACAATAGGGCCTACGCACGGAATGATATTAAGGCAGAAAATTCCAATCCAGTGAAGAACAGAAACATGCTCTTCGTCATTGCTCATATTGTTATAGTTAGGCTGCTGATAAGACGGAGTCTGATTGTAACCTGTGCCGTAAGAATTCTGATAATTTTGATTGTTGTCAGTCCCATATGGTCGCTGGTAATCCTGTGCGGAATAGTTTTGCGAACCGTATGGCTGCTGATAGTCCTGTGCAGAATATGTATTCTGATTTTGCTGTGGATTTTGGTTATTGTTCCAAGAATCGTTGTTGTAATTGTCCATAGTTTTCCTCCAAATTTTAATAAGCCACAAAAGCAAATTAATATAACCTACTCAATATAATTATAAAATACAGTTATTTTAATGTCAATAATTTATTGAAAATATTATAATTTTACAAACCTGCTTAATATGTAATCTCCACAGGAGCAAGTGCGGGAAAAATATTTCTTAAAATTGTATAAACAATCAATAAAGCAAACATTATCCATATAAAACCTTGCATATTAATAAATGTATTGATTTTTTTACCAAAAGCACAGAGTACGAACTGAATATACAGAATAAGCACAATAACTATTCCAACCGCTAAAAAAGCATTTTGCCTTAGCGAAAGCAGAATATCTCCGTTAACAAGCGCATATACCGCTCTTGTCGCTCCACAGCCGGGGCAATACAAACCTGTAAAATGATGTATATAACACGGTGGCAATGAAATGTACTTAAACGCAAAAGCACAAATCAGATAACACAAAAAAAGTAAGGCAAACGGTAAAATTAAAACCAAAATTTTTTGATATGTATTGTACGGCTTAATAATAAAAATCACCTCAAAGCAAAACAAGCAGACATATAGTCCGCTTGTTGCTTGCTATGTAATAAAATTAATAGTAAATTAGGAAATTGAACTGATAAATGCGCCTGAAACAATTTGAGTAATAAGAAGTATTGCCCATATTACTAAAGCAATAATAGAAAGAATGATACCTGCAGTTGCAAGTCCGTTATTTTCAGGCTTTGCCTTTTTAGAATTAATACCAAGAATAAGACCAACTATACCGCAAGGAGCACAACAGCAAAGACCTATAATACCGAGTACAAGTGATGCAGTAGCATTATTCTTTGCGCTTTTATCCTCTACAGGATACTGATTGTAGTTAGGATACTGCTGCTGATAGTTATTCTGATTGTAGTTATTGTAATCAGGCTGTGAACCGTATGGCTGCTGATAATCATTTGCACCATATGACTGCTGCTGATAACCCTGATTATTGTCTGTACCGTAAGGCTGCTGGTAACCCTGATTATTGTCTGTACCGTAAGGCTGCTGGTAACCCTGATTTGAGTAGTTATTCTGCTGTGGATCCGGGCCGTTGCCCTGTGGGTTATTCCAAGAATCGTTGTTGTAGCCGTTATTGTTGTAATTGTCCATCTTTTTCCTCCATAAATTTGTAAGCATAAAATCAGCAAACCACTGTAAATATACATAATTTACCTTAATGTTTATTATAAAGTACAAATCAACAAATGTCAACAATTAATTAACAAATGCCACAAATTAATACATATTTATTTACAGTTCAATACTCATAGTGGCAAAAGCATTAAGGTCTGTGCTTGCAATATTTCCGCTTAAAAATTCATAATATCCCTGCGAGCCAACCATTGCCGCATTGTCACCGCAAAGAGATTTTTCGGGCATATAAAAAGCAAGTCCGTGCTTATCACATTCTTCCTGTAAAGAAGAACGCAAAAGTCGGTTTGCAGACACACCGCCCGCAATAACCAGCTTGTCAACCTTTAAATCTTCTGCCGCTTTCAAAAAATTGGTTTTTAAACAGTCAACAACCGCATATCTGAAAGATGCGCAAACATCTGCCTTGTTAAGTTCTATGCCCTTTTGCGCAGAATTATGAATTAGATTTATTACAGCTGTTTTAAGTCCCGAAAAGCTGAAATCATACTGTGAACCGCTTACGGTAGGTCTTGGCAACTTAAATGCAAAAGGATCGCCGTCCTCTGCTACCTTATCAAGTGCAATTCCGCCCGGATACGGCATACCCATAGTTCTTGCCGCTTTATCAAATGCCTCGCCTGCCGCATCATCTCTTGTTTTGCCGATAATGCGCATTTTTGTGTAATCCTCAACCATTACAATATGACTGTGACCGCCCGAAACAACAAGGCAAAGAAACGGCGGTTTTAAATCGGGATTAGAAATATAATTAGAGGCAATGTGCGACCTTAAATGATGGGTCGGAACAAGCGGAAGTCCTGTTGAAAGAGAAAGTCCCTTTGCAAAATTAACTCCTACAAGCAAAGCCCCTATAAGACCCGGTGCATATGTAACCGCAATTGCATCTATTTCTTTTAAAGTAAGTTCTGCCTGCTCAAGCGAGTTTTTTACAACAGGCACTATTGCCTCGGCGTGTCTGCGGGATGCAATTTCGGGAACAACACCGCCATACAGTTTATGCTCCTCAACCTGAGAGGCAACAACAGAGGATATAACTTTTCTTCCGTCCTCAACAACCGCTGCTGCGGTTTCGTCACAAGAGGACTCTATTGCAAGTATCTTCATAAAAATAATCCTTTCGTTTTATCAAAAATACTTTGTCATCAGTATTGCGTTTTCGACAGGTTCAGAATAATAATTCTTTCTCTCCCCCACCTTAACAAAGCCTGCGTTTGAATACAGTCTTATTGCATTTTCATTGGATTGCCTTACCTCAAGAGTCAAAAAAGCCAGGCTGTTTTTCTTGGCAAAGGTAACAAGAGTATTTATCAAAGCCGTACCTATGCCCTTTTTTCGTGCGTTTTCATCAACCGCCACATTAAAAATATATCCTTCGTCAACAACAACATTCATTCCTATGTAGCCGAGAACCTTATCGTCCTCAACACTTACATAAAAATGCGAGCCGTTGTTTTTTAGTTCAGACTCAAGACTTTTTAATGACCACGGATGAGAAAAGCATTTATTTTCAATCTCTGCCACCTGTAAAAGGTGGCTTTCTTTCATTTCTTCAATTCTCATATTGCTTTAAAATTTCCTTAACGGCACTGCAAATTTCATCTCGGCACTGTCTGTAAACCTCAACGCCGCACATATACGGGTCGGCAACATTAATAACCTCGATTTTATCGGCAGGAACAGCGCACTGCGTCATAAGAAAAAACTTGTGGCTAGTCGACATACAGTAGAATTTATCGTATTCGTCAAGTTTTTTATCGGAATAAGCCGTAGAATGCATATCCGAAATATCAATACCGATTTCTTTGCAGACTTCAACCGAATTTTCAGAAACAGGCATACCCGTAACGGTTGTTGTACCCATACTCTCTGCCCTTACGGCAAGTCCTTTTTCCTCTGCAAAACGGTTAAAAACAGCCTCTGCCATAGGGCTGCGGCAAGTATTGCCTGTGCATACAAACATAATTTTATTTTTTGGCATCATACCAAGTCCTTCCGACAGCAGCGTCGGCGGTAAGAGGAACAGAAAGTTTTACGGCGTTTTCCATTTCCTCCTGCAACAGCTTTGCCACTGTTTCCTTTTCATTTTCGGGAGCCTCGACAATCAACTCATCGTGCACCTGCAAAATAAGTCTTGCCTGCAAGCCCTCTTTTTTCATTCTTTCGTCAACTTTAATCATTGCGATTTTGATAATATCTGCGGCAGTGCCCTGAATCGGCATATTTCTTGCCACACGCTCACCGAAAGCTCTCATCATATGCTTGCCCGAGCTAAGTTCAGGCAAATATCTTCTTCTGCCGAACATTGTTTCAACATAACCGTCACGCTTTGCTTTTTCAACGACATTTTTCATATATTCGTCAACACCGCTGTAATGAGCGAGGTAGTCTTTAATATATTTAGATGCCTCTTTATTGGTTACTTTAATATCCTTGGCAAGTGAGTAAGCACCGATTCCGTAAACTATACCGAAGTTTACCGCCTTGGCACGACTGCGCATTGTAGGAGTAACCATTTCAACAGGCATATTAAAAACCTGTGACGCTGTAATAGTGTGAATATCGGCATTCGTATTAAATGCCTCTATCATATTCTTATCGCCCGAAATATGAGCAAGCACTCTTAATTCAATTTGAGAATAATCGGCATCAACAAGCACCCAACCCTCTCTTGCGGCAAAAAACCTTCTCAATTCTCTGCCGATTTCTGTACGGACAGGGATATTTTGTAAATTAGGCTCTGTTGAGCTGATTCTTCCCGTTCTGGTTTCGGTTTGATTAAAACTTGAGTGTATTCTGCCGTCCTCGGCAATAACCTTTAACAGCCCCTCGCAATAGGTTGAATAAAGTTTTGCAAGCGTACGATACGAAAGCACCATTTCAACCGCAGGATGTTCGTAGCGCAGACTTTCAAGCACCTCTGCGTTTGTACTGTAGCCGCTTTTTGTTTTCTTCTTACATGGAAGTCCTAAATCTTCAAAAAGCGCCTTGCCAAGCTGTTTCGGAGAATTTATGTTAAATTCATAACCGATACTTGTGTATATCTCATTTTCAAGATTTTTTATCTGTTCGTGCAATATCTTGCCGTAGTCCTCTATACCCTGCCTGTCAACGGCAAATCCGATGTTCTCCATTTTAGCAAGCACCTTTGCAAGAGGAATTTCAATATCTGTCAACAGCTTTTCCTGTTCGTTTGTATCTATATCTTTCTTAAGTTTTTCGCAAAGCACATCATACACGGCAAGAGCAGAAAGTTCCGAAAACTTCTCGTTTTTCGGAAGCGTTATTCCGTAACCGCCGCATAAATTTTCGTCACTGTAATCTTTTGATGACGGCTCAATAAGATATGCCGCAAGTTCAATATCAAACGCAAGCGATTTTACTTCAATATTCTTCTTATCGGCATAAGCAAAAACTGTCTTACTGCCGTGAGTAAATTTCAAAATTTCTTCATTTTCAAGAAGTTTGTCGAAAAATTCGTTATCCTTAACAATATAAACTTTACCGTCAAAAAGAATATTGCAAACAGGATTTTCTATATCAGAAAAATCAGTTTTAAAATATACCTTACCCTGTTTTTTAATATTCTCATACAGAACATTAGCATCTGCATTTTCTACAACTTCAAAGTTCTGCACAGCTGCAGGCTTTTCCTCCGCTGTCGGCATTTCTTTTAATCCGAGTTTGTCGATAAGCGAGAATAGCTCAAGTTTTGCCATAAACCTCGCACATTCTTTGGGGTCTTTTAATTCTACTTTGTAATCCTCAACATTTGTATTGATAGGAACTTCGCAGAAAATCTCACCGAGCATACGGCTTAACTTCGCATTTTCCTCGGAATTTTTAAGTTTATTTCTGATTCCGTCCTTAACATCTATCTCGTCAATATGGCTGTAAATGTAATCAATACTGCCAAAGCGTGAAATCAAATCGCCTGCACCCTTAGGACCGATTCCCGCAACACCGGGAATATTATCGGACGAATCGCCTTGAATAGCCTTAATTTCTATAAGCTGTTTTGGTGTAACACCGTAATCCTCAAGAATTTTTGCGGGTGTATAACTGATGTCTTGCTTGTTTGTGCAGAGATGCACTGTTGTTGTATCGGAAACAAGCTGTAAGCTGTCACGGTCACCTGTCGCAATCACACATTCGTTGCCGTTTTTCTCGCAAGCCTTTGCAAATGTTCCCAAAATATCGTCGGCCTCATATCCCTCGCAGGTCACAAGAGTATAACCCAAAAGCTGTAAAAGCTCTTTTAGCGGTTTAATCTGTGAGGCAAGCTCTTCCGGCATACCTTTTCTTGTTGCCTTGTAGCCTGCATATGCCTTGTGGCGGAAAGTAGGAGCTTTAAGGTCAAAAGCAATAGCTACCGCATCGGGATTTTCTTCGTTTTTTATTTTTGTGAGCATTGTAAGAAATCCGTAAATCGCATTTGTAAACTGACCGTCTTTTGTTGTAAGCGGTCTTATACCGTAAAAAGCACGGTTTACTATACTGTTTCCGTCAATAACAAGCATTCTCATAGCTTATACATCACATCCATTACTTTTCCGTTTTTAATATAAATTCTCGGTACACGCTTGCCTACAAGGCAAACTACTTCATAGTTAATAGTATCAGTATTTTTTGCAAGGTCATCGGCTGTCATTTCGCCGTTTTCGCCTGTTCCGAAAATCACTACCTCGTCACCGATTTTTACATCTTCAATATCGGTAACATCAATCATAGTCTGGTCCATACATATTCTGCCCACAATTTTTGCTTTTTTACCGTTGACAAGCATATATCCGTCCTTTGCGTTCTGACGAATAAAACCGTCGGCATATCCAATCGGAACAGTTGCAATCTTCATATCTTTAGGAGCGGTAAATGTTCTTCCGTATGAAATATCAGCACCCTTTTTAAGATTTTTTACATATGCAACCGTTGATTTTAAAGTCATTGCGGGAATAAGATTTAAATTATTCTGAATTTTATACGACGGAGCAAGTCCGTAAAGTATAATACCCGCTCTTACCATATCGCAATATGTATGCTCGTAATCTTCAATAGCACCGCTGTTTGAACAGTGGCAAATCTTAATGTTAATTCCCGATTCTTTAAGTTTATCCCTTACATAAGAAAAGCAACTGTACTGCTTTTCTGTAAAGTCTTTGCCGTCCTCGGCTTCATCCGACACACAGAAATGAGTAAACATACCCTCAAGCTCAAGATTTTTTAGAGTGCAGGCTGTTCTGATTTCTTCGACAGAATAATCATCTCTCGGAAATTCCTGACACATAAAACCTATTCTGCTCATACCGGTATCAACTTTGATGTGAATTTTACAAACCACATTCTGCTCACAGCAAGCCTGAGAAAGCATTTTTGCGTATTCAAGGCTGTAGACCGCTTGAGAAATGTTATATTCCGAAAGTCGTTTAGCTTCATTTGCAGGAGTAAAGCCTAAAATTACAATAGGCAATTTTGCGCCTGCCTCACGGATTTCAATACCCTCGTCAATATTTGAAACGGCAAAAAAGTCAGCGCCAAGTTGCTCATAGAGTTTAGACAGTTCAACGGCGCCGTGACCGTAACCGTCTGCTTTTATAACGCAGCAAATCTTTGCTCTGCCGCCGACTTTGTTTTTTATTTCATTAAAATTATGCTTAATTGCATCAAGCGATACCTCTGCCCAGGTTCTCTTTAAGTAATCCATCAAACTACCTCTTTTATTTTTATTCGCATCTAATTTAATACCGTAAACATCTGTATTTTTACAAATCAAATTGTACTGTCTTAAATATTTATTATAATACTTTTACACCGATAAATCAATCCATATTGACAAAGAAAAACTGAGTGCTAAAATATTAGTAGATTACGCACAAAAGGTTGATTTTATGGAAATAAATATTCGCAAAGCAGTCATAAGCGATTACCCTGCCATGGTTGAAATCTGGAACGAAGTTGTAGAGGACGGAATAGCCTTTCCGCAGCTTGATTTACTTGACGAAAACAGCGGTGCGGAATTTTTCGGTTCACAAACATATTGTGCGGTTGCGGAAAATACCGAAAGTCACGAAATTTTAGGCTTATACATTCTTCATCCCAACAATGTAGGCAGATGCGGTCACATTTGCAACGCAAGCTATGCTGTAAAAAGCAGTGCAAGAAATTTACATATCGGTGAAAAGCTTGTTTCGGACTGCCTTGTTCAAGGCAAGGAAAACGGATTTACAAAAATGCAACAACTGTAGTTAAAACAGAAATGTTGGAATATCATTTCAATAATTTAGGAGGTTGGGCAGGAGATTTATAAACGTTAATGATTAATACTTATATTCAATTGGACGGTAGTGATAATTATGATGAATTTTATAATAAATTTTATCAATTAATTGGTGACAATGATTTTTCATTATCTATGAAGGATTTGTATGCTGATACAGATGCATATAATATCTACACTTTATTAGATGGAACCTCAAATTGTTTAGCTGATTCAACTAAAACATATTATAGTGATGGTTACAAAAAAAGATATAGTTCATTTACAAATAATTGGAACAGAGAAACAATATTAAACCTTGTTAAAACCTATACAAATACTAATTATCTTTTAGATATAGATATGTTAAGGTGGCCATTATTCAATGAATCAAATAAGGTTGATGGAACTGAATATTATAATTTTTCAGAAAATCAATCGAATGCATCTGCCGAGGCTTTTACTGACTTTTTGATGCATCAGTTGCAAAAGGAGAGATAATATTGAAGTTTAAAATTATCGTCATAATCGAAACGATTATTATTGTATTTTTATTTTTATTGTTGCCTTTATCTTGCAGTTATATCAGTGAACATACAACAATAAAAGATCCACAATGGTTCAGAGAAGTTTCTCCCGATGAACAACACACTATTGTAGCTAATTTTATCGGCAACAATACTTCGGAAAGAATCTGCGTTCAAATAATGATATTTAATGAAAATCATGAAACGTCAACTATGATGATTACTGTGGATAATGACGGTGATGTTCCGGATGAAAAAAACTACAGATTGGAATGGCATGATGAATATGTAAAAATAACGACCATCAATAATAAAGGGAGTGAAAAATCCTTTAGATTATATTGGGAGGATTTGAATTTCAGCAGTAGCACATATGATGAATCCAATAGGTTTTTATTCGACTGGTAATTTTTCATTTAATAAAGCCCATGAAAACCAACTGTGGTGATTATAGTAAATAATATAGTTTATCAGCCAGAAGGGGCTGTCGCAAATGAGTGAAATTTGCAACAGTCCCTATTTTTTTGATAGATTAAGTTTTAGTAAGAATGAAATTTTAAAAAAGTTGAAAATATCTTCAATGGCATACGCACTAATTCAGAGGGTGGATAAAATTTCCATCCTCTTTTTTCGGATTGTTTACTTTTCTTAACGCTATGCGATTTTTTTCTCAAATAAAGGTTTGTGAAAACGGTCAGATTTTGTTCGGTTCCATAGTTTTTGAATATTGAAAGCGAATGCAAGAAGAAAAAATTGCGTTTCGGTCTTTTTTTTCCTCTCGTTAAAAATCTTCTAAATGCAAAGTCTTGCTTGATTACTCCGAATGCTCCCTCTACCTGAATTGAACGGTTCATTCTCAGGATAATACCCTCATCTGTAGTTATCCGTTGTGTGGCTTCCTTCTTCTGCCTTGCCATTGTCGGAGAAAACGCTATCTTTCGATTTTCATATTTTCCCTTGTAGCATTTTTCTCGGTGCGGACAGCCTGAACAGTCCTCACATATATAATTTCTCCTTGTTGTTTCATATCCATTCTGACTTTTGCGTTTGCTATCATAAGCAAAGATCAGCTTTTTGCCATTAGGACACACAAAGTAATCTCCTGTTTCATCGTAAAAGAGATTCTCTTTGCGGTAAATATCATTCTTGTATTTTCGCTTTTTGCTAATCTCATAATCGGCAGGCTTGATATACGCATTTTGTTCTTCCGATTCAAGATATGTGTAATTTTCCTCACTTGCATATCCTGCATCTGCTATGATATTTTCGTATTTCTTTTCGGTGTTTTTTCGTATTCTCTCTAGAAACGGTATCAGTGTAGTTGTGTCTGTGGGATTAGGAAACAAGCCTACTCCGACAATATATTCGCTCTCTACTCCTATCTGTACATTGTATCCCGGCTTGAGCTGTCCGTTGAGCATATGATCCTCTTTCATCCTCATAAAGGTCGCATCCGTATCAGTTTTTGAATAGCTCTTTCTCTTGCCGCATATTTCTAGACTTTTGTTGTAGTTGTCCAGTCTTTCAAGATAACTGTAAAGTTTCTCGTAATCCCGTTGCAGCTGCGTTTTGTGTTTGCCTCATCCATGTACAAATTCAATATTAAGCAATTGAATTGAACAGTTCAGAAACTCAATTACCTCTTCCAAATTACTTCCGTCGGCTAATCCGTATTTTTCACAAATAGAAGCCAGTTCCTGATTAATTTTATTTTTTAATTTTTGTAGATTCTTTTCTACCGCCTTCGCCCAGACAAAGGTATATCTGTTGGCATTGGCTTCTATTTTTGTACCGTCTATGAATATGTTTTTGTAAGAAATTTCGCCTAAATCACAGAGTTTTTCAACCAATTGACAGAACAACTCCTCAATTACTCCGGCAAGCCTTTCATTTTGAAATCTTGCAAAGGTTGAGTGGTTCGGAACAGGTTCCTCCTGCAAAAGCCACATAAAGCGAATATCATTTTTGCATGCTTTTTCAATATCCCTGCTTGAATAAATGCCGTTCATATATGCAAACACAAGTATCTCAAACAAAACTGCCGGATCTATTTTTCGCCAGCTTCTCAGGTACAAAGAATAGAGCTTTGTGTAATCTAATTCATCACATATTTCCGCTAATTTTCTTACCGGATCATTTTTCTCGATTTTTATTTCTAAATTTAATGGTAAAACCAATTGATTTCTGCTTCTCATTGTTGTATAATTTACTTGCTTTCTTTGTGGTTTTGTTTGCAATTAAATTATACTATAGAAAGCACTAACCGGGCAACCCTTTCGGGCTACCCGGCTTTTCTTTTTGGAGCTGTTATTGCGACAGCACCCTTAATTTTTATTTTAATGCGTCAATAGCTGCTGTAATGAGTGCAATCTGCTCTCTTTCCTTTGCAGCCTGACCCTTTACTTTTTCGATAACGGCTTCAGGTGCTTTTGCAACAAAGCCTGCATTGTTAAGCTTACCCTCGCTCTGTGCAAGTCTTTTCTTAACCTGCTCAAGCTCCTTGTTAAGTCTTGCAATTTCTGCGTCTTTGTCAACAAGTTCGCTAAGCGGAATATAAATCTTTGCATCAGCGGTAACAACCGTTACTGCACCGTCAATGTCAAAACTCTCCGCAATTTCAACTTCATTTGCAGAAGCAAGTTTCTGAATGAAAGGTGTGCCGTTGGTAAATGTATCCGCAAACTTAGTTGCAACATAAACCTTAGCTTTCTTTGACGGCGGAACATTCATCTCACTGCGGCGGTTACGGATAGCACGGATAGCGTCCATAACTCTTTCCATTTCGGCAACATCCTCCGGGAAGTCAAGTTCTGCCTTGAACTCCGGATACTTAGCAAGCATAACGGTTTCACCCTCGTGAGGAATAGTCTGCCAAATTTCTTCTGTTACATACGGCATAAACGGATGGAGAAGTCTTAAAATCTGATCAAGTACATAAAGAAGTACCTGTCTTGCATTTTGAGCGTCCTCGCCGTCACCCGAAAGTCTTGTCTTAGCAAGTTCAATATACCAGTCGCAGTAACAATCCCAAATGAACTCGTAAACTTTCTGAACAGCAATACCAAGCTCAAATTTTTCAAGGTTTTCGTTTACTTCCTTAGCTACTGTATTGAACTTAGAAACAATCCACTTGTCCTCTGTAGTAAGAGTGTCGGGAAGTTTGTTCTCAACATCATAATCGTCGATATTCATATGAACATAACGGGCAGCATTCCAAAGCTTATTAGCAAAATTAGCGCAAGCCTCAATACGCTTTTCCGAATATCTGATGTCATTTCCCGGTGAGTTACCCGTTACAAGCAGGAATCTGAGCGCATCGGCACCGTATCTGTTGATAACATCAATCGGGTCAGGACCGTTACCAAGTGACTTAGACATCTTTCTGCCAAGCTCATCTCTTACAATACCGTGCATAAATACGGTCTTGAACGGTGCTTGACCTGTCTGCTCAATAGCAGAGAATATCATTCTTGCAACCCAGAAGAAAATAATATCATAACCGGTTACAAGTGTATTTGTAGGATAGAAATACTCAAGCTCAGGTGTCTTGTCAGGCCAGCCGAGTGTTGAGAACGGCCATAAAGCCGAACTGAACCATGTATCAAGAGTATCTTCGTCCTGATGCAAATGATTTTTACCGCACTTAGGGCAAGCTACGGGAGTTTCCTTTGCTACGATAACCTCACCGCAATCGTCACAATACCAAGCAGGAATTCTGTGTCCCCACCAAAGCTGACGGGAAATACACCAATCCTTGATGTTCTCCATCCAGTGATAATATACTTTTTCAAATCTTTCCGGAATAATCTGTGTCTGCTTTTCCTTAACACACTTGATTGCAGGCTTTGCAAGAGGTTCCATTTTTACGAACCACTGCTTTGACACTCTCGGCTCAACAGTTGTCTTACAACGGTAGCAAGTACCTACATTGTGAGTGTGAGGCTCAATCTTAACGAGGAAACCGCCCTCTTCAAGGTCTTTAACGATTGCTTCACGGCACTCGTATCTGTCCATACCCTGATATTTTCCGGCATTTTCGTTCATATGGGCTGTATCGTCCATAACATTGATTACCTCAAGGTTATGTCTTAAGCCGACTTCAAAGTCGTTAGGGTCGTGTGCAGGAGTAATTTTAACTACACCTGTACCAAAATCCTTTTCAACATATGCATCGGCAACAACAGGAATTTCTCTGCCTACAAGCGGAAGAATAAGTGTTTTGCCTACAATGTCTTTATATCTTTCATCATCGGGATTTACCGCAACCGCAGTATCGCCCAAAAGTGTTTCAGGTCTTGTTGTAGCAAGCTCAACATAACCGCTGCCGTCCTTTAACGGATAGCGGAGATGCCAGAAAAAGCCCTCCTGCTCTGCAAAATCCACCTCTGCGTCTGAAATTGATGTACAGCAATGCGGGCACCAGTTGATAATACGCTCACCACGGTAGATAAGTCCTTTATTGTAAAGTTTTACGAAAACTTCCTTAACCGCCTTAGAACAACCCTCGTCCATTGTAAAGCGCTCACGCTGCCAGTCACAGCTTGAACCGAGTTTACGGAACTGACGGGTAATTCTTCCGCCGTACTCTTCTTTCCACTCCCAGGCACGTTTGAGGAAACCCTCTCTGCCTAAATCATCTTTGGTAACGCCCTCTTTGCGCATAGCCTCAACAATTTTAGCCTCTGTCGCAATAGACGCATGGTCTGTACCCGGAAGCCAAAGTGCAGCATAGCCCTGCATTCTTCTCCAACGAATGAGAGTATCCTGAAGTGTAAGGTCAAGTGCGTGACCGATATGCAGCTGACCTGTAATGTTTGGCGGCGGCATAACGATTGTGTATGGTTTTTTATCTTTGTCAACTTCTGCATGGAAGTAGTTGCCCTTCATCCAGAAATCATAAATTCTGTCCTCAAACTCAGACGGTTTGTAGGATTTAGCAAGCTCCTTTGCCATAATCATATCTCCTTACAATTTATTCGGGCAGATTACCCGACAAATATACCTTTATATTATCGCATTTTGCTTGCAATTTGTCAATTATGCAGAGATAAAAAATCATAGTAATTAATCATATTCAAAACATTTTGTGTTATAAGAATTATGTTGACAGTCAAATTTTGAAATGCTACAATACTTATAGCTTACTTTAACTTAAACGAGGTGTTCTTATGCAATATACTATAGGTGAAATTTCAAAAAGACTTG
This sequence comes from Ruminococcus sp. BSD2780120874_150323_B10, assembly GCF_015553695.1. Classification (NCBI taxonomy): domain Bacteria; kingdom Bacillati; phylum Bacillota; class Clostridia; order Eubacteriales; family Oscillospiraceae; genus Ruminococcus; species Ruminococcus sp. BSD2780120874_150323_B10. The sequence continues at coordinate 15,110 of NZ_JADNHD010000013.1, forward strand.
ATATGCAGCCGTCAACTCTTAGATATTATGACAAAGAAGGACTTATGCCGAATGTACAGCGTACAAACGGCGGTATCCGCATTTTTGACGATTCCGATTACGAGTTATTAACTCTCATTGAATGTCTTAAAAGAACAGGTATGTCGCTTAAAGACATCAAAGTTTTTATAGACTGGACTCTTGAGGGGGATTCTTCAATTGACAAGCGACTTGAGCTTATCAGAAAGCAAAGAGATGCCGTACTTGCTCAAATGGAAAAACTGAATGAAACTCTCGGAATTTTAGATTACAAATGCTGGTATTACGAAACTGCGCAAAAAGCCGGCACTTGCAAAATTCATGATACACTAAGCGCCGACGATATACCGCAGGAACTGAAAAAAGCGGTGTCGAAACTTAAAGGTCACCAGTAATTCATATAAATTCATATAAATTCTTACAATTTGCACATTCATATCATTAATATGTTAGAAATACTTTACATTCCGTAAATTGACTAAAAACGCAAAAAATGATAAAATAATATATATTATATCAATATCGGGATGTGTCACAATGAAATTTATTATAAAGCGCACCTTACCTGTTTTCTTATCACTTTTTGCTGTAATTTTTCTTTTCAGCGGTTGCGGTGATAAAAGCGAAAATGAGGTGTTAAAGGGAAAATGGGTCCCTGTATCTGCCGTTATCGACGGAGAAACCGTACAATACAGCGAGCTTGAGCTTAAGGACGGATATTTTGAATTTAATTTTAAAGGAAACGGCAGCTGTACCGCAACGCTTGCGGGTATTGAATATAAAGGCAGTTATGTTTTCAGCGGCACAAGCGTTGACGCTACACTAAACGGCAACAGCGAAAAGCTGAGTTATGAAGCGACAAGGCAAACTCTCACCTATTCGTACGATAACACAACATCATTTACATTTATAAAAGACCAGAATTAAAACTTTCCCCTGCATATTTTTGAGTATGCAGGGGAATTTTTATGCTTCTGTTTTATTGTTAATCTGTTTTTGGTATAACTTTTTCATTAATACAACCGAAATAACGGCAGACAAAATCTCTGCAACAGGTACGGAAAGCTAAATTATCCATTCGCCGCAAATTGATTTATTGACAAGCACAGTAAATATCCATGCAAGAGGCAATACAAACACAAGTTGTCTGCAAACTGAAACTATCAGCGACTGCATTCCGCCGTTAATTGCCTGAAACATTCCCTGAAAAGCTATGTTAATGCCGGCAAATATAAAACTTGCAGAAACAATCCGCATTGCGCCGATACATAAAAATTGTGTTTCACCCGAAAGTCCAAAGGCACTTGAAAGCGGATTAGCTATAATTTCTATTACCGCCAGACCTACAAACATTATTACTGTTGTGTAAATTGAGCCGAATTTTATACTGTCGTCAATTCTCTTTTTACTCTTCATTCCAAAAGCATATGACATAATCGGAGTTATGGCGTCCCTTAATCCGAACGCTGCAAAAAGTATGAATTGCTGTATTTTATAGTACAATCCGTAAGCTGTTACCATCGCCTCACTGACCGTACCCAAAATAAGATTAAAGCCGTAAGTCATAACCGACATAAGTGCCTGTGCAATTATTGCAGGCAAACCGATTTTGTAAATGTTCAGTATTGTATTTGCCGACGGCTTAATGTTTTTAACATTATTGGTTATATCTTTGTTAAACTTTATATGAAAAATAAAAGCAACCGCAAGTGAAATAATTTGACCGATAACCGTAGCGTATGCAGCACCCTTTACACCGAATTTCGGACAGCCTAACAAACCGTAAATCATAATAGGGTCAAGAATAATATTTGCAACTGCGCCGCAAATCTGTGCAATTGTCGAAAATACCGATTTGCCTGTTGCTTGTAAAAGTTTTTCATAAAGAGAGAAAAATACAAGTCCAAAAGAATATACGCAGCATATTCTTAAATAATCACACGCCATTTCTAAAACAATTCCGTTTGCAGTCTGCGTGCCGATATATAATTTAACACCGAACAATCCGAATATTAAAAACACTGCGTAAATAACAACAGCAAGAAATACACCGTTACCCGCAGCCTTATCGGCATAGTTTCTGTTACCCTCTCCAAGGCTTTTTGCTACAAGAACATTAACACCCACACCTGTACCTATGCCGATTGCAACTATTAACATTTGCAAAGGGAAGGCAAGCGTAAGCGCATTAAGCGCAAGTTCACCGTTATCTTCCATATTAGATACAAAAGCACTGTCAACAATATTATAAACTGCCTGCAGTACCATAGAAAGTATCATAGGAACACCCATTCTAAGCATAAGGCTTTTAACAGGCAAAATTTCCATTTTGTCTTTTTCTTTTATTTTTTTCATAAAAACACCTCTTAAAACAAAAAAGTGCTGCACTACTGATTGGAATTACGCAGTAGTGCAACACATCTTTATATATTATACTATTTTAGTTTTGCAGATGTCAAAGGAAGTTTTCACTAAATAATATCAGTTATTCTTTGAAATTATTATCTGAAGATTAGTAATATCGTTGATATCTATTATTCCGTTGCCGTCAATATCGGCATTATCAAAGCTGACGGTATCATTTATATCAACAAAATCCGAACCGTCCTCTGCTTTTTTGCCTGCCACAAACAACTGAATAACTGTTATATCGGCAACATCTATATTACTGTCATTATTCACATCGCCCTTGCTTTTTGCAAATAACGATATGTCAGTATTACTGCCGATATTTTCTTCTTTAACAACAACTTCCGTTACCGTCGAATCGTAAAAATAACCGACAGCGGATTTTTTCTGCTTAATATAATAAGTGCCAACCTGTAACGGCTTAGCAAATTCGGCTATACCGTTATTGTCTGTTATTGCCGTATCAATAAGATTTTGACATTCCACATCTGAAAACAATTCAAACTCCGCACAGTTTATCGGGGCTTTAAACTCATTTGTAAGATTTACTCTTACTGTCGAAGTATCCAACTTTATTGGTGTATTTTCAGCTTGAGCATAATAAACCGTAAGACCGCTCCATGTATATTGATAAACATTATCAATAATTATTCTGTCAGAGAATAATTCAAAGCCTTTCGGAGCAACAACCTGCTTTGCGTAATAATTACCGTACGGCATATAAAGAGCTGAATCGAATGCACTTTCATTCCATTTAATATTATTTACATCGTCGGTTTTCTCTTTTGAGGTTGCGCATACCCAGCCGTCTTCGCCTGTTTTCATATAACCGCAAAAAGTGTTATCGGAATTATAAACTTCATAAACCGCACCGCTAAGTGAATAATTTTCATTATTATCGGTGAATTCGGAATAAGATGACACATTCTGAATACGGAGTGCTATTTTAGGCGTCTTGTTTATTTTGCTTAATTTATGGTTATTTTCATTTACAGCTACACCTGCATAGTATCTTTCCGTACCGCCCCATGTCAATGTAGACTTTTCAAATTTATATACCGTGTTGTCTGCAACATACCCGTTCGGTGTTTTTGTTTCTTTGCACCAATAAGAAGTATTTGCAACAGGCACACCTCTCGCAACCGCACTTGATGAAGAATACTGTTGACTGCTCGTCAGACCAAATGCACCGAATCCGTCAGACTGCGGTACAATTTTTCCGACAGGCTTTCTACAAGCCGAGTCAGCATAAACCGTGTATTCAAACTGTGAATAATCGTATGAAGTACCCTTTAATCCGCTTTGTGTGCTGTTAAGCTGAATATTAAGATCAATACCGTTTGAACAACCTGTTTTATATACATACAATCCGTAGCAAGTACCCCTCGGTTCAATATTTGTGATTGTATTTACATTTTTATATTGAGAATGCCAGAACTTGTTATTTTTTGAATTATTGCCGTAAAAAATACCGACATGAGCGTCAGCCGTACCGAGCATAAAAATAATATCGCCTTTTTCAAGCACTCCGCTGTTCAATGCATTATTAATGGCACTTGTACCGTCAAAATAATATGTCTTGATATTGTTATTGCTCGCCCAATTAATCCATGTATCCTGACCCGTATCATAAGCCGCATACGAATAACTCGGAATATGAGTGTTTGCGTATGCATAGCTTACCGACTGACCCTTTTGTGCCTTGGTATTTGCAAGCGACTTGTAAAGTATATGCCATACAAATCCTGTGCAGTTCATCTGCGGCTTGTACGATGAACCGTTAAGCTCGTCTTGTCTGCCGTAACCTACACAGTAATATCCGCTGTTTGGTGAATATAAATCTGTATTAAAGTAACCTTTGGTATCTCCTTTTGGTGTACGATGGTCGCCCGATGTATATTTTGTACCGAGATAATAATCAGTACCTACAGATGAATCATAATTTTTAGAAACAGTGTAAGTCTGATAATCATTGCTTGAATCATTATCGTGATTTACAATCCATTTGTAGTATTCGGCAGTATCTATTCCCAATGCTTCGCATACGGTTTTACTGCCCCATTTGCTGTAAGAAACCGATTCTGTTACTTCTGCGCCAAATGCAGTAACTGTAGAAGAAAATGCAAGCACGGCAGTCAGCGTAATTGCAGATAATTTTTTTATTCCTCTCATTTTCATTCCTCAATTCAAAAAAATTCTTTATCAAAAATTGTGGGAAAGTATGGTTTAGCGCACGAGTTAAACCATAATCTATTAATGTTACCACAACATTTAAAATAGGACATTAAAACAAAACTTTAAAAGGGCGACAGAATAGCTCTGCCGCCCTATGACTTCATTATGTTATGCTTTTAGATAGCACGAACACGGATTACACCTTCAATAGCTGCAATAGCAGCAGCGTTTTCAGGGTTACCGCCTGCAACATCAATAATTGCATAAGCGTAGTCGCCACGGCTCTTTGAAAGCATATTTTCTACATTGCCTTTTACCTCTGAAAGTACCTTCTTAAGAAGTTCAGGTACATTCTTGTGCATTACGCAGAAACGAACATTCTCTGTATTTGTTCTTGCAAGTGAAAGTGCAGGATAGTTTACAGAATTTACGATGTTACCGTTTTCGAGGTACTCTTTAAGCTCATCGCAAGCCATAATTGCGCAGTTATCTTCACTTTCGGGAGTTGATGCACCGAGATGTGGAAGACAAATGATATTCTCTTCGCCGATAATATCATCAGTTGCAAAGTCTGTTACATACTTAGCAACCTTACCGCTCTTAACAGCCTCAAGAACAGCTGTTGAATTTACAAGACCGTCACGGCTGAAGTTGAGGATACGAACGCCGTCTTTCATCTTAGCAATCATATCTGCATCAACCATATCCTTAGTGTCAGCTGTAAGAGGAACATGGATTGTAAGGTAATCACAGTTTACCATTACATCTTCGCCGCTCTTCATAAGCTTAACGGCAGGATTGAGCTTTAATGCGTTTGTTACAGACATAAACGGATCAAAACCGATTACATCCATACCGAGTGCAACGGCACAGTTGGCAACAAGAATACCTATAGCGCCAAGGCCGATAACACCGAGAGTTTTGCCCTTAATTTCAGGACCTACAAACTGGCTCTTGCCTTTTTCTACCATCTTACCTACTGCGTCACCGTTACCTTTGAGTGTCTTTGCCCAGTCTGCACCCTCCATTACTCTTCTTGAAGAGAGTAAAAGACCTGCAATTACAAGCTCTTTAACAGCATTTGCATTAGCACCCGGAGTATTGAAAACCACAATACCCTTTTCAGAACAAACATCTTTAGGAATGTTGTTTGTACCTGCGCCTGCTCTTGCAATGGCAAGGAGATTATCTTCAAACTGCATATCGTGCATAGCGGCACTTCTTACGAGAACTGCGTCAGGATTCTGAACATCGTCACCGTAAGCGTAATTGTCACCAAGGCGGCTTGTGCCAACGGCAGCAATTTTATTGAGAGTAAGTATATTAAACATTGTATTCATCCTCTTTTATTTTATTTAAAGCAGATTGTTTGAGCAAAAATTACTTGTTTTCTGCCTCAAACTTCTTCATAAAGTCAACAAGAGCAACTACACCCTCATATGGCATAGCATTGTAGATAGAAGCTCTCATACCGCCAACTGTACGGTGACCCTTGATGTTTACAAGACCTGCCTCTGTTGCCTCTTTAACAAACTTAGCATCAAGGTCAGCATTGCCTGTTACGAACGGAACATTCATAAGTGAACGATCCTCAGGGACAACAGTACCCTTAAAGAGTTCTGAATTATCAAGGAAGTCATAAAGAAGTTTAGCCTTTTTCTCGTTAAGCTCTTTCATCTTATCAAGACCGCCAACCTCATTCTTAATCCACTCAAGAACAAGCTTTGCAATATAAATTGTGTAGCAAGGAGGTGTGTTGAAAAGTGAATCTGCGTCAGCGTGAGTCTTATAATTAAGCATTGTCGGGCAGATATCCATAGCATTGCCGATAAGATCCTCACGAACAATTGCGATTGTAAGACCTGCAGGAGCCATATTCTTTTGAGCACCTGCAAAGAGTGCGCCAAACTTAGTTACATCAATAGGCTCTGAAAGAATACAAGATGAAATATCTGCAATAAGCGGAATATCGCCTGTATCCGGAAGTTCGTGATAAACAGTACCGTAAATAGTATTGTTCATACAAATATACACATAGTCGGCGTCCTCTCTGAACATTGACTTATCTGTCTTAGGAATATAAGAGAAAGTTTTATCCTCCGAAGAAGCAACAGCCTTAGCGTCGCCATAGCGAGCAGCCTCTTTGTAAGCTTTTTTAGCCCACTGACCTGTGATTATGTAGTCAGCCTTTTATTGTTCTTGTTCATAAAGTTGAGTGCTACCATTGCAAACTGTGTAGAACCGCCGCCCTGGAGGAACATAACCTTGTAGTTGTCAGGAATGTTCATAATCTCACGAAGTAAAGCTTCAGCGTCCTTAATGATTTTATCATATGTTTTGCTGCGGTGTGACATTTCCATTACACTCTGTCCGCTGCCCTGATAATCAAGCATTTCATCTGCTGCTGTCTTTAATACTGCCTCCGGAAGCATTGAAGGACCGGCAGAAAAGTTATATACTCTTGCCATATTAAAAATCTCCCTTGAAAATATATTTTATTTACAGTTTTAACTAATACTGACTATTAAATTATACCGCCAACTTTTAGCAAAGTCAACAATATTTGGTGTTTAATACATAAAAACAACAATTTATTGTATTATTTCTTAATTTTGCCTATGCAGCCGATAATTTCGTCACGCATACGAACCGCCTCGTTGTAAGCAGCCTTTGCAAAATCATTCTCGGTAAGGCCCTGTTTTTTCCATGCGCACATAATACCACGGCTTGAATTGATGATTGCGCCAAGACCGTTTTCATCAAATGCGTTTTTAACATCATTTGCACCGCCGCCCTGTGCACCGTAACCCGGTACAAGGAAAAATGTGTGCGGACATTTAGCTCTCATTTCGGCAAGCTGTTCGGGATATGTTGCACCGACTACTGCGCCGACACCCGAGTAACCGTATTTGCCCTCAAGCTTTGTTCCCCACTCTTCGCACATTTTACCCATTTGCTCATAAACGGTTGTGCCGTCATCAAGTTTCTTATCCTGTAATTCGCCAGAACTTGGGTTAGATGTCTTAACAAGTACAAAAATGCCCTTATCACCGCTCTTGCAGATATTAACAAGCGGTTTGATACCGTCTGTGCCGAGGTAACCGTTTACTGTAAGTGCGTCTGCACCAAAAGCCTCTACCTCTTCGCCTGCAACTGTGGTTGAGCCGAGGTGAGCGGCAGCGTAAGCCTCCATTGTTGTACCGATGTCGTTACGCTTACCGTCTGTAATAACAAACATACCCTTTGACTTTGCATATGCAATAGTGTCGGCAAGTGCCTTTACACCCTGCCAGCCGTACATTTCATAGTAAGCTGCCTGCGGCTTAATTGCAGGAACTACCTCATAAAGAGCGTCAATAAGAGCCTTGTTGAACTCAAACAAAGCGGCAGCCGCACCCTCAAGAGTTTTGCCGTACTTTGCAAAGCACTCCTCTTTGATAAATTCAGGTACATAGTCAAGCTTTGGATCAAGACCTGCAACTGTAGGATTCTGCATTTCTGCGATTTTATCAATAAGTCTGTCAAATGCCATTTTTTACTCTCCTTTTAAATTCAGTAATAACGCTTACGATATTACTTTTATCTCTATTCCCAATACGCCGTATTTTTCCTGCTGTTTTGCCGAATAATATGCAAGCATATCTTCGGGTGAGGCAGTCTTTACATCTCCCTTTGTATACCCGCATTTAAGTAAAGGAAGAACAGCGTATAATTCTTCAAAAGACTTAAATTTATAAATATTAACAATTTCCGTTTTTAATGTTTTTCGGTTGTCTTCCGTATTTATAAAAGTAATTTCATCTCCGACATTAATCAGTCTGCGTTTTTCGTCATTAAGTCTTAACTCAATGGTTTTTTCTCTGCTTTCAATCATTGCAAACGGAGATGGATTTAATCTCATTATATGCTGCATCAGCTGTTGATAATGTCAAAAAGCTCGTGAGCAAAGTTTGTATAATCTTTTCTGTCATCTTTAACAAATGAAATAGCCGGACGAGGGTGAGTATTATACTGACCTGTAAGCATATAAGGAACATCGTATCCCCACTTAACTCCGCTTTCTCTGAACTGCTGTGTATACTCAAGCATCTTGAGAATCGGGTCAACCTTGTACTTAGGATTTTTGAGGAAACCTAAGAGTAGCTCAAGTGCGCAGTTGCCTGCACCTCTGCCCATACCGTCTACTGTTGCGTCAAGGTAGCTGACACCCTGTGTCATAGCCTCAATAGTATTTGCAAAAGCAAGCTGCTGGTTGTTGTGTGCATGAATACCGACTGACTTGCCGTACTTTTCACCGTATGAACAATATAACTCTGCGAGTTTTCTTGATTCTTCGGGATATAAAGCGCCGTAACTGTCTACAATATAAAATGCGTTTACAGGGCTTTTGCCGAGAATATCAAGAGCTGTAATAATATCCTCTGTTCTCGCCTTTGAAACAGCCATAATGTTGATTGTGGTTTCATAGCCTTTCTTTGCGCAGTCCTCAATCATTTCTACTGCCGCAGGAATTGTGTTGATATATGTTGCAATTCTTACAAGGTCAATCGGACTTTCGTTCTTTGGAAGAATGTCATTCTTAAAATCTGTTCTGCCAACATCAGCCATAACTGCAATCTTAAGGTCTGTATTGTTTTCGCCAACAACTTCTCTTATGTCGTCATCGTTGCAGAATTTCCACTTGCCAAATTCTTTTTCGTTAAAAAGCTCTTTAGATGCCTTGTAGCCGAACTCCATATAGTCAACGCCTGCTTTTACATTTGCGTTATATAAAGCCTTAACAAATTCGTCGGGAAACTCAAAATTATTACAAAGTCCGCCGTCACGAATTGTAGCGTCAACAACTCGTATATCTTCTCTTACTGATAACAAATCACCTTTTTGTGCCATTTTGCCAAATCTCCTTTAATCTGCGAGCGCTCCGATTATTTATCTTCAAATACGGTTTTTCCGCCCAAAATTGTATATTTAACCTTTCCGCAGAGCGTTTTGCCCTTGAAAGGAGTATTTTTACTCTTGCCGTGCAATTTATCTACATCAACAACCCATTCTTCGTTCAAATCAACGAGTGCAAGGTCTGCAGGCACACCGACTTTGATATGTCCTGCATTGATTCCGAGAATTTCGGCAGGATTTGTGCTCATCTTTTCAACAAGCTCCGAAATTGTAAGAAGTCCTGTTTTTACAAGATATGTGTATGATACCGCAAATGAAGTTTCCATACCGATAGAACCGTTCGGTGCTTTTTCAAAATCGGACTTTTCTTCCGGTGTATGCGGTGCGTGGTCGGTTGCAATAGCGTCAAGCGTACCGTCTTTAAGACCGCTTATTATTTCAACAACATCTTCATGTGTGCGGAGAGGCGGATTCATTCTGAAATCTGCGTCCTTTGCAAGCAATTCTTTTTCTGTCATTGAGAAATAGTGCGGTGCGGTTTCTGCCGTAACCTTAACCCCTCTTCTCTTTGCATCTCTTACAAGTGCAACGCTTGTCTTTGTGCTGACATGACAAATGTGTATCGGCACATCAAGCGCCGCCGCAAGTGCAATTTCTCTTGCGGTACCGCAATCCTCTGCTGCGGCAGGAATACCCTTTACGCCGAGATTTTTGCTTACTTCGCCGCTGTTGATTTTACCGCCGTCTGCAAGGAAAAGATCCTCGCAGTGAGCAACAACCGTCATACCGAGCTGCGGAGCTTTTTTCATTGCCTCGCTTAAATACTTTGTGTTTTCAACCGGTCTGCCGTCATCCGAAAGAGCAATTGCACCTGCTGATTTAAGTTCTTCAATATCGGTCGGTTCAAGACTTTTGAGTCCCTTTGTAATACTGCCTGCCACATAAACATTGGCGTCGGCATTCTTTGCCTTGTCAAGAATATATTTTACGGTTTCGGCATTATCCGTAGTAGGGATTGTGTTAGGCATTGCAAGTAAACTTGTAACACCGCCCGCAGCAGCTGCTTTACAGCCTGTTATAATATCCTCTTTGTGAGTTTGACCGGGGTCACGAAGATGTACATGCATATCCACAAGACCCGGAATAAGTGTTAAGCCGTCTGCATCAATCACATTGCCCTCTGTAGAGATGTTCTCTGCAATTTTTGTGATTTTGCCGTCTTTTACAAGAACATCGGCAACTTTATCAAGTCCATCTGACGGTGAAACTATGTGTGCGTTTTTAATTACTAAAGTATTTATTTTAATCACCTCTGATTACTTTCTTCTGTTATTGTTCTGCTGTGGTTTTCTGTTTGGTGTTTTGCGAGCTGACTGAGATGCTCTGCCGTTAGGTTGCGGTCTTCTCTGTGTGGCGCTGTGTACCTTTACAAGACCGTTGCCGTCACGCCTTTGCGCAGCCTGCTGTTTTCTCACACGCTCTCTTTCTCTGCGCTCAAGCTCTGCTTTTTTACGCTTTTTAGCCGCATGCTTACGCTTTATAAGTCTTGAAACATTTGTGCAGAAATATCCGCAGTGTACAAAGAAATTCTTTATTCCGTTACCTGCTTTTTCCGCAGCCGCAATAAAGCTTTCTGTCTTATCGTTATCCACAGCGGTTTCAACCTCTACGGCACGCTTTTCTTCCTCTGAAAGAACATCGTAATCGACCGCATTTTTGAGGTCTGAACTGTCAACATCAATGATACCTACAATTCTTCTCGGCTTTTCCTCAAAGAAATCATAACCTTCATCAAAATCATCGGCTGTATTTTTTTCAGCCTCTCTTCTCAGTTCTTCCTCGTTTTCTTCTTCGACTTTATCTTCCGTTTCTTCTTCGTATTCAGATTCAACTTCTTCAATTGTTTCTTCTATTTCGTCTGTCGGTTCTTCTTCTGTTGAAATTTCTGCCTGTGCAGCTTCTTCGTATTTTCCGTCGTCCGAAATTACTTTTTCTTCCGATTGATTTTCAACGGCTGTATCGGTAGCATCCGCATCTGCCTCCTCGGTTATTTCCGAGTTTTCTTCAGCTTCGTTTTCATCTTCAGGTTCGTCAACAGCCACGGTTTGAACAACCTCTTCGGTCTGTAAATCCTCCTTAGCCTCTTCAAGTCGGTCTTCAATTACTTCCTGCGGCTCAAGTTTTTCGGCACTTGTTTCTATTACTTCAACATCTGCGCCCTCATTCTTAAGCCTTTCTTTGCTCTCATTTACTATTTCGTCAATTTCATAATCCGAAACTGTCGGCTTTTCGTAAATCTTAACCTTTACTTCTTCTTCGTCAATGTCCTTGTAATCGTCAAAGAGATCATCGTCTTTTCTGCTACTGCTTATGTCGTTGTTTTCTTCTTTTAACTCATCATAAGCCTGATGAATGCTGACAATATCATCTTCCTGTAATTTTTTTACAGGTTTATTGTTTGATTTGTATTTATCGGTAAGTTCACGCAAAATTTTTTCGTTTTTGCTCTTTTTGTTTTTCTTTCTTGTCTTTTTACCTGCAATCATAACTATGATAAAAAGAATAATAACAACAGCAACTATACCTATGTAAACATATTTTGTAAAGTCGCTTTCCGGGTCAGCTTTTGCATTAAAAGTAACGGTTGAAAGAATTGACTTTAAAGTTTGATAATCGGCAGATGTAACATCGCCGCCGTTATGCTGAATAGTAATATTAATACTCATTCCGTCATAAACAGTGTTTGCCTGATAAGTCTTGATTCTGTCACTGCCGCTCTCTACATTAAGGTCAAACATAAGCCATACAAGGTCTTGCGCCTGATCCGGCGTGCAACTGATATATTCCTCTTGAGAAATAAAACTTTCTCTCACTTCATAAAGCTTTTCGTCCGAAAGAAGTTTATAATTCTTAATACCCTCGCTGTCACCGTTGCGTGTCATAGTAACCGTGACCGTCGTGGTTGCCTGATTATCCATAGCCTGCATAAAAATATCACTGCTCTTGAAATCAGACATTGTTTTGTCATAATCAAGTCCGAAAACTGAAAAATACTTGTCGGTACTCTTGCTGTCCCTTGTTATGCCAAGCATATTGTCGGGCAGTTGAATTGTCATATTATCAAGTTTTTCAATCTGTATTTTACTGCCCGCCGCACTGCAAACAACGGCAGTACAAGCAACAAGTGCCGCACAAACAAATGCGGTAAAAAATTTTTTTATATTTTTAGCTGTCATACTAAAAGCCTCCGAAAAACAGAATATTCTGTCAATAAATCCATATACATCAATTATTATACATAATACAAGTAAAAAATACAAGTGCGAGGCGGTGTTTTAAGAGAATTTTTTTGAAATTTAAAGCACTAAAGCGTTTGTTTTTTCCAATAAAGAAAACAAAAACCAAGTGACAGCCATTTTGTCACTTGGTTTTTAAAATAAAATTTCTAATGTTTATTTTTGTAAATTACTCAACAGTAACTGATTTTGCAAGGTTTCTTGGCTTATCAGGGTCATTACCCTTATTGACCGCTGTGTAATAAGCAAGAATCTGGAGCGGAACAACCGCAGAAATCGGCATAAGAAGTTCATCTGTCTGCGGAACTTTAATAACATAATCCGCAATACCGTCCTCAAGAGTTCTTGCACAAGCCTCCGAGCAAACAAGAATATTCATAGCACCTCTCGACTTAACCTCAACAATATTACTGATAGTTTTTGCAATAAGGTCACTCTGTGTTGCAACAGAAATTACAGGCATACCGTCCTCAATAAGAGAAATTGTACCGTGCTTTAATTCACCTGCCGCATAGCTCTCGGAGTGAATGTATGATACTTCCTTAAGTTTAAGCGAACCTTCCATTGAAAGAGCATAGTCAAGACCTCTGCCAATGTAGAGCAAGCTGTCTGTTGTGATAAGTTTTGTCGCTACATACTTGCATTTTTCCTCTGTTGTTTCAATAACATACTTAACAGCTTCCGGCATTTTGAGAAGTGCAGACACAAGTCTTTTGCACTCTGCTTCGCTTACGGTTTCCTTTGCAAGAGCAAGCTCAAAGGCAAAAAGATACATAACAGAAAGCTGTGTAATATACGCTTTTGTCGACGCTACAGAAATTTCAGGGCCTGCAAGAGTGTAAATAAGCATATCCGCCTCTCGTGCAATTGAACTTCCCTTTGCGTTTACAATAGCAAGAGTAGTTGCTCCTTTCTGCTTTGCAAGGCGCATTGCGGCAAGGCTGTCGGCAGTTTCACCCGACTGCGAAATAATAATTACAAGGTCGCCTTCACCTACAATAGGATTTCTGTATCTGAACTCTGACGCAATATCAACTGTAACAGGTACTCTCGCAATACTTTCAATAATATATTTACCTACAAGACCGGCATGCATAGCTGTACCGCAGGCAACAACCGAAATTGATTTAAATTCTCTTAATTTTTCGAGTGTAATACCGCATTCTTCAAGGCAAGGCAATCCGGCTCTTACTCTCGGAGCAACGGTGGTTCTGATAGCTTCCGGCTGTTCTTTGATTTCTTTAATCATAAAATGCGGATAACCGCCCTTTTCGGCAGCCTCCATATCCCAATCCGCAACCTTTAACTCTTTTTCGATAGGGTCAAGGTGCTCATCTACAAATGAAACGCCGTCTGCTGTAAGTGTAGCAATCTCATCATGGTCGAGAAGATAGTAATTCTTTGTGTATTTAAGAATTGCAGGAACATCGGACGCAATAAAGGTTTCGCCGTCAGCTACGCCAACAATAAGCGGACTCTCTCTTCTTACGGCAAAAATTCTGTCCGGGAAATCTTTGAACATAATACCGAGAGCAAAAGAACCCTTAAGTTCAGCCATTACGCTGTCGATAGTTTCAAGCGGATTTCCGTTATACTTATAATCAAGTAGCTGTGCAACAACCTCGGTGTCTGTATCACTGAGGAAAGTTCTGCCCTTTGATGTTAAAAATTCTTTTAATTCAATGTAATTTTCAATAATTCCGTTATGAACAATGGTAACTCTTGCGCCGCTGTGCGGATGTGAGTTTACATCTGAGGGTTCACCGTGAGTTGCCCATCTTGTATGGCCTATACCTACATGACCCTCCGGTTTACCCTCAACTGCCATCTTGTCAACAAGATTTTTAAGTTTACCTTTTGTTTTAACTGTTTCAATGCCGTTTTTTCCAAAAACAGCTATACCCGCTGAATCATAACCTCTGTATTCAAGCTTTGTGAGTGCGCTTACAAGCACATCACTGCAGTCTTTAGGTCCAACATATCCAACAATACCACACATTATGTATTCTCTCCTTTGCTGATGAATAAATATATCAGTTTGTCTTATGGTTAAAAGTAGGTACAAGATCCGCAAGAAGTTCTACCGTTTTTTCGCTGTCGTTGCTGTTAGCAACAACTTTAAGCTCATCAAGTTTTTTTAGCAGTTCTGCGGAATTAATATTTATCTGATTACCGATAAATATCTTTTCGTTTGCGGTAGACTTAAGTCCTTCTTCGTCCATCAAAAGTTCCTCAAAAAGTTTTTCGCCCGGTCTTAAGCCCGTGAAAACAATCGGAACATCTTTATATGGAATCTTGCCGTACATACGAATGAGATTTTCGGCAAGAGTTGTAATCTTTACGGGCGCACCCATATCAAGAACAAAAATCTCGCCGCCGTGAGCCATAGCGCCTGCCTCAAGAACAAGCGAAACAGCCTCGGGAATAGTCATAAAATATCTGATTATGTCAGGGTGAGTAACGGTTACAGGTGAACCGCTTTCAATCTGACGCCTGAACAGGGGAATAACCGAACCATTTGACCCAAGAACATTACCGAAACGAGTGGTTACAAATTCGGTATGAGTGCTGTGCTGAGCCTTGTGCTGAATTATCATTTCACATGCTCTTTTGGTTGCACCCATAACATTGGTCGGATTTACAGCCTTATCGGTTGAAATCATAACAAATTTATCGGCTTTGTACTTTTCTGCAAGTGTTGCAACATTAAAAGTACCGAAAATATTATTTTTAACTGCCTCTTCCGGCACGGTTTCCATAAGAGGAACATGCTTGTGGGCAGCTGCGTGAAATACAAGCTGAGGACGATATGTTTTAAATATCAGTTCCATTTTGTCGTAATCACGGATAGATGAAATCAAAGTTACAAGATTAAGTTTGTTGCCGTACTCAAGCACAAGTTCCTGCTGAATATCATATGCGTTATTTTCGTATATGTCAACAATAATTACCTGCTTAGGCGAATACTTTGCAATCTGTCTTACAAGCTCGCTGCCTATAGAACCGCCGCCGCCTGTAACCATACAGATTTTTCCCGTAACCAATTCTTTTATTTCTTTTTTATCAAATTCAATCGGCTTTCTGCCAAGTAAGTCTGAAATTTTAATTTCTTTAGCCTGTGAAATAAGCTCTGTGTGCTTATCGTCAAACAAAAGCTCGCTCAAATAAGGAATTATCTTGATTTTACAAGTAGTTTCCGAGCAATAATCAAGGATTTTGCGCTTTTCCTCTTCTTCGCAAGACGGAACAGCCACAATAATATTTGTAATCTTTTTATCATTGCAAATCTTAGAAATTTCTCTGCAAAAACCGAGAACAGGCACACCGTTAATGCTTCTGTTAAGTTTTGTTTCATCATCATCAACAAAACCTACCGCAATAAGATTGCGCGCGGGACTGTTTTCGTCATAACTTGCATTCTGAATTTCGGTAAGAATCATTCTGCCTGCATTGCCTGCGCCAACAATAAGCGTACGCTCACAATTATCCGCTCTGCCGACTTCAATTAAATTAAGGAAAGTACGCTTAAATATAAATCGGAATAAGAGCACTCCGCCTGTTGCGAGAATTGCATATAAAGTAACAAACAAAACAGATTGCTGTATCTGCAAAATCGACATAATAAGATAGCCCAAAGCGAAGCCTGCGAACATCGCCAAACCGCAAACCAAGTAATCCTTTTCATTAAAATATCGCCAAAGTCTTTTATACGCACCTGCACCGTACATAATAAGCATACACAGTGCTAAGTTTACTATTATTGTATATAACAGTCCTCTGCTTGCTTCCGAAAGTTCCGGAAATATAAGCGACATAGCAAAATTAAGCACAATACCGCTTACCACAATAATAAAAACATCAGCCAAAGCAAGAATAAGCTTACGATAATTTATTTTTTTCATTTTTTAATTGTCCCCTGCAAATTTTATCTGATTATATAAAATTTAATACAAACATATCGTCTAATTTTAAAATATTATACAAATTAACACACAATATTATACATCAAATTTAATTTTTTGTCAAATTGCAAAGCAATGCTCTTTTCTTATTTGCGTAGATAAAATATGTGTTTTTTTTACCTAATTTGACAAATACTTAATTTAGATATAATATAATTTTATCAACAATATAACATTATTCTTAAAAAAAGGACATTTTTATGAAGAAAGCAAAGAAAAGACTACCTTTAATTATTTTTTCTGCTTTATTTGCTCTTACAATAGGAGAATTAATACACAGCAACCTGTTTTTTAAAACTACAGAATATAATCTTAAAGCCGATAATATTAACGGTAATTTAAAAATTGTGTTTATCTCCGATCTGCACAATAAGGAATACGGTGACAATAATAAAAACCTGATAGAAAAAATCGCCAAACAAAGCCCTGACTTCATTGCAGTGGGCGGTGATATGGTAACCCGCACATTCGTTAATGACGATAATATGAAAAATATTCTGTCAAAACTTTCAAAAATCGCACCTGTCTATTGCTGCCTCGGTAATCACGAAAGAGATATTGCCGACAAGATTGACTTCAAAACAGACATAACTGCCTGCGGAGCTACCTTACTTGACAATGAAGCTGCGTTTTTCACCACAAAAGACGGACAAAAAATACTAATAGGCGGACTATCCGATTATCCGTACTATGAATACAACGGCACCGACTACGATGTTCCGGAAGCTCATTTTTGGGAGCAATTAAACGAAGAAGCAAATAATTACTACACAATTCTTTTGCATCATCAGCCTGAATACATTACCGATATGGTTGCAGAGTCAAATGTAGAGCTTGTTTTGTGCGGTCACACTCACGGCGGACTTGTCAGAATACCGTTTGTCGGCGGAGTAATTGCACCAAACCAAGGACTTTTTCCGCAATATGACAAAGGTGAATTTGATTTTAACAATACCTCTATGATAATTACAGGCGGGCTCGGTGTTTCAAACCCTATACCACGATTTAACAATCAACCTGAAATTTGCATAATAAATATAACCAAGGGCAATTCCTGATTCGGAACTGCCCTTTTGTTTTAACCTAATACCTTTTTAGCCGTATCTACGCTTTCCTTAGCATCTCTGCAATAGTAGTCAGCGCCGATTTTCATAGCATATTCTTCCGTAAGTACAGCACCGCCGACAAAAATTACGCATTTACTGCTTCCGTCGGGATTCTGTAATTCTTTTGTTTCTCTTACAAGTTTGATTGTATCTTCCATACTCTTAAGGGTAGTTGTCATAAGAGCAGACAAACCAATCATCTTTATATCCTGCTCAATTGCAGTATCGACAACAAGTTGAGGGTCAACATCTTTGCCAAGGTCAACAACCGTATACCCGTAGTTGTCAAGCAATACTTTTACAATGTTCTTTCCTATGTCGTGAATATCACCCTTAACGGTTGCAACAATGATTTTGCCCTTGCTTACGGTTTCTCCGCTTGTTTTGGAAATATGTGATTTAATTACATCAAAGCAAGCCTGTGCGGCATTTGCACTCTGAATAAGCTGCGGTAAAAAGATTTTGTTCTTTTCAAAACCCTCTCCCACCTTATCAAGAGCAGGAATAAGCATTTCGTTTACTATTTTCATTGCGTCGCCTGTTTCAGCAAGCATTTTTTCGGTAAGCAACGCACCTTCTTTTTTCAAGCCGTTGAAAACAGCGGTCATAATATCCAAATCGGATGCGGCAGAATTATTATTTGCGGCAGGTGCTTGCGCCGCATCGTTATATGCGGCAATAAAATCCATAGAGTTTTTATCAATACCGTCAAGCACACGGTATGCTCTTACCGCACCCGTAATAGAATCAATATTCGGGTTAATAATCGGTAAGTCAAGTCCCTCTTCAAGAGCCATAGTAAGGAAAGTTCTTGTAACAAGGTCACGATTCGGAAGTCCGAATGAAATATTTGAAACACCGAGACAGGTTTTACAGCCAAGTTCGGTTTTTACTCTGTGCAAAGCATTAAGCGTCTGTCTGCAGGCAGACTGTTCGGCAGAAACCGTCATCGTAAGGCAGTCAATAAACACATCTCTTCTGTCAATGCCGATTGCCTCTGCCCTCTCTACAATTCTTTTTGCAATTTCAAATCTGCCCTCCGCTGTCTTTGGAATACCGCTTTCGTCAAGTGTAAGACCGACAACGCAAGCACCGTATTTTTTAACAAGCGGTAAAACCGTGCTAAGGCTTTTTTCCTCACCGTTTACCGAGTTTACAATCGGTCTGCCGTTATAAGCACGAAGTCCTGCCTCAAGTACATCGGGTTTGGTAGAGTCAATCTGCAGAGGTGCATCGCAAACACTCTGAATTGCTTTGAGCACACGCACCATCATCTGCTTTTCGTCAATTTCGGGATGACCTACATTGACATCAAGAATTTCCGCACCTGCGCCCGTCTGACTAAGTGCCTGTGTAAGAATGTAATCAATATTATTATCAACAAGTGCCTGTTTAAACAGCTTTTTGCCTGTAGGGTTGATTCTTTCGCCGATAATTCTCGGATGATTAACTTCAACAACAGAACTTGCACTGCATACTATTGTATCAACTTGACTTTTTGACGGCTGATATTTTTTATCTGCAAGAGCGTCTTTAAGAGCCTTTATATATTCGGGATTTGTACCGCAGCAGCCGCCGAGAACTTTAACACCGTACTTTAACAGTGACAGAGATGACTTTGCAAAATCATCGGGCATAACATCGTATTCATTGGTGTTAGGGTCAGGCAAACCTGCATTCGGCTTAATTACAATAGGAAGATTTGTG
Source organism: Ruminococcus sp. BSD2780120874_150323_B10 (assembly GCF_015553695.1). Lineage (NCBI taxonomy): Bacteria > Bacillati > Bacillota > Clostridia > Eubacteriales > Oscillospiraceae > Ruminococcus > Ruminococcus sp. BSD2780120874_150323_B10. Next base: position 34,679 of record NZ_JADNHD010000013.1, read on the forward strand.
TACTTGGAAATCTCACTTACAATCGGCTCAAGATCATCAGGTCCAAGCGAACAGTTTACGCCGAGAGCGTCAACGCCGAGATTTTCCATAGTTACGGCAAAAGCAGACGGCAATGTGCCTGTAAAAGTACGCATATTACGCTCAAATGTCATAGTGGTGAATATTGGCTTGTCGCTGTTCTCCTTTGCGGCAAGTACAGCGGCCTTAAGTTCATAAAGATCCGTCATAGTTTCAAAAACTATAACATCAGCGTCTTTACCTGCAAGGATAAGCTGTTTGTAATATTCATAAGCCTGTTCAAAAGTAAGCGAACCAGCAGGTTCGAGCAGCTGACCGATTGAACCGATGTCAAGGGCAACAAGCGCTCTGTCGCCGACAGCGTTTTTAGCAATGCTGATACCTGCTCCTACAATTTCTTCAACACTGTAGCCGCATCCCTCAAGTTTGTACGCATTCGCACCAAAGGTGTTTGCATAAACAACATCTGCGCCCGCATCTACATAAGCTTTATGAAATGACGCAATAAGTTCGGGATGTGTAATATTAAGCGTTTCGGGCACTTCGTCATACTGTACACCGCTTTTTTGAATCATAGTGCCTGTCGCACCGTCAAGTATAATAAATTCTTTTTCCTTTAATAATTCTCTAAACCCCACAATGAAGTCCCTTTCTCCTGAATTTACAGGTTTCTCTCATATTACAGATGGCACACCCACGCTTTTTTCTTTCTATAGGATTTTTTGAAAGTCCCAGCACCGCCGTAACAGACTTTGTCGGTGTAAGCAAAAAGTTATCGTTTGTGCAAAGTCCTATTTTCTTTGGCGCATCAAGCATTTGCAAAATTATTTTTTGCAATTCAATAGGATAATCTCCGTAGCCCGGGCTGAATCGAAATGTCATATTATAATCGCTGTATTTTTCCGCAATTATCTTGTCAAAAGCATTGCAGACCTGCTCCACGGCAACACTTGCAAGGCTGTCCATTACCACAGCACGGGCCATATCGGAAATCTGCGAAATTCTGATTAGTTTGTCCACCTCTGAACCGACGGTGGCGCACATAACAATAGCTTTTTCACAACCGTTTAAGTGTGATTCTATATCTTTTCCACCCATAATCTGCGGGCACGGCAAATCCTTTTCTACATAAAGATATTTTGGCGACGCTTTTTCAAGCACAGCCTTTTCACATTCATCCATCAGTACATCCATTCGGTAATTAAGCCTGATTCCCGCTCCTCCGAGATAACGCACTGCCTCGTTTCTGTTAAGTTTTTCTAATTCTATCATAGTATAACCCCTATACATTCAATGCAATCGGATTTATTTTTAATACTGCAAATCATTTAATAAAAACTCTCTGTTAAATCATAAATTCAAAACCGACCGCATAGCTATACTTTATTATTGTAACACACAAAACATAATAAAACAATACGGGTATTTATTTTTTAAATCAATCTTAAAGAAGCCGCAAAAGCGGCTCATTTGCTTAAAAAGTTGCATTTTTTCTTAAAGTATGTTATGATAAAAATGTATAAATATGTATCGAAAGGAATCAATACACTATGAAATACAACAGAATTAAAAAAACTTTGTGCCTTATTGCGGCACTTGCACTTATTCCTGCATTTGCAGTCGGTTGCTCAAACGATAAAAGTGAATCCGAAAATTCAAAAGCAACAGAAGCAACTCCCGCTGCCGTTGCCACAATTGACGAAGCAAAAGTCGGACAGCCTGCCGTATCCGCACTTGAAGATATGGGCATTGTTCCGTCAACCGTAGGTATTAATCCTTCTATAAATTACGACAACAATAAAGTAGGTTTCCAGCTTGACGCTCCTAACGACGGCGACACTATTGCGATTATGCACACCTCAAAGGGTGACATAAAGCTCCGCCTTTTTGCGGACCAAGCGCCAAAAACCGTTACAAACTTTATTAATCTTGCCAAAGAGGGCAAATATGACAACACCATTTTCCACCGAGTAATCAATGATTTTATGATTCAGGGCGGTGACTACGAAAATGCCAACGGCACAGGCGGCACAAGCTCATACGGTGAAAGTTTTGAAGATGAATTCTGCGACAAACTCTTTAACATAAGAGGTGCGGTATCAATGGCAAACAGCGGTCCTGACACAAACGGAAGTCAGTTCTTTATCAATCAGACCACACCCGAAGCTTATAAAAAGAACGGCGGTTTTTCTGCCTTTGAAAATCAGTGGGCAAACATTAAAGCACAGCTTGAAAATTATAAAGATTCCGAGCTTTTCTCCGCTTTTGTTCAGCAGTACGGCACATACTGCTACAACACAGATGTAATCAGTGATGACATCAAAAAGCTTTATGACGACAACGGCGGTAACCCATACCTTGACGGCGCTTACAATGCAGTTGACAGAGGTCACACCGTATTTGCACAGGTAATTGAGGGAATGGATGTAGTGGATTCAATCGCATCTGTAGCTGTTGACTCATCGACAAATAAACCTACGGAAGATGTAAAAGTAACTTCTGTAGAAATTACAACATATTCTGCCAATTAAGAGGATTATTATGAACGGAAAGCCTATTATTGCAATAATGTATGATTTTGATAAAACGCTTTGTACAAAAGATATGCAGGGATACGGCTTTATTCCGAGTCTTGGCATAACCGAGGAAGAGTTTTGGAATTACGCCAACGAAATCGGGCACAAGGAGCATATGGATTCAATCCTTGCATATATGTATGCAATGGTTAAAATATCTAAAGATAAGAACATTCCTTTATTAAGAGAAAAACTTGTTGAAACGGGCAAAAAAGTCGAACTTTTTGACGGAGTTTCAAAATGGTTTTCACGAATAAACAATTTCGGTAAAAAACTCGGCGTATGTGTCGAGCACTATGTTATTTCGTCCGGTCTTAAAGAGATTATCGAAGGTACGGATATTGCGAACGAATTTAAAAGTATTTTCGCCTGTGAATTTCTTTACGATGAAAACGGCAACGGAATATGGCCGAAAACCGATGTTAATTACACAAATAAAACTCAATTTGTGTACCGCATAAACAAAGGTGTTCTTGATGTTGCCAACGATAACGACCTCAACAAATCAATGCCCGACGACAGCAAGCGTATTCCTTTTTGCAATATGATTTATATCGGCGACGGTCTTTCAGATGTACCGTGTATGAAAATGATGAAAGCATACGGAGGATATTCCATTGCCGTATATCAAAAGAAAGACGCAAAAGTCGAAGATTTATTACAGCGTGGCAGAGTTGATTACATTTACCCTGCCGACTACAGCGAAAACAGCGGACTTGACAATACAGTCAAAAATATAATTCAAAAAATGGCAATAAGTGAAACACTTTACCGTGAATATTCAAAACAAAAGCACGAAATTAACAACTGATATTTTTCAAAGGGAATCCTTGACGGGTTCCCTTTTTATTCTGCTATATTCTGTTTGTAAATATTTTGTATTTGTATTGCAGATTTTTGGAAAATAAGGTAATATATAATATATACAAATCATTTCACACAAAACACATATTTTATTTATAAATTAATCTAAAAAAGTAGAAATTATGGTGAAAATATGAATGAATTTAAATCTGTTTTAAATGAAGTAAGAAAAGTTATTAACGGCAAAGACAGGGAAATTATTATTACAATGCTTGCTCTGCTCGCAAACGGCAATATTCTTATAGAGGATATACCGGGCGTCGGCAAAACCACTATGGCTCTTGCTTTTTCAAAGGCTCTCGGACTGAAGTACGGCAGAATACAGTTTACTCCCGATACTCTGCCGTCAGACATAACGGGATTTTCTTCTTTTAACAAAGAAAGCGGAAAAATGCATTTTAACAAAGGAGCTATTTTCTGTAATTTGTTTTTGGCAGATGAGCTTAACCGTACTTCAAGCCGTACTCAAGCGGCTTTGCTTGAGGCAATGGAAGAAAGGCAAGTTACCGTTGACGGACACAGTTATCAGCTTGAAAATCCTTTTTCCGTAATTGCAACCCAAAATCCTGTAGGTGCCTCGGGTACACAACTTTTGCCTGACTCTCAAACCGACCGTTTTACAGTAAGAATTTCAATGGGATACCCTAATTTTGAGGCTGAATGTCAAATGCTTATTAACCGCAGTCGGCAAAACCCTCTTGATAAGGTAAAACAAGCAGTTACTGTTGAAGAACTTATTAATATGCAAAACAAAGTAAAAGAAGTTTTTGTAAGCGAAGATATGGCAAAATACATTGTAATGCTCGTAACAGCCACCAGACAGAACAGCCTTTTTGAAAGAGGTGCAAGTCCAAGAGCCGCACTTTCACTTAAAGATATGGCAAAGGCGGCGGCATTTGCGGACGACAGAGATTACATTGTTCCCCGTGACATTCAGAATATTTTTGTTGCTACCATAAGTCATCGTGTTATTTTGAGCGCAGAGGCAAACGCTAAAAAAATCAGCGTTACAAAAGCTCTTAATGAGATTTTGAGAACAACAAGACAACCCAAAATTTAGTGAGGGAAAAATGATAAAGAACATACTTATATATATTGCGGTTCTTGCAATATCATTTTCGTTTGCGGTTTTTTATTATGCCTGGTTTTCCAATTTTCTGCTGATTGTTGTACTTTGTCTGCCTGTTCTTTCATTGTTATGCAGTCTGCCTTTTATGATTTATTCGGCCGTCAAAGGTTTTTCTCTTTATGCTTCCAAGGTCATTTATGCAGGCGATGATGTTGTAATTAATCTTGCGGCAAACAACCGCAACGGTCTTTTCTGCCCTTTGATTAAAGTTCTTGTTTACTCAAAGAACAGTTTTTGCGGCAAATCGAAAAAAACAGCGTTTAAATACAGCGGAATGATAAATAAGCCCGTAAATATTCCGCTTTCAAAAATCGGCAAAGATTGCGGATTACTCGAAATACAAACAAGATGGCTTAAGATTTACGATATGCTCGGAATCTTTTTTATTCCCGTAAGGTTTAATACTGCGGCAGAAATACTTGTAATTCCTAAAACCGCAAATTGCAACGAAGAAGTCCTGACGGGCAAACAAGCTATTATAGGATACAAAAAGAAAGCCGGAGGCGGATTTTCTGATGATTACGAAATCAGAGAATACCGTGACGGCGACAATCTGCGTAATGTTCACTGGAAATTATCTGCCAAAAATGATGATTTAATGGTTCGAGAACCGAGCCTGCCGATTTACAAGAATTTTAAAATTATGCTTATGCTTGGCGACAACCCCGAAAACAACAATAAAGTTTTGGCGAAATTTGCAGGCGTTTGCAAGAACGCAATAAAAAATGAAATTCCGTGTACGGTGTGTACTACCAAAAATGCAGGTGCATATCCCCTTACCCCTCAAACAAATATTTATTCCATATACAAAGCAATTTACACACGGCAAAATCTCGGTAACGCAGATACTTCAAATGCAGAAATTCACAGTATTTTTGCCGACTCCGAGGAGGTGGCAAAATGAAAAAATATTTGCTTTCCACTCTGGCAGACGGTATATGCGTAGTTCTTTTGTCGGTCTGCCCAATACTCTGCTATGCAAGCGCATTTTCTGTTAAACTCGAATCTTCGGTACTGATTATGGCGGCTGTATTATTTTCAATTGTTTTCAGCCTGCTGTCAGCCTTTGTAAAAAGCAATTTGAAATACGCTTTATGTATGACAGTAATTGCTTTTGTGGCATTTTTGGTATTTGTTTTTGCAAATGAGAGTATTTTTGCACAGGCAAACTACGCAATTAACAAACTGCTTGAACTGTATTCGGTTTATCTTTCTGTTTACAGCAACATCAAATTTGCAAGTTATATAGCGAACAACGCTACAGGATTCTTTGTTTTGCTGTCATTAATTCTGAACGGATTGTTTTCTTTCTTAATATCACGAATTAAATCAATCAAAATTGCAGGACTTTTGAGCATTGCGTTACTTGTACCCTGCTTTGTACTTGTAAACACTTTGCCCGACCTTGTACCGCTGCTTATAATATTTACAGTTCTGTTTGCGCTTTACTTTTCATCGCAGACAAGACAATTAAACTATGCACACAGCGGTGTAATAACTGCGGTTTGTGCCGTTATTTTGGCTGTACTCATTACTGTTTTGGCTGTAATAAATCCGGTTGCCAATTATGAAAGACCGAAGTGGCAGGACAATATGCTAAATACAGTACAAACTCTCACGGGAATGAAAACTTACAACGGCAGCGGCAAAATCTCATCCGCTCTTGCCGAAGTAGGAAATAATGTCAGCTCCGAAGTAGATTTTTCAAATGCAGGCGCACTTACTCAAACAGGGAAAAAGGTTATGACTGTCACATCAAGTACAGACGGCAGAATTTACCTTAAGAGTATGGCATATGCAAATTACGAAAACAACAAATGGTCTGTACTTACCGATGAGCAGGCAGACAACTATCCGCAGGATTATCAATCCTTTATTATGACTATTATGACGCAGTATTTCGAAGAGGCAGAAACCGTAACCATTGACACCGTAAACAAAGAAAATGTTATTTACACACCCTATTATCTTAATTATATCAACAACAATTTTTCGCCTGTATGCGATGTGTTCATAGCAAACACCGACAAGGCAACAAACTACACTATGTTTGTTATACCGTATTCCGAGGAAAATATTAACGACTTTTCACGAATAGAAATAAGTGGCACCTCAAAATACGATGATTTTGCACAATGCTATTTATCTCTGCCAAACGATACCAAACAGGCAATGCTTGAAATTGCCGAGCGCAACAATATTAAAGATTTATCCAAGAGTGATATTTCTCAAACGGTTGCGGCGGTTAAGGACTTTGTTTCACATTCCGCATCGTATTCTCTCAATACACAAAAAGTACCCGATGGCAGAGATGTTGCAGAATGGTTTTTAAACGATGCCGAAACAGGTTATTGTATGCATTTTGCAAATGCGGCGGCTGTAATGCTCAGAGCGCTGGGTGTTCCTGCAAGATATGTAACAGGCTACTGCGCAAATGTAGTTGACGGCAAAGCTATTGTCACCTCTGACAATGCCCACGCATGGGTAGAGTATTATGACAGTAGTATCGGTTGGATTCCTCTTGACGCTACATCATCTGATTTTGAAGTGCCGCAAGCTACCGAATCAGTGCAAACAACAACGCAGGCACAGACAACCTCTCCTACCGTTCAGCCTACTACACAGGCACAAAATACTAAGCCTGTAAAAACAGAAGTAAAGGCAAAAATTTCAACACCTGCCATAATTGTTATAATTATTTTACTGATTATAGCTTTGGCAATCTTAAGAATTATTTTAATACGGTATTACAGAAAATACAGTTTTACTCACAAAGATTATAAATCAAGAGTAATCTGCATTTACAGATATTTAAATAAACTTTCCGTTCATGCAAAAGTCAGAATACCTAAAAAAATTGAAAATATCTGTACCAAAGCAAAGTTTTCCACGCACAATATTTCTGATAAAGAATATAAAATTGTTCTTAATTATGTATTAACATTCAGGAATAAAACAATCGGTAAAATGCCGATTGTTAAAAAGCTGTATTGCATAATAATTCTCGGTATATAAGTAAAAGCTGTACCCCGCAAAAGGATACAGCTTTTTGCTTTACCGCAAGATTACTTACAACCGCAATCCTGTTTTAACTCAAAGCTCTGGCAGTCAGTGCACTGACATACTGTTGGGTTTGACTCATGTGTACCAATCTTGATTGATTCAAGTGAGCAGTAATGCTCTGCCTCGTTGTTGTGAGAACAGTTATTTACGGTGCATTTAATGCTGCGGTTTACATAGGAGTTGTTCATCATTATAAATCACCTCATACATTATTAGCGAACACTGCGCCGTTGCAGTTCTGTTCGCCCTCTTATTGTCTGCAAAATAGCTGTAAATATACCTCACCAATTCGGTTATTATTAATAAAATATAGCGAGGTGATTTTTGTGACAGCGATTTCAACCGCTATACTTATTATTTTTGCCGTAATGGGAATAATATACTGCGTAAGGGAAATTACATATTTCCTTTATAAAAACAAAAATAATTGCTCAATCATTATTGTTACTCCGCTTGAAGGAGAAAATCAAAATGCCGAATTTATATTGCGAGGTGCGGCGTCAAGATTAAGATGGTTTTGTCGTGGCGGTAAAGACTGCATACTTTGCCTTGACTGCGATATGGACGAAGAAACCGAAAACATTTGTAAAGCCTTGTGCAAAGAATACGGATTTATTCGTATGATAAAAAAGACTGAACTTATACATCTTTTAAACGAATAATCGCAAGGTGTATTGTTAAAGCAAAAAAACAGTGCTATAATAATTATAATTGTGGCAAAATACCGCTGTATTTTTTAAGGAAACAGGTATGTTTTTATGGATGACAATACACTTTTACAGCTTGAAGGCTATGTTGAAAGCGTAGTTTACAGAAATGAAGAAAACGGTTATACCGTTGTTGAAATATCGGACGATGACGACTATATAACAGCTGTCGGCATTATGCCAAGGGTACATCAGGGCGACCTTTTAAAGCTCACAGGCAATTATAAGGAACATCCTAATTACGGCAGGCAATTCTCTGCCCAGGTCTGTGAGCTTTGCCGTCCGAGCGGTACAGCAGGGATTCTGCGTTACCTTTCTTCCGGTGCAATCCGTGGAATAGGCGCAACAACCGCACAAAGGCTTGTATCTGAATTTGGCGAAAAAACTCTTGATGTTATGGAAAACGAACCCGAAAGAGTAGCAATGCTCAAGGGAATTTCAAAATCAAAGGCAGAAGATTTTTCTCTGCAGCTAAAGCAAAGCACGGGTATCCGCTCGCTTATATTATTCCTCGGCGAATACGGAATAGGCAATGCTGCGGCCGTCAAAATTTTCACAGAACTCGGAACTTCCGCTATTGAACAAATTAAAGAAAACCCGTACATACTTTGCAACGGAGAGTTCGGCATAAGTTTTCAGACTGCCGACTTTATTGCAAAAAAGCGTGATTTTGACGAGCAGAGCACAGAGCGACTTCGTGCCGGAATTGCTTATATTTTAATACATAACGAAGGAAACGGTCATACCTGTTTGCCTTTTGAGGTTCTCTGCAAAAAAGCTGCAGATTTTCTGAAAGTTGACATAGCACTTATTGCTTCAACAATGCAGGAAATGATTTTCGACCGCTCGCTTATCAAAGACAATGTAAACGATAAAGAATTTATTTTTTCTCCTAACACCCATCTTTGTGAACTTTATATAGCCTCAAGAGTGAAAATGCTGCTTGGATTTGCGGCTGAACAAATTAAAAATATTGACACCGAAATTGAAAAATGCGAAAAAAATGACGGAATAGAATATGCCGCACTGCAAAAAGAGGCAATCACACAGGCACTCACAAAAGGTATGCTTGTGCTGACAGGCGGTCCGGGCACAGGTAAAACCACAACATTAAACGCTATTATTAAAATATTGCAAAACAACGGCAAAAAAGTTTTGCTTGCCGCACCGACAGGAAGAGCGGCTCAACGAATGAGTGCTTTAACGGGAGTTGAGGCAAAAACTATTCATCGTCTGCTTGAAGTAAGCTGGGACAAGCACGATAAACCTATTTTTAATAAAAACGAATGCAATCAGCTTAAATGTGACGCCCTCATAGTTGATGAGGTTTCTATGGTTGACACCTTTATTTTTGAAAGCGTTATGAAAGCCTTGCCTATCGGTTGCCGTCTTATACTTGTCGGCGACTCTAACCAGTTGCCGTCCGTAGGGCCGGGCAACATACTCGGCGACCTTACCGACTGCGGAATTGTACCGGTTGTAAGGTTAAACGAAATTTTCCGTCAGGCACAGAAAAGTCTTATTGTTACAAACGCACATAAAATAGTCAACGGCGAAATGCCCGTTCTCAATGCATCTGATAAAGACTTTTTCTTTTTATTAAGGAATAACAAAACCGAAATTTCTCAAGTAATCGTTGACCTTTGCGCACAAAGATTACCAAAGGCTTACGGTTACTCTGCATTTGACAATATTCAGGTGCTTTGCCCGTCAAAGAAAGGCGAACTTGGCACTGCCGAAATGAATTTCAGACTTCAAAAGGCTCTTAATCCAAAATCAGCCGATAAAGCTGAAATTGAAATTGCATCAAAAGCATTCAGAATTGGCGACAAGGTAATGCAAATAAAAAACAACTACGATATAACCTGGATAAGAGATGACGGAGAGCAGGGTTCGGGAATTTTTAACGGTGACATAGGAATTATTGATTCTATCGACCGCAAAAGCCGTACGCTTATAGTTATTTTTGACGACAAGACAGCCAAATACACTTATGAATACGCAACCGATCTTGACTTTGCATATGCGGTCACTGTACATAAAAGTCAGGGTAACGAATTTGACTGCGTAATTATACCTATGTTTCAAGGGCCTCCTCAACTTTATTACAGAAATTTACTTTATACAGCCGTTACACGAGCAAAGAAAACGCTTGTGCTTGTCGGAAATCCAAAAACGGTAGAATATATGGTACAAAATAACCGCCGTACAAAAAGATACAGCGGATTAAAGGAATTTTTACTGCGTGATGAACAGTTATATTAAAAGAGCAATGCTGTTTTTGCAGGACATAATTTTCACCGTAAAGTGCCCGTACTGCGAAAAAGTTATTGACAGGAATGACTACGCCTGTAAAGAATGTAAGAGTAAATTTCCGCAAAAAGGCTATGAAACTTACGCTGTCGGAGGATACAAAACAATAGCGCCGTTTAAATATGACGGTATATTTGCAAGCGGTGTAAAAAACTTTAAATTTTATGAAAATCCGTCATATGCCCGACAACTTGCAGTTCCGCTTGTTGACGAGATACTTGCCAAGTATGATATAAGAACTTTTGATATTATTACCGCCGTACCGATGTATTATAAAAATATGCGTGAACGGGGATATAATCAATCGGAACTTCTTGCAAAAGAATGTGCGGAAATTTTTAACATTCCGTATGCAGAACTTGTTGAAAAGCATAAGAAAAATAAAGCTCAACATACGCTTAAAGGAAAAGAACGAGAAAGCAATGTTCAAGGTGTGTACCGTGTAATTGACAGTCAAGCAGTGGCTGACAAGAATATTCTTATAATTGACGATATTATTACTACGGGCAACACACTCGGAGAATGTTGTAAGGTTCTTAAAAAAGCAGGCTGCAAAAACATATGCTGTGCAGCGCTTTGTGCGGCTATTGTATAACTTAAAAAGGTTGAAAAAATTGGAGTATTACCAATTCTTTCAACCTTTAGTTTTATTGTTTTTAGATAGTTGTGAATAAATTATGGCTTAGTAAATTGTTTTGCCAATCTTTTATAATTGCCTGACTAAGTATTCATAATTCCTGATTTTTAAAGAACATTATACTGTCATTGAAATATACTTTTGAAGAACAGTAACATCGTTTACATCAATTTTTCCGTCGTCGTTTAAGTCACAATAAATTTTATATCTGTTTTCATCAAATATTGAATCTTCTTCGACAAAAAGAGAACCGTTAAGATACATCTGCAAATTTGTAACATCATTTACATTTGTTGACTTATCGGCATTAAGATCGCCGTAATATCTGGCATTAAAATAATATAAAGTATCAATATCAATAACACCGTTAGTGTATAATTCAACAGCATTTTGTACTTTATTATCAGCATAAAAGTAATTGCCCACAGGTGAATCTTCATAAATAGGATATACAAAATTTCCTGTTTTTAAAGATTTAATATTATTGTTTGATGAATAATGTTCCTCAACTAAAATATAATCGAATTTAACTTCTTCGCTTATTGCAGATAATTTCAAATAAAAAATATCATAATCGCTTTCAGGGCAAGGGTAAGCTAAAGTTTGTTCAATATATTCTCTTGTCAGTTTTTCAATCTTAAAAAATTCATCCCATGTAATTTTGTTATCAACACTGTAGTAGTCTTTATCTGCAAGATCAATAGATACCTTTATATCGGCATCACCAAGGTTTAATATCTGTTCTTTTGTTGAAATGCAGAACAAACATTCACTTGCGGAAAAATATTTTATTTCTGATACTGAATATTTTTCATCAATAATTTTCTTTTTATCATCGGGCTTCTGACTTCTTATAATATTTTTATATTCCTCATAATCACGCAATAATTCATCACTATAAGTCTTTCCGCCGTCTTCATTTACAATAATCTCATCTAAGCGATCGTTTTTATCTGCAAATGTATATATATCTTCACAATATGAAGTTAAATTAATTTTAACCGCAACCGTATCTGTATCCGCAATATCATCAATCGCCCACATAAGTTCTCCTGTTAAATTATTTTTAAAATCGTGATTCCACATCTCTACATCACCAACGGCTGAGTTTCCCGTATCAGCCGCAAATGCTGTTGTTGTGCCGCAAAGAACAGCACTTGCCAAAATTGCTATTGCCATAATACCGCTTATAAGTTTTTTCATAATATAGCCTCCTTTAAAACATAAGTCATATTTCTTACGATTATTGTACTATATCATTAAATATCAAGCAAGTGTATTATTGTACAATCTTTCGATTAAATTGTTAGTTATTTAGACTAAACAAAATCATATACAAAAACTCCCTCCGTAAATACGAAGGGAGTAACTAATTTGATTAAATTATCAAACAGGATGAACCATATTTTTCTTGTCGAGCTTATCGCCGTTAATGCCAACTTCGGCATTTCTTCTCTTCTCAAAGAAGTCGAGCGCAACCTTCGGGAACTGAGCGTATGAAAGAACATCCTCTTCCTGCTCAATCCACTGTGAAATCTCACCTCTGAGCTTATCAAGCTCCGGCTCAAGTAAATCTGCAGGACGGCAAGTAATAATCTTCTTATCGCCGCAAATCTTCTTCTGGAATGCAGGATCAATCGGCATTGGTGTTGTGCCGTACTCGCCTGCAACAAGACCCTTAAACTCGTTTGTACACATCTTGTATCTCTCACCTGTAATTACATTGAATACAGCCTGTGTACCAACAATCTGTGATGTAGGAGTAACGAGCGGTGGGTAACCTGCATCTTTACGAACTCTCGGAACTTCCTCAAGTACCTCTGTAAGCTTGTCTTCTTTGCCTGCCTGCTTAAGCTGTGAAAGAAGGTTAGAAAGCATACCGCCCGGAACCTGATAGATAAGAGCCTTAGCATCTGTAGCAAGCATCTTCTGATCAAGAAGACCGTTCTTAAAGTATTTCTCACGAAGAGTCATAAAGTAAGCACGAATTTCAGCAAGCTGCTTAATGTCAAGACCTGTATCATACGGTGTGCCTGCAAAAGCGGCAACCATTGACTCTGTAGGAGCATGTGAAGTACCGAGTGCAAGTGGGCTGATAGCGGTATCAATACCGTCAGCGCCTGCCTCAACACCCTTTAAAAGACACATTGATGCAAGACCTGATGTGTAGTGTGTGTGGAGCTGAATAGGAAGATCAACAGCAGACTTAATAGCCTTTACAAGGCTCTCTGTAGCTGTTGGTGTAAGCAAAGCAGCCATATCCTTAATGCAGATAGAATCTGCGCCGGCATCGGCAATTCTCTTTGCATACTCTACATAGTATTCATCTGTGAATACAGGACCTGTTGTGTAGCTGATAGCTACCTGTGCTTCAGCCTTGCCGTTTTCTCTCTTTGCAGCATTGATAGCTGTCTTGAGGTTCTTAATATCGTTAAGAGCGTCAAAAATTCTGATAATATCAATACCGTTAGCAACCGAACGCTGAACGAGGTACTCTACGCAGTCATCGGCATAGTGACGGTAACCGAGCATATTCTGACCTCTGAAAAGCATCTGCAGCTTTGTATTCGGACAATGCTCACGAATTGTACGAAGTCTTGCCCATGGGTCTTCATTTAAGAAACGAAGACAAGCGTCATATGTTGCACCGCCCCAGCACTCAAGTGAATAATAACCGATTTTGTCAAGCTTATCAAGAATCGGGAGCATTTCCTCTGTTGTCATTCTTGTAGCAATAAGTGACTGATGTGCGTCACGCAGGGCAGTTTCGGTAACTCTAATTTTCTTTGCCATTTCGGACATCCCTTTCGTCAGTTATTAGTTAAGAGTAACAAGTGTTTTACCTGAATCTACAGACTCACCCTTAGCAACATCAACAGTTGCAACTACACCGTCCTGAGGAGCCTTTACAGGAGTTTCCATCTTCATAGCCTCAATAAATACGAGGTCGTCACCGGCTTTAACTGACTGACCGGCTGAAACAACAACATTAACAACTGTACCCGGCATAGGAGCTGATACTACTACTGAACCTGCTGCGCCTGCAGGAGCTGCCGGCTTTGCTGCAGGTGCGGGTGCTGCTGCCGGAGCAGGAGCTGCTGCAACAGGAGCTGAAGAACCGCCGAGCTCTTCAACCTGAACATCGTATGCTGTACCGTTTACTGTAATTCTTAAATTTTTCATTTTAAATATCCCCTTTATTTAAACAAACATATTTATCAGATTGTTGAATGTTTCTTAGCAACTGTAGGAACTCTCTTGCCTGCAAGCATATCAAGAGCGGAAATAAGAGCTTTTCTTAAATCCTGCTGTTCAACAATACCGTCAACATAGCCGTTCTGTGCTGCGTTGAAAGCAGAGAGATTTTCTGCCGCAAACTTTTCGGCAACTGCCTTCTGCTCTGCAACAGGAACATTCATAGCGTCAGCTGCAAGAATAAATGCCGCAGCCTCAACATTTACAGGAGAAATAACAGCCTGCGGAAGTGCGTAAACCATATCTGCGTTTGCGCCTGTACCTGCAAGTGCAATGTAACCTGAACCGACAGCCTGACCGTAAACTACGGAAATCTTAACTGTAGTAGCCTCTGCATAAGCCGAAGCTGCCTTTGCGGCTGACTTAATTGATTCAAAGCCCTTACAGTCAACAAATGTAAGTATCGGAAGTGAGAAAGCATCGCAGAAACGAACAAATTTTGCAATCTTTGTTGTTGCGGAACATGAAAGCACACCGCCGTTTGTCTTTACAATACCAACTACCGAACCGCCAAGACGGGCAAGTCTGACTTTAGCGTCTTTGCCGTAGTTGTCAAAAAGTTTATAAACACTGCCGCCGTCAACAGTTGAACCTACGATGCAATCGCAGTCTGCAGGCTCTTCCTCAAATGACTCCGGAGCAGTATTGAGATTGTTAGACGGAAGATAAAGAACAAGCTCTTTAGCCTTAGCTACAGCCTCAGCAGAATCCTTTGCAACAACAGATGCAACACCATGCTCTGCGTTGTATTCGGCACTTGCATTCTCGCCTGTAACATCAAGAGAAAGCTGTGCCTTTTCACTCATAATAACAAAATCCGCACTTGCTGCGTTAAGAGCGTTTGTACCAAGGCAAGTTCCGAGAACTACCGAAATCTGCGGAACCGCACCCGAAACCGCAGCAGCGCTGTTAAGAACCTGACCGCAGCCTGCAAGAAGCTCATTGCCCTGCATAAGTCTGCCGCCGACACTGTCGTAAAAACCTACAACAGGAGCGCCTGTTTTAAGTGCAAGATCATAAATCTTTTTAAGCTTTGCAGCCTGTGCCTTACTCATAGCACCGCCGCAAATGTCGCTGTTCTGTGCGAAAGCGTAAACAGGCATACCCTCAACTGTACCAAAGCCTGCAACAACCTCTGCAAAACCTTCGCCGGACTTTGCAAAAGCATCAATTTCAGTAAAGCTGTCTGCATCAAAAAATTCTGTTATTGTTTTATAAGCAGAAGTAGATGCGATTTCAGCCTTTGCCTGATTGATTTTTTCAATACTCATCTTAAACATCCTCCAATACAATGTATTGAATATGCCGACAAATAGCATAAGTCGGCATACTAATTTACCACATATATCATTATATCCTAATATTTATCAAACTACAAGGAAAAAGCAAAGCTATTTTTAAAATTTGAATATTTACAACAATGATTTTGCACAAACATTCTGATTTACTGTGCATTTTAACTTGTGATTTTATTTGATTTTTTGTCCCAAAAGTTAAGTTTTTAAGGCTTTGGATTAAATAAGCTGTTTTCCGTTTACAAACGGGTTTGAAAGCAGTTTTTTTACCTCAATTTCGGTAAGGTCACGCCAATCGCCCTGTTTCAGCATACCCATTTTTACGCCGCCGATTTGTATTCTTTTAAGTCTTGCAACCTCAAGGCCCACAGCCTCGCACATACGGCGGATTTCACGGTTCTTGCCCTCATGAAGTATCATTTCGAGTACAACTCTGCCCGGTTCCTGATGAAGTACATGCACCATTGCAGGGGCCGTCTTTACTCCGTCAAGCTCAATACCGGTTTCAAGCTTAACAAGCTGATCTTCGTCAATAGACGGACGGACTGTTACTCTGTAAATTTTATAAACGCTGTTCTTCGGGTGCATAATTTTGTTTGCCAGCTCACCGTCATTTGTGAGAATGAGCATTCCCTCCGAATCTTTGTCAAGTCTGCCAATAGGGTAAACTCTTGTGCCCACATTTTCCACAAGTTGAGCAACGCATTTTCTGCCTCTGTCATCGCTCATTGTAGTAATAAATCCTCTCGGTTTATTGAGCATAATATAGCGGTAAGACGGCTTTGCGTTGGTAAGCACACGCTTACCGTTTACAAATACCTTATCTGTCGGTCTTACCTTGTCGCCGAGTTGAGCGGTTTTGCCGTTCACTTTTACATGACCGTCAATAATCATCTGCTCTGCTTTTCTTCTTGATGCGATACCGCATTGTGATAATAACTTTTGAAGTCTTATTGGTTCATTCTTTGCCATATGTAAAAAAATCCTTTATCTTAGTCCAAATACTTTTGTTTTTATTCTGCGTATTGCTGTATTCAACAGCGGTTAAATTTGTACTTGCAAGCGTTTTGCCGTCAAGCGTGTATTCTATTCTGCCTACAATATCTCCGTCTTTCACAGGTGCATACAAGAAATTATCGGCATATGCGGTTCGTACAACATTGCTTTTCTTGTCAAGAGGCACTACAACATTTTTGCCCTTTGTACCCGTAACACCGATGCTCTCGTCATCACCGCCCGCACACGGAATTTCAAGGTAATAATCGGAATCATCGCACTCAACACAGGCAAGTTTGGAAAAGCCGTAATTATAAAGAGCTATGTGGTCATTCCAATCGTTTCTGTCATTGAGTGTAACGCAAACAAATGTAAGTCCGTCCTTTTTGGCGGAAGAAACCAAACATCTGCCTGCCGCCATTGTGTAGCCTGTTTTTCCGCCCGTACAATACTCATACATAGAGAGCAGGCGGTTATGGTTTGTATAGGTTGTTCTCTTTGACTGCGGTTCGCTGAATTCTACCGTAACGCTTTTTTGCGAAGTCAGTTTTGCAAAACTTTCGTTTTCAAGCGCATAGCTCATAAGCAAAGCCATATCGTAAGCCGTAGAATAATGATTTTCGTCATCAAGTCCGCTCGGTGTAACAAAATGTGTGTTTTTCATTCCTATTACAGCCGCCCGATTGTTCATAAGCTCGGAAAATTTTTCTGCACTGCCCGCAATAGAAATTGCCGCCGCATTTGCTGCGTCATTTCCCGATGCCATCATCATTCCTGCCGCTAAATCACTGAGTTTAACCTTTTCCCCCACTTTAAGGTACATCGAACTGCCCTCGGCTGTCATATCCTTGGTAAAAGCAACAACCTTGTCGGCAGAATCGGCATACTCAAGCGTAATGAGTGAAGTCATCAGCTTTGTGGTACTTGCAGGTTTCATTTTTTTATTTTCATTTACAGAAAAATACACTTTTCCGTCATCAACACAATAAAGCACGCAAGCCTGTGCATTTACTGCCGGCTTGTCGGTTTCCTGCGCAAATGCCGTAATCTGTGCGGTTTGCGTTAATGTCACCACAACTACAACTATAACGGAAAGTATTTTTTTCATAAGCTCGCCTCCGAACTAATTTTATGCGAAGGCTTTGCCATAAATTACACCATATCTATATCGTCCTGTGTTATTTCCGAGAAATCATCGGCATCTTTCTTCTTGCTGAACATTCCCTTTACTTTTTGAAGAACATCCGGGATCATACCCACAATGCCCTCTGCGGTACTGCCGTTGTTGTCAACGGAAACAAGTCTTACTTCTCCCTGATAAACAGTTAAAAATGCAACAGGCTGAATTGTAACGCCTGCGCCGCTGCCGCCGCCAAAGCAATCTTTATTTTCTTTTTTGGTAGGAAGATCCGAGCCGCCTGCCGCAAAACCGTAGGTTACCTTTGAAACAGGAATAATGAGCGTACCGTCGGGAGCGGTAATCGGCTCGCCGACAATAGTATTTACATCTACCATTTCCTTAATTTTGTTCATAGTAGTGTCCATAAGATTTCCAATAGGATGTTCCATAGCAATTCTCCTTTGTATTGAATAATCGTCATAACTGCACAAACAGATATGCGATAAATATCGTTAATTGTCTTTTATATTTTTAAGCTCCATAAGCATTTTTAATGCCTTAAAGCCGTGTTTTAATACTATTTTAACAAGATGTGCTATTCTTGTTTTAAATATCGCAAAAAACTCAATCTTGGTTTTAGCACCCTCCGTAAAGTCGGGAAGAATATCCACACCGTAATGCGTATATTTCATTGAACTTATAACCGCACTTGTCAGCGGATAGACAACCGAGCAAACCTTGCCGTAATTTATAGCCGTATCGGCAGCGTCTTTTCCTCCGACTTTTATGCTTAACGCAAAGCTTTTGATTATTATGTGTGCAAAAAAGTCTTTTAATACACCAGCGGCAAGCTCTGTAATCCTTGTAAAAAGATTTACAATTCCCGAAAGTCCCAACTCTTTTAAGAAGTTATCATTAGGTTTTTCCTCTTTTTTAGGAGCAGGCTTTTGCGGTTGTTCGGTTTTTTTCTTCTTTTTGGGTTTCTTTTTCTTTGGCACAGGCGGATAAAGAATAATCTTTACAAAGCCTATGCGAAGTCTGCAAAAGAATTGTTTTTTATATTGAACGCAGACCTCAATGGGAACAGCAAGAATTATTGCAAAAAACAAGACTATCCCCAGCAGTATATACAGCCAGAGCAAGGCAAAACCTCCTCCGAGTTTAGTTTATCATTTTAAAAGCAATTTTACTTAATCTTACTGATTTAATATAAATACTGCCTACTTTTTCGCCTTTGGCATCGGTAATTCGTCATACATTGCATTGAATAAACCTGTCAAAAAATCTTTATTATCAACTTCATCCACCAAAAGCATTTCCTTTGCTCCCTCATACGGCAGCTCATATACAGCTGTCGGAATATATTGGATTGCGGATTTTACAGGCTTTACAAGTAATCTGTCATCATATATTCCGCCTATTATTTTACCACGATAGTAAATAATAAATTCACCCATCATAGCACGATAAATAATTTCATCTAAATCGGAAAGTTGTCCTAAAACAAACTGCAAATATTCCTTGCTTGACGCCATAACCTGCATACACCTCAATTTAATGCCAGTCAGACAAATCCAAAACTCTGCAAACCATATAATGTATTGGTTTTCCGTTGTCAGCCGGCTTTTTATGATGCGGATTATACCATGGCTTAAGATTTTCGTTTTTAGATAATTCAATAGCTACTCTGAGAGCCTCATCGAAATTTTCTGTCAAACCATCGTCACCAAAAGGGATACACTCTCCATTTGAGTTTACAACACCATTAATTCTTTTTTCATTTGAATTAATAACACTATACAGTTTACTGTCTTTAAATTTAAATTCTTCACGATCTAAGCTAAGCAAAATCCCCTCGAATAAAATATCTTCATTAGGTTTTTTATTAACCCAAACAACCTTGCCGTACTCAAGCTGAACCAATTTTTCTTCCAAATGAATAACATCATATAACAGCGGAATTTTATCGGTATATTCATTATACGGCCATGATTTATGCAATTCCTCATATGTTCCGCATCGTGTAAAGCCTTTGTTGCTTGTTATAAAAAATGTAAAGTCGTCTGATTTTGAAAATAAATAATTATTTTCATGTTCCGGAAAGTCAAACATTTATATCCCCCTGTTTATAGTTAGTTATTTGTCACTTTGTTCTATTTCATTAGAATTATTCTCAGGCTGTTCCTTTTCGGATTCTTCTTCCGAATTTGCGTTTTTGTCACTTTCGGGAAGCGGAGGGAGATTTTCTATGCTTTCAAGATTAAAACATCTTAAAAAGTTCTCGGTTGTTCCGTAAAGCAACGGTCTGCCCGGAAGTTCAAGTCTGCCCTTTTCCTCGACAAGTCCCTTTGTGGTAAGACTGCCGAGAACACCGCTGCAATCTACGCCTCTGACCTGTTCCACAAAAGCCTTTGTAACAGGCTGATTATATGCAACAACGGCAAGCACCTCAAGCGCCGCCTGCGAAAGCGGAGTATTTCTGCGCAAGTCCATAACTTTACGGATTTCGGGAGCAAATTTTTTAGCCGATACCATTTGATAGGATTTATTCAGCTTAATTATTCTTATGCCCCTCTCCTGCTTTTCGTAATCATCCATAAGCTCTAAAATTAATTTTTCGGCCTGTGATGGTTCCATTTCTATTGCCTGTGCTATTTTGTCAGGCTCTGCCGGCGAACCGTTTGCAAACAGTATTGCCTCGACTGCCGCTTTTTTATCATACATTTTTGTTCTCCTTGTTATCTATCATATAAACGATTGCGTGGTCGCCGTCACCGTCAACTCTGACACGCTTGCCTTTTACAAGTTCCAGTGTAGCAAGAAAAGTCGCTACAAGTTCGCTCTTTTCTTCGCAGGCGTCAAAAAGTTCTTGATACTCTATTCTTCTGCCTTTCCACAGCTTACGCATTACATGAATAATTCGGCTGCTTACAGACACAAACTTTCGTGCCACAATTACGCTGAATGCCGATTCCGGCGGCGGAAGTTTACGCTTTCCTCTTCCGACTGCACTTACATATGCCCTTGCTATATCCTCGCTCGGATGAATACGGTTATATGTGAGATCATATTCAACAGGCGACTCCTCTCTGTAAAAGCTGTCGTAATCGTAAATCTCGCTGAATTTCTTGGCTATCTGACGGCAGATTGCATATTCAATAAGCTGTCCAGTGAGTTCTTTCTTAAGTTCTTCAACTTCTTCTTCATACTTAGGGAGCAACATTACTGACTTTATATAAACAAGTCTTGACGCCATCGTAAGAAATTCCGACTCAATGTCAAGCTGATTTTCCTGCATAACCTTAATTTGCTCAAGGTACTGTTCAATAAGCTCGGCTATCGGTATATCGTAAATATCTATTTTGTTTTTTGAAATCAGGGTAAGCAATAAATCAAGCGGACCTTCAAATGCCTCCAACCTGTATTGCAACGGCTGTGAATCCATAGCTCTACCTCTTAAAATAATTCTGCAAAAAATCTGACAGGGCTCAATGCCATATTGCTTAAGAAATTCAAAATTCCGTTTGTGGCAAAACCAAGCACCGTACTAAGACCGCCCGTAAAGATTAAAAAGATAAGTGCCAAAGAGAAAATAGTTTCATACTTTGTCATAAATGCAATTGCCTTATAAGGCAAGAATGCAAATAAAATCTTTGAACCGTCAAGCGGTGGAATCGGAATAAAGTTAAACACCGCAAGACTGACATTACAAGATGCATAAAAAACAAAAAAACTTCTTATCATAAGTCCTATGTCATTCAAATAAAAGAATGACGGGAACGCAAAAGCTAAAATATAATAAATAACCAAACCTACATATGCCGCAAGAAGATTTGCCACAGGGCCTGCAAGAGCGCAAAGCGCCATACCCAGCTTTGGTTTTTTAAAGTTATTGGGATTGATAGGTACAGGCTTTGCCCAACCGAAGCCGACAAATATCATAGCAAGCGCACCTACTATGTCAATATGGCTTATAGGATTGAGCGTTAATCTGCCACGACTTTTTGCCTCTTTGTCGCCGAGTAAATACGCAACAAAAGCGTGCGCCCACTCGTGAAACGGCAAAATTAAAAATATAATAAGTAAAACTGCTACCAGATAGGCTACAACATCGTAAAAATTAAACGAGCCTGAAAAAATCTGTTGTAACATAATTATCCTCCAAAATTTTATTTAGCAATTGATTTTGTTTTTAAAGACATTAATTTTCCACAAAACAAGCAAAAGCAAAAGAACAGCCATTTAAGCGATATTTCAGAGCGAAATTTATCTATCATAAAGATAAAAATCACGCCTAAGCTATATATAATTACTATTATATAATAAAGCAAATAAAAAAACAAGAAAAGAAATTTTAAAAAAACACTTGCATTTTTGTTCGTTTTCTGTTATTATAACAAAGTTAGATGTGAAAAATGATTTTTAAGGAGGTGCAGACGCATGGCAAAATGTGATTTCTGCGGTAAGGATGTAAAGTTCGGCATCAAGGTATCTCACTCACACAGACGTTCCAACAGAACTTGGAAGCCTAATGTACAGCGTGTAAAGGCTATTGTTGATGGCTCTCCAAAGCGTGTATATGCTTGCACCCGTTGCTTACGTTCAGGTAAGGTTACCAGAGCAAACTAATACAGACAAGTCGAAAACCAATGCCGTTCTGATTTCAGAACGGCATTTTTCGTTGTCTTATGCTTAGTTTTAGGTTATTTATTAAAAAAGTTGGTAGAATTATAGTTTATCAGAATATATCTGCAAAGTATTTTTCTAAACCACAACTTAACAGTTACACAGACAAAGCCTTGCTTTCTCAGATTGAAAGCAAGGCTTTTTTGCTTATAGAGATTACTTATCACAATCATCAACAGAGTTTTGTTCTGTCAATATCTCTAATATCTATTCTCTTTATTTTACCGCTGATAGTCTTTGGCATTTCGTCAATAAATTCAATATGCTGAATATGCTTATATGATGCAACCTTTGAATTTACAAAGTGCTTTATATCCTGCATAAGCTCTTTGCTTTTATCAAATCCTTTGGCAAGGTGGATTGTCGCCTTAATCGCCTGACCTCTTGCTTTATCGGGAATGCCCGTTACCGCACATTCCATAACGGCAGGATGCTCCATAAGCACATTCTCTATTTCAAACGGGCCTACTCTGTAACCTCTTGTTTTAATAAGGTCGTCAATTCTGCCCACATACCAATAATAGCCGTCATCATCCATATAAGCAGTATCACCTGTATGATATATGCCGTATTTCCACACATTTGCGTACAAATCTTCATTTCCGCAATAACCCATAAATATGCCGTGTTGATTTTCTGACGGAATTACAACGATTTCTCCGACTTCATTTGCAGGCAGTCTGTTACCCTCATTGTCGGCAATCATAATATTATAAAGGGGTGTGGGCTTGCCGAGTGAACCGATTTTAGCCGTACTTCCGACCAAATTACCGAGCATTAATACAGATTCGGTCTGTCCGAATCCCTCCATAATCTGCAATCCTGTTTGCTTATGTACCTGCTCAAACACTTCCGGATTAAGTGCCTCACCTGCTGTTGTAATGTGCTCAAGGTGTGACAAATCGAATTTCTTCATATCTTTTTTGATAAAATATCTGTAAACCGTAGGAGGTGCACAAAAAGAAGTTACCTTAAAATCTTCAATCACCTTTAAAAGTTTTTCAGGTGAAAAAATATCAAAGTCATACACCATAACTCCGCAGCCGCAGAGCCACTGACCGTAAATTTTACCCCATGATGCTTTACCCCAGCCTGTTTCCGCTACCGTAAGGTGAAGCCCTTTTTCCTTGACATTCTGCCAAAATTTTGCGGTCACAATATGCGCTAAAGTATAGGTATGATTGTGCATTACCGCTTTTGGATAACCCGTTGTGCCTGATGTAAAATAAATCAGCATCGGCTCTTTTGCTTTCGTCTGTACTCTTTCAAGGTTTTCGTCAGCATTTTCAATTTCCTTTGTAAGGTTAATGCTGCCCTCAACATCTCTGCGAACCACAAATACTTTTTCAAGTTGTGATTTTACTGTCTTTGCCTGCACCAAAGTTTCGGCTGTAACATCGTCAGGAGTTGAAACTGCGAATTTAATATTAGCAGTTTCAATACGGTAGGTAATATCATCAAGGGTAAGCATATTTGTTGCGGGAATAACAACCGCACCGAGTTTATGCAAAGCAGGCACAATGTACCAATACTCGTAATTTCTCTTTAAAATCACAAGTACCTTATCACCTTTTTTTACTCCGTTATTTCTTAATGCGTTAGCCGCTTTATTGCTCAAAGTTGCAATATCAGAAAAAGTAAATGTCTTTCTTTCATTATGAACATTTGTCCACTGAACAGCAATATCGTTTGGTGCGCACTTTGCCATTTCATCTACAACATCATAACCGAAATTGTAATCATCGGGATACTTTAATTCAAATTTTTCAAGCACACCGTTTTTATCAAGTGTATAGTCACAAAAATTTTTAAATAACTGCATAATTATCTCCTAAATATTAATACTAAGATAATAATTACAGCGATAAATTGCCATAATTAATAAAATTAAATTTTCAACTATTACTAATCAGTACATACAACAGGTCAATCGTCACCAACCTGCAAGAATATTTTAATTATGTTTTTATTATAAACAATTTCCCCAATAAATACAACACTCCGCATAATGCGAATTATAATATTTTTGCATTATGTTATGCGGTTTCTGCATAAACAATTTTAAAAAATTGGAGCTGTTTTTTTACAGCTCCATAAAGTTTAAGTATAATTATTTATTGAAGATTGACATAATGTCATAGAAAGTATCGTCATCATCGTCTGTAACATCTTTCTTTGACTTTTCAGCAGGTGCGGAAGTTGGTTTTTTCTCCTCTGTAAGGAAACTGTCCTCAACTTTTTTCTTAGCAACCTGACTGTCGGCATTAAAACCTGTAGCAATAACAGTTACGCTGATAGCATCTTCCATCTTATCGTCAATAACAGCACCCCAAATGATGTTAGCGTCTTCAGATACCTTATCTTTAATCATTGTGGATGCAGCGTCAATATCATCAAGGCTTACATCTGCAGAAGCTGTAATATTAATGATAAGACCCTTAGCGCCGTCAATTGAAGTTTCGAGAAGTGGGCTTGAAATAGCCATATCAGCAGCAACAGTAGCCTTATCTTTGCCTGTTGCACTGCCCATACCCATATGAGCATAACCAGCATCCTTCATTACAGAAGTAACATCGGCAAAGTCAAGGTTTACAAGACCTGGAAGGAGAATAAGGTCAGAAATACTCTGAACACCCTGTCTTAAAACATCATCTGCAATAGCAAATGCATTCTGAAGTGTGATGCTTGTTTCTGAAACATACTTTAATCTCTCGTTTGGAACAATGATAAGTGAATCAACGCAAGCAGAAAGCTCTGCAATACCCTGCTCTGCCTGTGTCATTCTTCTCTTGCCCTCAAATGCGAAAGGCTTTGTTACAACACCTACTGTAAGGATACCCATATCCTTGGCAATCTTAGCTACAACAGGAGCTGCACCTGTACCTGTGCCGCCGCCCATACCGGCAGTAACAAATACCATATCTGTATCCTTAAGGAGCGCTGCAATTTCGTCATTGCTTTCTTCAGCTGCGCTCTTACCAATGTCAGGCTTAGAACCGGCACCCTTACCCTTTGTAAGCTTTTCGCCGATTTGTACTTTCTGTGAAGCTTTTGAAAGTCTGAGAACATGTTCATCTGTATTTACAGCGATAAATTCAACATTCTTAACTCCCATATCAACCATGCGGTTTACAGCGTTACCGCCGCCGCCGCCAACACCGATTACTTTAATTTTAGGCATATACTCATTTTCCAATTCAAGTTCAAAAGCCATTTAAACATCCTCCTTGTTATCTATGTTCATCCCGTCTATAAATCATAATATCACATTTAAGGCGATTATAATTCATATATTAACACACTTTTGTAAAAATATCAATGCTTTTGCGTGTTTTTTTTAATTTGCTGATTCCATTTTATGCCTATTTGTTTACACAAATATATTTTTCTCTAAAATGCTTTTTATTATGTCAAATATTTACATATAAGAATTATAAATACGAATTATTCGGGTCATCATACTGCGTCGAATAATCTTCTGACGGTTCGCCGCTGTTGTATCCGTCACTACCGTCAGAATAGCTGTCGGAGCTGTTGTCTGAACCGTTCGAGCCTGACGAATTAAGCGAGCCATATACATCGGCATATCCGTCACCGTCGGTATCAAAACATTCTGCAATACCGTCGCCGTCAGTATCAAAAGCAACAATACCGTTTCCTATATCTGTGCCGGTTGCAGGAATACTGCCTACATAATTGCCGTTGCTGTTAGTGGCAAGTGTAGCAGGCGGTGTTGTTACAGCAGGAGAAGTATTGTCAGCAGCCTGTGACGCAATTGTAGTACCGACAGGCGCAGTGGTAACCGCTATTGTTTCGTTAGGATTAAATCTTGATGTCTTTGTCGTACTGCAAGAAGAAACATCAAGAGTACCGTAAATTGCACCTGTTTTGTTAGGGTCAAGCTTTTCGGTTATTATCGCCATTGCCGTTCTGATTTTGTAATCAATATCTTCCGGCAAACCGATAATAACAGCTATTCTGTTGTCATAAACAAGCTTTATATTCGCTGTATTTGTAACATCAATACCCGTTATTCCTTTAAATTCGTTTTTGCTTAACGAGTCGGAAATTTCTTCAAGAATTACAGGCACATTTTCATCGCTGTATGATACATATTCGCCGACTGTTGTATTTTTAAGTGAACTGCTTGAAAGTACGGGGTAGTTTGACGAATTGTCAGCCATAACATCAAGTATTCTGCCTTTTGAACTGATAAGCAGGAATTTTCCGTCATTTATAATAACATAAGACGGAACAGCGTCTGTTATGGTTATTTTTATTGTATCGGGCACTACAAAATCAACTTTTGCAGATTCGACATAAGGCAGTTTCTCTGCAATTTTATCGGGTGTTGCAGTCATTTTACCTACAAAAATATTACTCTGCAAAGCCACATTTGCATACGAAAGTATTTGATCTTCGCTGTAAAAGCTGTTTCCCTCTACCTCAATTTTTTCGGTTTTAAAAAGAACTGTAAGCGACAAAATTACGCCGATTAAAAGCACCACGCCGCAGGTAATTGCCGACGCCATAATTCGGCGTTTTTTAATTTGATTTGAAGTCATAGGCTTTTTAAGGCGCTTAACTTTTTCATTTTCCTGCTCGTGAATACTTTGGGCAACTCTTTGCTGCTTTTGGCGCTCACCGAATTCATCTATATAAAAACCGTCATCATAAGCCCTTGGCTTTAGATTTTTGATTTTCTTTTCACTTTTTCTTATAAAGCGTTCTTCCTGACTGAGATCATCTCTCTGCTTTTTCATCTGTTCATTGAGTTTTTGCTCAATTTTGCTGTGAGATTTGTTCTCTGTCTTTTTTTCGGATTTTGTTGCTTTTGCCTTTTGTGCATTGTAATTTTTCTTTGACGGTGCGGTTTTCGGCTTTTTGTTTTCGCCTTGTTTTTTAGGCTCATTCTGCTTTTTGGCACTGTCTTTATTTTCCTGTTTAGCGGAGGATTTTACTGCCTTTTCCCTGTTTTTTCGGTACTTTTGTGCCTCTTTGGCAGCCTGCTTTCGCTGCTTTCCGATTTTTCTGCGTTCTTCCGCCGAAAGCTCCTTCCTCTTATCTTCTGCCATATTATCCTCCTTACAAATATACCCATCCTAAAGCTTTGATATACTCGCACCCAAAGAACCGAGCATAAGCTCTATATTTTCATATCCTCTTTCCAAATACTCCGAATTACCTATATCGGTAACACCGTCTGCCGAAAGTGCGGCAATTACCAGTGCCGCTCCTCCACGCAAATCGGGGGCATCAACTTTTGCTCCGTACAGTGACCGCACACCCTCTACAACGGCAACCTTTCCTTCTGTTTTTATCTTTGCACCCATTCTGGAAAGTTCGCCTGTATGTCGGTATCTGTTTTCAAAAATATTTTCGACAAACACGGTAGTTCCTTCCGCTACGCTTGCAACTGCCATAAGAGGTGCTTGAGCATCGGTAGGAAAACCGGGATACGGCATTGTACGAATAGTTCTGATAGCCGAAAGTTTTTGCGGTGCGGATATCGTAAGATTTCCGCCGCTTGAGCGTATCTTGCAGCCTGCCTCCTCAAGAACGGGAATAACTGTTCCGAGGTGACTCTGCACAATTCCTTTCAGCGTAATTTTTGATTGAGTAACAGCCGCAGCAGACATAAGAGTAGCCGCAACTATTCTGTCGGGAATAATTGTGTGTTGAGTGCCGTTAAGCGACGAAACACCGTCTATCACAACAACTCCCTCGCCTGCGCCGCTGATTTTTGCTCCGCAACTGTTGAGATAATCTGCAAGGTCGCAAATTTCAGGTTCGCAAGCGGCATTTATAATTGTAGTTGTACCGTCAGCGGTACTTGCGGCTATCATAATATCTTCGGTTGCACCTACGCTCGGAAACGAAAGAGCTATTTTTGTGCCTTTCAGCCCCTTTGGTGCAGTACAATCTATTACGCCATGTTTTTCTACAATTTCCGCACCCATTTGTATGAGTGCATTCAGGTGCATATCTATAGGACGAGGTCCAAGATCGCATCCGCCGGGGAACGAAAGTTTGACCGCACCCGTCCGTGCAAGAACAGCACCTAAAAAAATAATTGAACTTCTTGTTTTTCTCATCAGAACATCAGGAATGTCATTTCTGCACAATCCGTCAGCGGTAATGAGCATAGTAGTATGAAATCGCTTTACATTACAGCCGAGATAGCGAAGAATCTGCGAGGATGCCTCAATATCCGAGAGAGCGGGACAATTGAAAAGCACATTCTCGCCCTTTGTCAGAACCGAAGCCGCAATAATCGGCAAGGCGCTGTTTTTTGCACCCTGAACATTAACTTCACCGCTGAGCTTTTCCCGTCCCGTAACAAGAAGTCTTGACACAATAACACCCTCCTACATAAAATACCTTTACATTCTATGTATCAGATGCAAAATGTGTTACACAAGACCAAGCACACCTTTTATAACGGAGTAAATTCTCTCGTTAGCGTCTGTTATAGCGGTTTTTCTTGCATTTTTTGCATATTCAGCAAGTTTTTCGGGATTTGAAAGCATATTGTCTGCCTTTTGCATAAGCAATCTGCCTGTAAGATCCTTTTCTTCAATAATATCGGCAGCACCTGCATTAACAAGCGCCATAGCATTGTGATACTGATGATTTTCCGCAACATTCGGTGACGGAATAAGAATTGCGGGTTTGCCGAGTGCCTGAATTTCGCTAAGTGTAATAGCACCTGCACGGCAGATTACCAAATCCGCAGCCGCCATACAAACATCCATATCATTAATAAACTCTCTTATATCGAGATTGTCAGCTTTTTCAAGGTCACAGCCCTTTTCTTTCAAAAGGTCTGGAAACCATTTTCCGTATTTGCCGTAAGCGTGGATATGTTGGTATCTTCCGTCTATTCCGCTCCTTGCAATTAAATCGGCTACACCCTCGTTAATTTTTCTTGCACCAAGACTGCCGCCGAATGAAAGCACTACAGGTCTTTCGTCAACACCGAGCTTTGCCCGTGCCTCTTCCCTGTTTGCAGTAAGGATTTTACTTCTTACAGGGTTACCCGTAACGGCAAAATCTGCCTTTTTATCAAAATGCTTTTTAGCGTCTGGCACTGCAAGCATTACCTTGTCAACTTCTTTTGCGAGCATTTTGTTTGTAATTCCCGGATAAGCATTCTGCTCGTGAATAACGGTTTTTACACCGAGCTTTGCGGCAGCTCTGATAACCGGGCCTGAAACATATCCGCCTGTACCGATGCAAATATCAGGTTTAAATTCTTTTATAATTTTCTTTGCGTCAATAGAAGAAGTGATTGTTCTTTTTACAGTTTTTACATTGTCAACCAAGCCTTTTGGTGAAAGCTTACGGTTAAAACCGCTGATAACAATGAATTTCATATTATATCCTGCCTGCGGAACAAGGGTTTCTTCCATACCGCCCTTGTTGCCCACAAAAAGAAATTCCGTATCGGGTTTCTTCTGCTTTATAAATCCTGCGATGGCAAGAGCAGGGTTTATATGTCCTGCCGTGCCTCCTCCTGCAAGTAAAACTCTCATTTATATACCTCCAAACACTTACTGCTTTTCGATGTTTGCCGTTCTTGAAACCGAAAGCACAAGTCCCATCTGCGCAAGCAGCATAATAAGCGAACTGCCGCCGTAACTGAAGAACGGCAAGCTGATACCTGTATTAGGCAGCCAGTCGGTAATTACAAGAATATTAAGTATTACCTGCAAACCGATCTGTGAAGTAAGACCTATACCCAAAAGTTTTCCGAAATTATCTTTTGAACGAAGTGAAAGTGTAATTCCTCTCCATACAAGAAGTGCAAATATAAGAAGTATGAGGACTGCACCCACAAGTCCGAGTTCCTCAACTACAATAGCAAAAATAAAGTCGTTCTGCGGTTCAGGCAAATAAAGGAATTTCTGTCTTGACTGACCGAGTCCGAGACCCCAAAGTCCGCCGGAACCGATTGCGTAAAGTGAGTTTCTTGTCTGCCATGTTTTCTGCCACATATCTTCGGTTGTGTATTCAAGCGACTGTCCCCAACCGTCCATACGGCTCATAGCATATGTAAGTCCGCCTGTCATAGCAAGCACAATTACCACTGCGCCAAGAATAATACCGCCTATTGCAAGGTATCTTGTTTTCATACCGCCAATGTAAAGCATAAGAATGGTAAGCATTGCAATAATAACGATACCCGAGTAGTGAGGCTCAAGGATAAGTAACATTGCAGTCGTACCGAATACTATAATACCGGGGAGTATGCTGAATTTCGGCAACTGCATTTTATCATAATGCTTACTGCACCAATGAGCAAAGAAAAGTATGGTAGAAAACTTTGCAATCTCTGACGGCTGAATATTAAAAGGACCTAAAGGAATCCAGCGGTGTACGTTTGCTTCGCCTGACGGCACGATAAGTACAATTATCAAAGCAAGGTATGAAATGCCCATAATAAGCGGAACAAATCTGTGCAGCTTATTATAGTTAAAAAACGAAATACCAAACATACACACTACGCCGATAGCGGCAAAAATCAACTGTCTTACAAGGTAGTAGTAGCTGTTGCCAAGACTATAGTAAGCAACCGGGTAACTTGCCGAAAACATCATAATCAAGCCTATTGTAAGCAACACAAGAATAATAATGCAGAACGGCAAATCTATACCCATACCCGTTGTAATCCAACCCGGCTTTTTTCTGCGCTTTTTACCTGTAGAATTTGCGGAATTCTTTTTAGGAGCGTTAAAGAATTTCTCTTTCTTAGCCTGCTCTGCTTCAAGATATTTCTCGTCATATATTCTGTTTATATCAGCCTTGAGTATCATATTCAGATACGGAGCCATTCGCAAAACCTCCCGTCAGTCTGAAAAAATAAATTAAGCAACTACACCAAAGTAAACAATCAACGCAGAAATCACGCCGAATATTGCTGTTACTATGCTGAATACGCTTACTATCTTAACCTCGCTCCAACCACACATCTCAAAATGATGGTGAATAGGGCTCATCTTAAATAATCTTTTGCCGTGGGTAGCCTTAAAGTAGCTAACCTGTAAAATAACAGAGAACATCTCACAAAGGTAAACAATACCTATCGGAAGAAGAAGTATAGGCATATCAACAGCAAAAGCTATTGCACATACAAGTCCGCCGAGGAAAAGTGAACCTGTATCGCCCATAAATACCTTTGCAGGGTGGAAATTCCAAACAAGGAAACCAAGGCAAGCACCTGCCGATGCCGCACTCCACACTGTTACACCGAGAGCACTCATCATACATGCTATTACCATAAAGCTTATACATACAAAAAATGTAATTGAACCGTCAAGACCGTCTACGCCGTCGGTAAGATTTACCGCATTGACAATGCCGACAATTACAATTGCCGAAATAATGTAGTAGAAAAATCCGAGGTCAACTCTGCCAACAAAAGGAATTGTTGTTGCAGTGCCGCAGCCTGCAACTGCAAGAATAATAATATAAACAATAGCGGCGGCAAACTGTAAAATAAGTTTTTGCTTTGCTGTCAAACCTAAATTACGCTTTTTTACTACCTTGGTGTAGTCATCAATGAAACCGATAGCACCGTTTGCAAGGGCAAGGAAAAGTCCCGCAAATATCATTACGGTTTCTTTATTAATATCCGCAAAATAAAGGTTTATGAAATTCTTACCGATGCACATATATACAATTGTGCTTATTAATGTAACGGCTGTAATAGCTATAATAAACATAAAACCGCCCATAATCGGAGTACCCTGTTTTTTCTTATGCCACTTAGGGCCGTCTTCAAGAATAGTCTGACCAAAGTGAAGTTTGCGAAGCATTGGAATTAAAAATGCACCCGCAACCGCAGAAATAATAAATGCAACGAGAGCCGCCACAAAAGTCCAGATTCCATATACCATTAATTATCGTTCCTTTCATACGGGCAAAGGGCTTGAATAATCAAAGCCCTGCCCAATGGTTATTTAACATTGCAGTTCCCTCTGAACCGCAAATTTTAATCGTTCACACTCACCGAAGAACTAAAGGTTACTGTAACCAACGATCCTTCACTAACCATAGTACCCTCTGCTATATCCTGTGATGTACTTACTACACTGCCGGAAGCCGCACCCACAAGGCTTACATTAAGTCCGTATGCACTTGCAACTGCATTTACCTCCGAAACCGAGTAACCGACAAGCTTCGGTACAGTCACCTTTTCTGCCGCACTTGCCTCATCCGTATAAAGTACAATGTTGCCTCCGCTCGGTATCTGTGATGACGGTGCAGGAATTTGTGAAATTACATTATCTCCGTCACCCTTTACAGTTACTGTAAAGCCGTCATTCTCTGCATTTGCAGTAGCTTCCGAAACAGAAAGTCCAACATAAGAACCTGCATATACATCAACATACTCAAGTTCGTCATCCGAGTAACTTGTTTTAATATCAAGATAAGGAAGAACCTCTGTCATAATATTGATAAATACAGGAGATGCTACCTGAGAACCGTAGTATGAAGCACCGTTCGGTGTATCAAAGAATACAAGCATAGCAACCTGAGGGTCATCGGCAGGAGCGTATCCGCAGAAAGATGCAATATAGTCTTCCTTATAGTTACTGATTATTTCCCCACCCTTTTTCTCGGAAGTACCTGTCTTACCTGCTACACGATAACCGGCAACATAACCCGAAGTCGAACCTGCAGTTGATGTGTTGTATTCAAGAATTTCGTTCATCTTATCAGATGTTTCTTTTGAAACAGCCTGGCGCTTAACTGTCTTTTCAACGGTTTTCACCACATTGCCGTCTGAATCTGTGATTTTTGAAACCACATAAGGCTGGAGAACATAACCGCCATTTGCAACAGCGGCACAAGCTGTAATCATCTGAATAGGTGTGATTTTAAAGTTCTGACCGAATGAACCTACCGCAAGGTCAACTTCATCCATATCTGTAAAGAACTGGTCATCGGCCTCACCGGGAAGGTCAATTCCTGTTTTGTCCGCAAAACCGAATGCTTTATAATACTGTGTATATTTGTTAATGCCAAGCAACTGTCCCATCTGCATAAAAGCAGGGTTACATGAATTTACAATAGCCTCTGTAAAGCTTTGTGTGCCGTGGCCTGCAAGGTTAGAACAATGAATAGGATCGGCATCAGCGATTGTCATTGAACCCGCACAATAAAATGTACTTGTGTCCGGATTTACAAGACCTTCTTCAAGAACCATTGACGCTGTACACATTTTAAATACAGATCCCGGCTCGTAAGTATCGGCAACAGCCTTATTACGCCACATTGCTGACAAAGCCGCACTTTCCGCTGCATCCTGTTCATTTTCGGGAAGAGCGTCTATTTTTTTCTGTTCTTCGTCCGAAAGCTGATAAGGATTGTTAAGGTCATAACCGTTTGCCGTAACCATAGCCAGAATAGCGCCTGTATTTACATCCATCAATATACATACGCCTTTGTTAAGAACATCATTATCAATGATACCCTGTGCCATATATTTTTCACAAATAGACTGAATTGTTGAGTCGATTGTAAGATAAAGGTTATTACCGTCCTTAGCTGCAACATTCTGCTCATATTGAAAAGGCATTTCAGTACCTATTGAGTTTTTGGCGGTTACGATTCTGCCCGCTGTACCTTTAAGATAAGTATCGTACTCATACTCAATACCCTCAAGGCCCTGTTCATCGCTGCCTGTAAATCCAATTACATTAGACGCAAGGTCGTTATTCGGGTAATATCTTTTGTAGTCATCCTGCAGCTGTACCGCATAATCGCTGCAGTCGTAGTCTTTCTTAAGTTTATCGATAAGTTCAAGAATTTTTGTTCTTGTATCAGATTCAATCTTACGCTTTACAACTACATAGTAGCTGTTCTGCTTTGTCTTTTCAAGCAAATCTGCCTTATCAAGTCCGAGAATTTCAGAAAGACCGGAAGCAACAGCCTCTCTCTGCTTATCGGTATCTATATTCGCAGGCGACATAACTACCTGCCATACAGATGCACTTTCCGCAAGCACCTTGCCGTTTGAATCATAAATAGTACCACGCTTTGCGGGGAGTTTTCTGTCCATAAGCTGTTGTTCAACCGCAGCCTGCTGCAATTTTCCGCTCTGTATAGTGGTAAGATAACCGAGTCTTGCAACAATTGCGCCAAAACCGATAACAAGAATAAGTACAATAAGAACTGCCGTTCTGTGTCTTAGGCGCTGATTAGGACCCTTTGCGGCCTTCTTTTTCTTTTCTTTTTTAGTAAAATCGTTTTTCTCCAACAAAATTTCTCCTTTCAACCGCAATAGCCTTATAAAAATGTAAATATTTTACAATAACTGTTCTATACCGAAAAAAGAGCCAAGACACAGTCTTAACTCTTATTCCTCCATAACATTTGTATTAAGTTTGCCGTTATGTTATGACCAAAGATTTGCTATTGAGCTGATAAACTGAGTAAAGAGATTTTCACTTTCCGGAGAAGTAACCTCTGCCTTATCTCCGCCCGATAGTGAAACAAATTCTTGCTGAGAACTTGATGCTTTGGTCAAACCAAGCTGGTTTTCGGCATATTTTTCAATGTCTGATGAGCTAAGCTTTGCCTGCAAGCTCATTTCTGTCTGTGTATAAACACTCTGTGCATTTGAGAGTGTTTCTTTTGCGGTAATAATCTGCTGATTAAGTTCTGTGATTCTTACCTGTCCTATAATAATTGTTGCAATAATCATTGCGACTGCCGCACCGCCGATTGTACCGAGTGCAACCTTAAGCGGATTGTGTCTGCGCTTTCTGATTTTATGTAATTCCTCTTCCGGCAGAGAAATTACTTTTTTACCGGTCTTTTTCTTAGGTTCTTTTACCTTTTCTACTTCTTCGTCACGCTTTGGCAAAGGAGCTGCTGAAGCCTGGTCAAAAAGACTCAAATCATAAGCTGCGTTTCTGTTTTCATATGCCATATTCTGCACCCTGTGCCTTTCCGATATCATTTATAATAAAACACACAATATACTCATTTTTCAAAACGAGCAAAATATTTCACAAATTTAACATTTCAAAAGAATTATACATATTTAAAGCACGATAAATCGTCTTTAAAGTCCTATATTATGCGTACATATAGTAATTGCAGTATAAAAAAGCTACTACTAATAGTATCTGTAACCTTATTTACAGCTTTGTTATATTTTACTACATTTTAGCTCATTTGTCCATAGCTACCAAAGAAAAAACTATATTTTTTCGCATATTCTCAACTTTGCACTTCTCGCCCTGGGATTTAATTCCAATTCTGTCCCATTTGCACAAATCGGTTTTCTGGTAATAAGTTTTGCCTTGGGCTTATTGCCACATACGCACACCGGAAAATCTTTCGGGCAAGTACATCCCTTACACCATGACGCCATTTTTTGCTTAACAATTCTATCCTCAAGCGAATGGAATGTAATAACCGCAAGCCTTCCGCCCGAACCGAGCATTTCAAACGCTCCGTCAAGACCTTTGTTAAGTGCTCCGAGTTCGTCATTTACCGCTATTCTTATAGCCTGAAATGTTTTTCTTGCAGGATGTCCTTCTCTTCGCACTTTCTGCGGAACATTCTGTTTGATAATCTCGGCAAGCTGTAAGGTAGTTTCAATTTTCTTTTCTTCTCTCGCTTTCACAATACCCTTTGCAATGGAATCCGCAAATTTTTCTTCACCGTAGGTGTAAATAATTCTGCGTAATTCTTCAAAAGGAAGCGAATTTACCAAATCTGCGGCTGTTGTACCGCTTTGGCTCATTCTCATATCAAGAGGAGCATCCTCGTGAAAAGAAAATCCCCGCTCGGCTGTGTCAAGCTGATGAGAAGAAACACCGATGTCAAGCATAACCCCGTCAAGTCTGCCAACGCCTCTTTGCTTTAAAAGCTCGGCAATGTCTGCAAAGTTGCCCTTTATGATTATTGAATTTTCATTTTTGCAAAAACGCTTTGTAAGCGTTTGGATAGCATCGGGATCACGGTCAATTGAGATAAGTTTACCTGTAGTAAGGTGTTTTAGAATCTCACTGCTGTGTCCCCCACCGCCTGCAGTACCATCGGCATAAATGCCGTTTTCTTTAATATTAAGCCCTTCGATGGTTTCATTGAGCAGAACGGGAATATGATTAAATTCCATAGCTTGCTCCTTATCCGAATGAAAGGCTGCCAACTGCGTCGGCAAGCTGTTCCTTCTGTGAATTTACATAATCCTCAAACACTGACTTGCTCCAAATCTCAATACGATTATTAAGACCGATTACAAGAGCATCGCTGTCAAGCTTTGCGTTCTCCCTTAAAGTTTGCGGAAGCTGGACTCTGCCCTGTGAATTAGGCGATACTTCAACAGCGGTTGCCGTAAAAGTATATTGGAGAATCATAGCTTTGTTAGCGGGTAGCTGCATAATCTGTGAACAGAAATGCTCAAAAACTTCCTTAGACATAACCTGAATACAAGGAGTGCCAAATCCCTGTGCTACATAAAAGGTTTCTCCGAGTTCGTCACGGAATTTTGCAGGCAAAACAACTCGTCCTTTTGCATCGATTGAATTATTAGACATTCCGGAAAACATTTTGCCCACCTCCGTTTAGAACTGAATTTCGGTTTTTTGAGTATCATTCAGTCACCAAATGACACCTTATGCCACCGTTTGCTATCATTATACCCCATCAGCTGATAAAAATCAAGATAAATATAGCACAAAATGAAATAAAATTTACAAACCTAAGTAATATTTTTCAGATTTGAAATTATTTTTACCTTATTTTAATTTATAATTCTCAAGCGAAATTATAATACAAAAAAGAGCCGCAAAACCTCCATAAAATCTGGGGTTTTTGCGACTCTTAAGAGCTTTGTTGTAACCTTTATAAGCAAAAAGGTTACAAATTCAAAACATTTGTTCCAAGTATTTTAACCTGATAATATATAGTTTTTTATAATTGTGTCACTATGTGACACCGTTTTACTTTGCAAATTGGCTTTCGTAAAGTTTCTTATAGAAACCGCCCTTTGCAAGCAATTCTTCGTGAGTGCCCTGCTCAATGATATTACCGTCACGCATAACAAGAATAACATCGCTTTCCTTAATCGTAGAAAGTCTGTGTGCAACAACAAAGCTTGTTCTGCCCTGCATAATCTTTGCAAAGGCTTTTTGAACACGAATTTCCGTAAGTGTATCAATAGACGAAGTAGCCTCGTCGAGAATAAGCATTGTCGGATTGGAAAGCATTGCTCTTGCTATACAGAGCAGCTGCTTTTGTCCCTGCGAAAGGTTACCGCCGCCCTCTGAAATCATAGTGTCATAACCATCAGGCATTCTTCTTATAAAGCTGTGCGCATATGCCGCCTTTGCAGCCTCAATAACTTCTTCGTCTGTAGCGTTCGGATTGCCGTACTTAAGATTTTCCATAATAGTGCCGCAGAACAACCAGCTGTCCTGCAAAACCATTCCGTACAGCTTTCTTAGCTCGTCACGCTCCATATCTTTTATATCTACACCGTCAACCGATATTTTACCGCTGTCGGTATCGTAGAATCTCATAAGAAGATTTATAAATGTTGTTTTGCCGCAGCCTGTAGGTCCTACAATTGCAATGTGACTTCCGCTCTTTACATCAAGAGAAAAGTTTGTAATAAGAGGCTTGTCTTTTACATAAGAGAAGTTGACATTCTCAATTTTAACATTACCTTTGCAATTTTCAACTTTAATTGAATCAGGCTTATCTTTCGGTTCGTCTTCGGCGTCAAGCACATCAAATACTCTTCCCGCCGCCGCAATAGCTGTCTGCAACTGCGTAAGCACGCCCGTTACTTCGTTGAACGGCTTTGTATATTGGTTTGCATAGGTTAAAAAACACGAAAGCTGTCCGACCGAAAGTGTGCCTGCAATTGCTGTAATTGCACCGAATATACCGACAGCCGCATACACCGTTGCATTTACAAATCGTGTGCTCGGGTTAGCAAGAGCACCTGCAAACTGTGCTTTAAAGCCTACCGTGTAAAGTTCTTGGTTGTATTTTTCAAAATTTTCAAAAGCTCTGTCTTCATATGAAAAAGCCTTTACAATTCGCTGATTGCCCACATATTCCTCAACATATGAGGAAATATCGCCCTGCAACTGCTGTTGTCTTGCAAAACGGTTATGTGTCATTTTACCTATAAAAGCAGCCACAAATAACGAAAGCGGAGTAAGGATAATTACCGCAAGAGCAATTCTCCAGTCAATTATAAACATAAATACCATTGTTCCGAGAATTGTAACAATACCCGAGAACAACTGCAAAAACATCTGTGAAAGGCCGTCGCCTACGGCATCAACATCATTGATTACTCGGCTGATAAGGTCACCGTGCGAGTGTGTGTCAATGTACGATAGCGGCACATCGTTAAATTTACAGAAAACATCTCTTCTTAAATCTCTTACTGTTTTGTATGAAATTACATTTGTAAAATAAGTCATAGTCCACTGAAAAATCGCAACACCGGCAACACCGACGGCTATATAAATAATTATTTGAAGTACATTTTCAAAATTAACATTGCCTTTATCTATAATATTATCAATGGCATTACCTGTAAGTACAGGAATATAAAGAGTAAGCGAAACGCTTATAATCGCACTTAAAATAGCAAGTGCAAGCAATCCTTTGTATGGTTTTATATATTTTAAAACTCTTCTTACTACTGATTTTTTCAAACTTCCACCTCCGATTTGCTAAGCTGTGAAAGGCAGATTTCCTTGTAGGTTTCGCAGTTTTTAAGCAATTCTTTGTGAGTGCCCTTACCTACGAGCATACCGTCATCAAGCACAAGTATCAAATCAGAATTCATAATTGTTGAACAACGCTGTGTTACAATTATAACCGTCATCTCATGAGTGTACTGACTAAGCGCTTTTCTGAGTGCCGCATCTGTTGCAAAGTCAAGTGCAGAAAAGCTGTCATCAAGAATAAGTACCTTTGGCTGTGCCGCAATTGCTCTTGCAATGCAGAGTCGCTGTCTTTGACCGCCGCTGAAGTTTTTACCGCCCTGCTCAACATGGCTGTCAAGTCCCATAGGCAGCTTTGAAACAAACTCATAAGCCTGTGCGTTTTTAAGCGCAGTAATAATATCTTCATCCGAAAGGTCAGGATTTTCCCATTTCATATTGTCACGGATAGTTCCTTTAAAAAGTATTGACTGCTGCGGAACTATGCCAATCTGTTTTCTTAACTGTTTGAAAGAATAATCTTTAACATTTCTGCCGTCAACCTCCACGCTTCCCTGTGTTACATCATAAAAACGAGGAATAAGGTTGATAAGCGTACTCTTACCCGAGCCTGTACCGCCGATTATACCTACAGTTGAGCCACGCTTGATTTCAAAGCTGATTTTACTAAGCTCATCATCACCGCCGCCATAACTGAAAGAAACATTGTCAAAAGCAATCTTCGGTGTGTTTTCGTCTGTATTTACAGAAATAATCTCTTTTGTGGTTTCTTTTACGCTTGGCTCCGTTTCAAGGACTTCGTTGATTCTTGCTGCCGACGCACTGCCCTTTGTCATTAAAAGCACAAGGTTTGCAACAACTATCATCGCAAGCAAAATCTGCGTCATATAGCTTACAAGCGCAATAATATCACCCGTCTGCATATTACCGGCATCTACATTAATACCGCCGAACCAGATAATTGCAATAATCGCTACATCCGTTACAACATAAGTTGCGGGATTAAGCAGAGCGGAAAGTCTGCTAATACGAATTGAAGTAGCTGCAAGATCCTCCGTAGAATTATCAATTCTCTCTTTTTCGCTTTTCTGCTTTGAAAAAGCTCTGATAACACGGTTACCTGAAAGGTTTTCTCTTGAAACAAGTCCGATTTTATCAAGTTTTTTCTGTATAAGGCTGAAAATCGGAATACTCTTTGTCATTACAAAATAAAGTATAAGACCGATAATAACGGCGGCAATTATAAAAATAATTGACATTCTCACGCTGATTGTCATTGCCATAATAATTGAGCCGATAACAATAAACGGTGCTCTTGTGAGCAATCGTATAGTCATTGCAACCATCTGTTGTGACTGGTTTACATCATTTGTAATTCTTGTAATGAGTGACGGTGTACCGAGTTTGTCAAGTTCTGCGTGAGAAAGTGAGTTGATGTGAGAAAACAACGCTCTTCTCACCTTTGTACCAAAACCTTGTGAGGCTTTTGAAGCAAAATACTGACACACAAGCGCACTAAGCAATCCCGTTGCCGCAAGCGCAACCATTACAAGACCCATACGCAGTACATAGCCTTTGTCGCCGTTGGTGACACCGTTGTCAATTATATCCGCCATTACAAGCGGAACAATAAGCTCAAGTATTGCCTCAAAAAGCTTACATAAAGGGCCGATAATACATTCTTTTTTGTAGTCCTTCAAAAATCTTCTGAGTTTAATCATATTTTCCTCTCAATTTGCCTTTCTTAAATTTAACCTTTTAACAGTATAACATTATTATTTTACATCAAAAAAATTCATATATCAATATTCGCAATTGAAAATATCACTTTTCAAAAATTCATCAATACATTGTGCATCACTTTATTGAGTTTATCGGGTATTTATGTGATAATATTGTAAAAAATAATTATGTTTTCAACAAAGGAGGTACTTACAACGGAAATGTTATTTAAAAACGGTAAAATGAAAAATATAAGCAAATCACAG
This sequence comes from Ruminococcus sp. BSD2780120874_150323_B10, assembly GCF_015553695.1. Lineage (NCBI taxonomy): Bacteria > Bacillati > Bacillota > Clostridia > Eubacteriales > Oscillospiraceae > Ruminococcus > Ruminococcus sp. BSD2780120874_150323_B10. The sequence continues at coordinate 76,035 of NZ_JADNHD010000013.1, forward strand.
GTGCTTACATTAAAAGACGAAGTTGCTTATCAGGACGGAATGGTAGTGAGCAAAACCCTTGTACAAAACGATGCAGTAAGCGTAACTCTTTTTTCTTTTGATAAAGGCGAGGAAATCAGCACTCACGAATCGGGTGGCGACGCATTTGTAACCTGCCTTGACGGTGTCGGAAAAATTACTGTTGACGGCATTGAGTATATATTAAAAGAAGGTGAATCAATCGTTATGCCTGCAAAACACCCTCACGCAGTTTTCGGTGAAGAACGCTTTAAAATGCTACTTGTGGTTGTTTTTTGATTTTAGGTTTTTGGATAAAATTATGTTTAGCGGAAAGCGGCGGTTAATTTTACAATTGTAATTGACCGGCAAAGTATTCTGCAAACCACTAAATTTATCAGGCTTCAGCAATTCTTTTTAACAAAATATTTAAAACAAAAAACAGCAGTTGTACCGACAAAATTCGATACAACTGCTATTTGCTTTTTAAAACGGATTTTTTTATTTCAGTTTTAAGACGCTCAAGCGGAGTGTCTTTTTTATCTATAATCTCTTGTGCTGAAAGAACCTTTGGAGCAAGGTTTGATGCGCCGGGTTGTGAATGCATTTGCATAGTTATATTCTCATGCTGGATAAGCGCAAAAAGCTGACTTAACGACACACAGTCATCAATGGCTTTGATAAGCTCTTTTTTAGGCTTTTTGGCATAACCTGTAACCTTTGCAGCATTCATAATCCCTACTCCTTTCCTTAATGTGAGCCATATTGTTGCATTATACTGTTCTATTATACTTAATTTTCACAATATTTTCAATATAAATTTTGACTTATTTTATTTACAGAAATTTATTTTTGTGTTATCCTGTCATTAATAAATACAAAATAGGAGTTAATATGATGAAAAAAATTAAATACATACTTATTTCGGCACTCCTCGTAAGCACAGTTGCACTGTCAGGCTGCGGCGGCAAGAGCGAAAGCACTGCCGAACAAAGTTCCTACACCCCCACTCCTACAGATACAACAGTAAAAACCACAGGAGAAAAAATTTTAATAAACGATTCCACTCTCGGAGAAATCTGGATAACAGAACTTGCCAATGTTCCAAAAAATACCCTCGATAAAAATAATTTTTCTGCCGACGCTAACTTTAAGTATTACAATGTAAACGGTAAAGCGGCATCAACAGAGGGTGTTGATGTTTCCGATTACAACGGAACTATCGACTGGAAAAAAGTTAAGAATTCGGGCATTGACTTTGCTATGATAAGAATCGGCGGCAGAGGCTACGGCACAGAGGGAACTCTGTATCAAGATGAAAATGCAATAAAAAATATTACAGAGGCAAAAGACAACGGCATCAAAGTCGGCGTTTACTTCTTCTCCCAAGCAATTAATACCGATGAGGCTATTGAGGAGGCAAACTATGTAAAAGACATTCTCGGCGACATCAAACTTGATTATCCCGTTGCTTATGACTGGGAAATTGTAAAAGATGATGATGCAAGAACCGACAATGTTTCTGCTTACGAGGCAACCGAATGTGCAAGAGCATTCTGCCAGACCGTAGAATCAAACGGCTATACCGCATCTATTTACTCTCCGAGCCGTGAACTTTATTTTAAATATGACCTTTCAAGATTAAAGGATTATGACATTTGGTACTGCGAATACAGCGACACGCCTGAATTTTACTATCAATTTTCGATGTGGCAATATACAACCGCAGGTACGGTTGACGGTATTGACGGCGAAGTTGACCTTAACATTTGCTTTACCGGTATTGCAGACTACGCTTAAAACTATTAAATAAGAAAGAGGTTTTTTTATAATGGAAAGAATTGCAAGCTTTCAGGTAAATCACGATACACTTGAACCGGGTGTTTATGTATCGAGAATTGACGGTGACATTACAACATACGATATGAGATTTATTAAGCCGAATACTCCGCCGTTTCTGCCTAACCCTGTTATGCACACTATTGAACATCTTTTTGCAACATATTCACGCAACAGCAAATATGCGGATAAGGTAATTTATTTTGGTCCTATGGGCTGCAGAACGGGATTTTATTTTCTTGTAAGAGATATGTCGCAGGAAGATGCCCTTGAGCTTATTAAAGATACTGTTTTTAAATGTAAGAATCACACAGGCGAAATTCCCGGAAATACTGCCGCAGAGTGCGGAAATTACAAGGAACACGACTTTAACGGTGCTATTGAGGCATTAAATAAATATTACAATAAGTTAAAGGATTTAACAGTTGATAACTTAAAGTATAATTAATTTTGAGAATTATTGTATCTGTTGCATAATATACGCTGTTAGATTTGTGCTAATTACTGGATAAGATTACGGTTTTTAATTCTTCTATTGCAATTTTGTTACTATTTGTTATAATAATAGTGTTAAGTTTGTTACAAGAATGTAACAGTTAATGAGATAGGAGAAATTATTTTGAGTACAAAGTTCATTGGCAAGGACGGCTACCAAGAAATCGAGAGTCTTCCTTTTACAAGGCGCAAACCTCAAGAGCTTAATACCGCTCAGAAAACTGTTCGCTTTATAAAGAGAGCAGCTGCGCTTGCAGCAAAAAAGTTTAAAATAAAATCAACAAGAAAAGTAACCGTAAAAAGAAATGTTACAAAACCTGTTGCAAAAAGGCAAAACAAACCTGTCGTACAGCCAAAGCCTGTTATGCAGACAAGCTCCAAACGAGCTGAAATCTGTTATTTTGACAGACGATACAGTGTTGCAAGACAGGGTATAAACTTTAATGATACAGATAATCCAACATTAAAGCTTGTTACCGCAACACGCTATAAAAATGACAGAAAATACGCTCACGCCGCACCTGTTTCAAAAGCAAGTGTGCATAAGGCAATCAAGGAGAAAGCTATGCTTGCATCTGTTGCCTGCCTTACTGCCGCTATGATAGGTTTTGCATCGGGCGCAAGTGCACTTTCCGTACTGCCGACAGAAAAGAAAGCGACTGTACAAAGTGCCAAGTCTTCGGGATACTCTTATGTTGACTATACTTCAAATGAATTTTCAAGCATAGCTACAGCAGATGAGGCAACCGATACTGCGGAAAAAGCTGTTACAAATGCAGTTTTGAGCAACAATATCGGTGCTCAACTTTCTGCACTTTATATTAACGGCAAAAAAATCGGTGTTACAGGAGAAACATCTGCTCTCGGCAATGCGTTAAATAAAATTTTATCTGACGCTAAAGAGGGTTATGACGAAAATACTACCGCTGATTTTGCAAATACAGTAAAAATTATCAACGGTAAATTCCCGAATGAAACCGTACTTACAGCAGATGAAGTTCTTGAGCTTGCTAAAGATTATCTTTATGTGGCTGTTACTACTGATGTTACCGATACAATCAGCCTTAATTACGATACTCAATACGAGTATGACGATTCAAAGAGCAACACCTACAGCGAAACCAAGCAAGAAGGTGAAAACGGCGAGGCTGAAGTAACCTACAAGGTAACATATATAAACGGAGAACAGACAAATTCTGTTGAAACAGCAAGAAATGTTACAAAAGAGCCTAAGAACGAGATAATTGTTCAGGGCACAAGCGAAGCTCCGTCATACGAGGCAACAGGTTCGTTTATGTGGCCTCTTCCCTACACCCACAACATTGTAAGCTATTACGGCTATCGTTGGGGCAGACTTCATTCAGGCATAGATATTTCAGATGACGGAATCGGCGGTCAGGACATTGTAGCGGCTGACGGCGGCACAGTAACATGGGCAGGATATGATGATTCAGGCTATGGCAACTATGTTATAATCGACCACGGAAACGGATACTATTCATTGTACGGTCACTGCAGTTCACTTGCAGTGAGTCAGGGTGACAAGGTATATAAAGGACAGACTGTAGCCTATGTAGGCTCTACAGGCGACTCCACTGGCGAACATTTACACTTTGAAATCAGAAGAAGTGAAACAGACCGCCTTGACCCTATGGAATTTCTTTAAAAATTGAGGCAATATCACATTAATTGTGGTATTGCCTTTTTAGTTAATTTTTTATTAAAACAGTTCTTTCAAAAGTCGGGGTAAATTATGGTTTAGCGGAATACTTCACAAGGCAATTATAAAAGTTTGGTCGACCTTTTCAAAGGTCGTGGGTGTGGGCAAAGCCCACAAATACTTTCCGTTTATGCTATTTAACGATAGCCAAACAGCTTGCTGTTTGGCGGCTTGAACAAACAGGCGAAAGCCTTTGCGAGAGCAACAAAAGGAAATAAACATCATTTTCATAGTCAACGCAATGCGTTGACTATGTTTTTAGCATTTCTGTTTATAATGGCTGTCGCCTGTTTTAACATACTTAGTTTTAGCACGCAAACTGCGTGGCTGTTTGCGCCTGATAAATTGTTGTATCGGAAGATTTTTATGGGCGCTGCCCAAACCCGCAATTTTTGAAAAAATTGAGTAAACTTTTTTTGCTTTCGGGAGGATAATTTAGCGTTAGCTAAATTTCAATGCCCGACCGACACTCCGCTAAACCATAATTTACCAACATTTTAACAAAAATCGTTTTTAAAGCAAAAGGCAAAAAAGCACCGACTTTTCTGTGGTGACCCCCAAAAGTTAGATTTGAAAGCGTAGTGGCTTTTAGCTGCTACGCTTTTGTTATGCAACTAAGGCAT
>NZ_JADNHD010000014.1:0-63651 GCF_015553695.1 Ruminococcus sp. BSD2780120874_150323_B10
AATTTTATTACGGAGTAATTTTTACCGTTTACCGAAAGTTCTGTAGGAATTGCATTTGACATATAATCGCCTCATATCATAATTTAATTTAAAATATACAATGTAATTATACCATCTAAAAAATGTAAAATTTCTGACTGCCTTGCAGCCGTCTGTATAAAAAGAGATTTTTAAGATACTCGCCAAGTTTTTCAAAAACAGTCGCCCTGAAAGAAATACGGCACAGCGGTTTTTATGCCCTCTGTGCCGTATTTGCGATGTTTCCGTGATGGATCGTTAATTGTTACTTATCTCTGATTATTTGACGGAATGCCTTTTCCTCTTATCAAATACCGTTACACCTGTCAGAACACCGCCGCTGACAAACAGCAGTGCGATCCACAGCATGAGGTTGCTTGTATCGCCGGTCGGGGGAGACTTCGGCAACTTAGCCGTTACGGTGTCGGCCTTGGCGATTTCCTTAGTGCCGTCCTTGTCACTGTAATACTTATTACATCCGCTACAGTACCAATACTCGATATTGCCATCGGCATCCTCGCTCGCCGCCTTGGCCGGGAAATGCTTTAAGTCAGTGTGGTTCTTCGGGTCAAGCTTACCGTAGGATTTGCCGCAGACTTCGCATACTGCCTTATCCCTGCAGGTTTCCTTACCACCGATGTGGTTTGTGATCACCTTTCCACAGTAATCGCAGACATGATCCTTATCTGCGTCCTTATGGTTGGAGAATACCTTTCCGCAATAGTCGCAGACGTGGTCTTTGTTTGCATCCTCATGGTTGGAGATTGTCTTTCCGCAGAGTTCGCAGACGTGGTCTTTGCTTGCATCTTCGTGGTTGGAAATCACTTTGCCACAGTGATCGCAGATGTGATCTTTGTCTGCGTCCTCGTGGTTGGAGATTGTCTTTCCGCAGAGTTCGCAGACGTGGTCTTTGCTTGCATCTTCGTGGTTGGAAATCACTTTGCCACAGTGATCGCAGATGTGATCTTTGTCTGCGTCCTCGTGGTTGGAGATTGTCTTTCCGCAGAGTTCGCAGACGTGGTCTTTGCTTGCATCTTCGTGGTTGGAAATCACTTTGCCACAGTGATCGCAGATGTGATCTTTGTCTGCGTCCTCGTGGTTGGAGATTGTCTTTCCGCAATAGTCGCAGATATGGTTGTTGTCCGCATCATCATGGTTGGAGATTGTCTTTCCGCAGAGGTCACAGATGTGATCTTTGTCCGCGTCCTCGTGGTTGGAGATTACCTTTTCGCAATAGTCGCAGACGTGGTCTTTGTTTGCATCTTCGTGGTTGGAAATCACTTTGCCACAGTGATCGCAGACGTGATCCTTATCCGCATCCTCATGGTTGGAAATCACTTTGCCACAGAGGTCACAGACGTGATCCTGATTCGCATCCTCATGGTTGGAGATTATATTTCCGCAAATGTCGCATATGTGGTTTTTATCCTCATCGACGCAATTACCCGTTTCGATGCCTTCCGTACAGCCGTCTGCCGTGCATTGGCGGGTGTGTGTGCCGTCGCCGTTTGATGTCCATTCGCCGAAGGTATGCCCGTCGTTGACCGTTACGGTCATTTCGGCGGTGTTGCCCGCCTTGTCGGTGACAACGATTTTCTGCTCGCCGTCTGCGGGAGCGAGGGTAAAGCTGTTGTTTTCGTCAAGCGTGACCGCCGTGCCGTTTACGGTAACGGTATCCACATATTTCTCGGTGATCGTGACCATCTGCGCCTCGCAGTAGGTCTTGCCGTCCTCAATGCCGGTGATAACCGGGCTTGTGCCGTCAAGCACAATGCCGTCCGAGCAGATGTAGTCCGTATTGCCTGCATTATCGGTCAGTCTGACATAGATAATGTATTCGTTATCGGGGTCAATGCCAAACGGTGCGGTGTACGCTGTGAAGGTCATGCCGTCAAGCTCCGCTTTTGTCAATTCCTTATCTGACAGCAGATATTCAACCGTTACCGTTTCACCGCTGTTGTCGGCTGCGGTGATCGTCACCGTTTGCGTGTCCTTAAAGAACAGACCGAAGGTGATGTTGTTGAGAAACGCTTTCCAACTGTTCTCGCTGATTTTAATTTCGCCCGTGGGCTTTTCGCTGTCTTTCCACCGTGCTTTAAGCGTTATATTCTCGGCAGGCATGGTCACGGGAATATCCCTATCCCAGCCGATAAAGGTGTAGCCCTCTCTTGTCGGATTGTCAGGGGCGGTAATTTCTGTACCGTAATCCTGTGTAATGGTTGCAATCTCACTTCCGCCGTTGGTATCAAAGGCTATTGTATACTGATTGATTTCCCATTGTGCTTTAACCGTTATATTCTCCGCCGGCATGGTTTCGGGGATTTCCTTATCCCATCCCTTAAAGGTATAACCTTTTCTTGTCGGGTTGGCGGGAGCGGTAATATTCGTGCCGTAGTCCTGCGTAATGGGTGCAATCTCGCTGCCGCCTGCGGTGTCAAAGGTGATTGTGTACCGATTGATTTCCCATTGTGCTTTAACCGTTATATTCTCCGCCGGCATGGTTTCGGGGATTTCCTTATCCCATCCCTTAAAGGTATAACCTTTTCTTGTCGGGTTGGCGGGAGCGGTAATATTCGTGCCGTAGTCCTGCGTAATCGGAGCAATCTCGCTGCCGCCTGCGGTGTCAAAGGTGATTGTGTACCGATTGATTTCCCACTGTGCCGTGACAGTAATATTCTCGGCAGGCATGGTCACGGGAATATCCCTGTCCCAGCCGATAAAGGTGTAGCCCTCTCTTGTCGGGTCGGCAGGGGAGGTGATATTCGTGCCGTAGTCCTGCGTAATCGGAGCAATCTCGCTGCCGCCTGCGGTGTCAAAGGTGATTGTGTACCGATTGATTTCCCACTGTGCCGTGACAGTAATATTCTCGGCAGGCATGGTCACGGGAATATCCCTGTCCCAGCCGATAAAGGTGTAGCCCTCTCTTGTCGGGTCGGCAGGGGAGGTGATATTCGTGCCGTAGTCCTGCGTAATCGGAGCGATCTCGCTGCCGCCTGCGGTGTCAAAGGTGATTGTGTACCGATTGATTTCCCACTGTGCCGTGACAGTAATATTCTCCGCAGGCATGGTTTCGGGGATTTCCTTATCCCAGCCCTTAAAGGTATAACCTTTTCTTGTTGGGTTGTCAGGGGCGGTAATTTCCGTACCGTAGTCCTGAGTAATGGGTGCAATCTCACTTCCGCCGTTGGTATCAAAGGTTATTGTGTACCGATTGATTTCCCACTGTGCCGTGACAGTCATATCCTCGGCGGGCATGGTCGTGGGAATTTCCCTGTCCCAGCCGATAAAGGTATATCCTTCTCTTGTCGGGTCGGCAGGAGCGGTAATTGGTGTGCCGTAATCCTGCGTTATGGTAATATCCGCTTCGCCGTTTTCGGGCTTGACTGTGACGGTATATTGATTGATTTCCCACTTCGCCCAATATTCCTTGTTGCCCGTTTCGGTGTCGCCGATTGCCGTAACAGGAGAGCCGGTCAGATTTTCGTTGTAATACCAGCCCTTGAAGGTGTACCCGGTGCGCGTCACATCTGTCGGGAGTGTTGCACCCACGCCGTAGGTGTATTCGGTGACATTGCCGTTGTTGATCGTGCCGCCGTTTGCGTGCAGGGTTACGGTATAGGTCGGGGCTGTCCACTGCACCGTCAGTTCCGTCACATCAGCAGGAACGCTGTCGCCGGGGGCGTAGGAATTGCCATTGCTGTCAAGCCACATAAAGTAACTGCCTGTATCTCCGGCCGGGCGGGTCATGCCGTCGGACGCAGGGGCGGTAAATGCGCTGCCGTTTTTCACGATGATGTGAATAGCATCGGAGCTGCCGCCCAGCTTGCCGCCGCCAAGGTTGAGGGTAACGGCTTTCAGCCCGTCAGCGCCCAGCGTGCCGGGGTTCGGGACTTCAAGGACGGGGCGGAAGCCGAAGGTCTGGTAAGAGGTATTGTAGCTGGTCCAGAAACGGGCCGAACGCTTCCACCCGCGAACCGCACGGAACGACGCCGAAATTCTTATAGTAGTATCTTGTCCACACGAAAGCATCTTCCCCCAGTTTTTGATATATCCGTCGTCCTTATCCAGTATCTTATCCCATTCGTTGCTTTTGGGCGTGCCGCGTTCTGAATCACCTGAGCCTGTATAACTACTTCCCACGGACGGCGCACGCAGCGTATAGTCCACGCTGCCGGCGACATAGTCCTTGCCGAAAATCAGACTCGCAGTATCTAAGTCATTCCAGCTTACCGTATGCGTTACGACATAGTCCGCCACAAACAGGCTGTGGGGATATTTTTTCTGCTGTGCATATTCCTCGGTGGTTGCCATCTCCGACATGAGCTTGTAGGCGTCCACCGTCCCTGCGTAGGTAAAAGGCACATAGTGCAGGGTATTATCCGGCAGAGCATCGTTCACCGTGCCGGGAATACCCATTGCCGAGAGGTCAAAGTAATAGGTGCCGCCGGGGGTGAGGGAAAACTGTTCTGATAAAGCAAACTGCGCCGTGAGCTTGGTAACGTCCGCCGGAACAATGGCACCGGGCGCGTAGAGCTTACCGTCGCTGCCAAGCCACATAAAGTAGCTGCCTGTATTTCCGTCCGGGCGGGTCAGACCGTCGGACGCAGGCGCGGTAAACTCGCTGCCGGTTTTCACGATGATTTGAATATCCTCGGAGCTATTACCCAGCGTGCCGCCGCCAAGGTCAAGGGTAACGACCTTCAGTCCGTCAGAATCCAGTGTGTCAGGGTTCAGGACTTCAAGGACGGGGCGGAAACCGACGTACGGAAAGGAGTACGAAGCACTGCCGTTGTTCCAGCGGCGGGCCGAATCGCACCCGCGAACCGCACGGTGCGACGAGTCGTATCTTGTTGTGTCCTGCCCCCACGAATATATGTCGTTCCAGTTTTTGACATAGCCGCTGTTCTTGTCCAGCACCGCGTCCCACTCATTGCTTTGGGGCGTACCGCGCTCTGAATCGTCTGAACCGGTAAACCCACTTCCACAAGACGGTGCGCGCAGGGTATAGTCCACGCCGCCGCTGGCATAATCTTTGCCGAAAATCAGACTTTTCGTATTTAAGTCATCCCAGCTTACCGTATGCGTTACGACATAGTCCGCAATGAATAGGCTGTGGGGATATTTATTCTTCTGAGCATACTCCTCGGTGGTTGCCATTTCCGATGTGAGCTTATAAGCGTTGACCGTGCCTGCATAGGTAAAAGGCACATAATGAAGTGTGCTGTCCGGCAGATTGCTGTTTACCGTTCCGGGGATGTTCATCGCCGAAAGGTCAAAATAGTATCTGCCACCGGGGGTGAGGGTAAACTGCTCGTCAGGCTGACTTTCCACCGTCAGCGTGACATCCGCAAAAGCACTTGCAAGGTCGGTCTTGCAGTCACCGTTATACTGCTCGCTGAAGACCTTCATGGTATAGTCGCCCGGTGCAATGTCAGACGGGATTTTGATTTCAACCGTTCCGCTTTCGGCAGTAGGCTGTGCTACTCTGCCGTAATACTGTGCGCCATTGTTATCCGCCAGGATGACAGAGATATATTCATTTTTCCCTGTGGTCGCCCCTTTGTAATTCAGCGTAACGGTATCGTCGGGGGCGGCGCTGACAGTTTTTTCCGTTACGGCAAAATTGCGTCTACTATCTAAAAGCGTCAGTTTCCATTCGTTTCCGCTGTATTTGGAAACTTCGGTCAGCCCTCCGTCAGGCTTTCCGCCCACAGCGGCAGATGCAAAAAGGACAGAGTTCAGATTTAAGTTAAAAGCGGGACGAACAGTCCGATGATTATTGAAAATGAGCATAGTGTACCCAGAGTATTCGACAGAACCATCACTACGCACGACGGCGACATTATATTTATTGGAGCCGGGGGAGCGCAGCCACCAAGCGGTTGTCACCCAATTCGGATGTGCAGGATTCAAGGCACGCAGATCGTTGTTTACAACAATAGCCTCTTTTGCGGAAAGTGGCCAGAATACAGCGTTATCCACCTGCCCTCCCGCTACACAGTCGGTATTCTCTCCGTCGTAACTTCCGCTTGTAAGCGCCCGTTTCTTTACGGCAGCATTTTCTTCTGTCGTCAGCTTTTCCGCAAGCGCATCTATTGTGGCTTTCAAATTACTCGGTGCGTATTCGTTGTTTAATATGGTATCGGCAAATGGTATAACTCCCATAGCGCCTGCCGCGAGCAGGGTAATATCCCCTTGTGCGCTTGTAACACCGCTTCCGTCATAGCCGATAACTCGCCATGCAGCGGGATTATTTTCATGGTTTTGCCCGAAATACACAGTCGGTGCGGTCGCTGTGTTTACATTTTTACTTAACACACTTAGTGCATCTGTACCAAGCTGTATCGCAGCAGAGTCCTCTGCCCCAACCTCCTCGGCGAATACGCTTATCGGCGTAAGGCAGAGCGTCATGCATAAAGTCAGCAAGATACTAAGTATTCGTTTTTTCATATTCTGTTACCTCCGTTTTGCAATCTCAAACTATACTTTTTTCTTTTTCAGTACAATGTATAAGATTAAGCCGAGGTTGCCAAGCAGCGCAACTCCTGCAACAGAGCCTATTGCAACCAAAGCAGGTGAAGCTGCGGGTTCGGATATGTTTCCTTCGGATATGTTTCCGAAGCCTGCGGGAACGGCTACATCTGCCACCGCTTTCACACCGGTGTCTTTCTCACCAATCCACCAGTTGCCGTTTTCACCGATAAATGGGGTAAGACCGTCCTTGCCGTCCGCACCGACAACTTTACCAAGATTGACTACCTCGCCGTCGGTATAGGTGATAACAAGCTCGCCGTCTGCGTTGATCTCCGCTTTGGCTATTCCTATGCCGTCCTTACCGTCTTTGCCGTCAGAGCCGTTTGCACCATTTGTTCCGTTTGTTCCATTTGTTCCGTCCTTGCCGGTGTCGCCCTTAACGCCTTTGCCGCCCTTATCTCCGTCCTTACCGTCAACACCGTCTTTTCCGTCGGCACCATCCTGTCCGTCAGTGCCGGTGTCGCCTTTGTCGCCCTTTTGTCCGGCCTCACCTGTATCACCCTTCTCTCCGGTGGCTTTCACACCGAGGGATACCCATGTCTGTCCGTCGTCGTAGGAGATATACCAGAAGTTATCATCACCTATTTTAAGCTTCGGCGTTACACCGTCTTTTCCGTCCTGACCGGGTGCACCTGTTTCTCCCTTGTCGCCTTGTTGTCCGGTTTCACCGGTATCACCCTTCTCTCCGGTGGCTTTCACACCGAGGGATACCCATGTCTGTCCGTCGTCATAGGAGATATACCAGAAGTTATCATCACCTATTTTTAGCTTAGGCGTTACACCGTCTTTTCCGTCCTGACCGGGTGTACCTGTTTCGCCCTTGTCACCTTTGTCGCCTTTATCGCCCTTGTCGCCTTGTTGTCCGGTTTCACCGGTATCACCCTTTTCTCCGGTGGCTTTCACACCGAGGGATACCCATGTCTGTCCGTCATCATAGGAGATATACCAGAAGTTATCATCACCTATTTTAAGCTTTGGCGTTACACCGTCTTTTCCGTCCTGACCGGGCGCACCTGTCTCTCCCGTGTCACCCTTGTCGCCTTTGTCACCCTTGTCACCTTTATCGCCTTTATCGCCCGTCAGCTCCGACAAGGCAATCAAATTATTCCAGGCAGAATCATCACTGTACTTCCACTGTATAAATCCATTATATACATTCAGTTCAATTTGTTTTCCATCTGCGCCGTCATTTCCCTTCAACTCGGAAAGTGATACAAGAACACGGTAAGCGTCATCACTTTCACCCTCATATCTCCACTGGATACTGTTGCCGTCACTGCGTAATTCTATTTCTCTGCCGTCCGATCCCGTAAAGGTTGAGAAGGTTTTGGTATTGGATAATGCCGATACCGTTCCGTTATTGCCGACAGAGGAAACCGCAAAGGTGTAGGTGGTATCCTCTTCCAGAGTATCGTATGTATATTCAAAGGTCGTGTCTGACAGCGGAGCATCAGTCACACGCACAAAATCGCCGTCATCCATACGCATCCAGATATGATACCCTGTATAGGGGCGTCTGCTGTCTGCAGTCGGTGCCTTCCAGGTGATTTTTGCACTTTGATTGTCTGTTACGGATACGCCTGTAAGTGTAGGTACGGGCGGTGCGGCACGAAGATTGGTCAGCACATATCCGAACACAGGAATCTTCTGATCTCCTGCCGTCCATGTGCGCATACCGAAATCCCAGGTAAAGCCGTATTGGCTCGAAACATCGTAGCCGATTCCGTAGGAGGCAAGGAGCGAACGGCGGTCGATGTTGTTTACCGTACCGCTGGCGCCGCTGCTTTCCGTCGTGGTGTAGACCGTACCTGTTGCTTTGCTGTAGCTCAAATCGATTACAAAACCCATATTGAATGCGTCTACGCCCCATGTGCTTTTCATCGAAGCGGAGAAGCCGTGAGCCATCTCAACTCCCTCGGCATGCTCAGATGTGGTAGTCCAGTCGTTCGTGATACTGCTTGCACCGAAGCCAAGCTCATATTTTTGCTTACTCAGCGACTCAAATTTCGAAACATAGTCGGCGGTAGTAGCGGTATTCGACCAATAGGCGAACGGGTCGCCCTCGGCGTTTTCCGGCAGTACATGGCTGTTCAGTATCGGCAAAGCCTTTGCCTTTCCCGCTGCAATGTCTTTCTTGTAGGTTTCGTTGTACAGTACCGCAAACTCATCGTAATACTCCCGGTCGAGCATGGTGTAAACCGGTTGCCCGGGGATCATCAGGGCAATGGTATTTCGCTCGCTGAGGTCAAAATCGCCCTTTTGCGGGTCATAAAGCGAGTAATAATAGGTTGTTGCCGGCACGCGGTACAGCACCACAGAATCGTTGCCTCCGGCATTGAATGAGGCACTGTATTCCTTAGAAAGGGTATCCTCGGTGCTCTTTGTAAAATCCATGGTGTATCCGAGGGTCGCCTCGTATCTCCACACCTTCAGATCTCCCTGCGCGACGATGGACGCACCGAAGGAGGTGTTGTGCGATGAGGATTTCGTGTCCGAATAGCCTGAGGAGAAGGTGTAGGTGGTTGAGCCGTCGGAGAAATCAAGATCATAGTCACCGAGCTCCGAGAAATACGGAGCCGCCTGGAGCACCGCCTGCACCTGTGCATCGGAATATCCGTAGCCCTTGCCCTCATAGCGAGCAAACAGACCGTCTTTATTCACATCCGCCGCAAGCAGTATGCAGTTATACGGCATATCCCATGCTAGGTCGGCATCGTGGCAGAGCTTGGAAAACTCGTCCTTTTCGGCTGTCACTGTATACTTGCCGGCGACCGACAGCGTGCCGCTGCCGAAATCCTCGCCGTAGAAAACATCGGTGAACAGGTCGAATTTACGCGCCGAACCGCTTCCCTTTTGCCTTTCGGCGGCAAGCGCGATCACCTGCTCGCGGCCTTCCGTGTTGTGGTCAAAATTGCCTGCGATGACATCCTGATACCACCACCATCTCGCGCTTGAATTCTTTTCGCGCGCGGTGTCGCGCAGAAGATTAAGCGCGCCGTTCTGCTGAACCTCATACAGTCCGCCTGCGATCCATACCTGCTCCGGCGTACCTCTGCCGTTGATCGCAACGCTTGTCATAGCGGGCTTCGGCTTCACGCCCAGATCATTTGTTCCGTTTGCGGTATAACCGCTCATGGTGGTTTTCTGCACATTCGTTATTGACTTGTTCTGACCGTAATAAACGGCAAAGCCCATGTTTTCGTTGTCGGTTTTCTTGTCCCAGATAAAGCCCTTCTTCTTTTCTTCCCTGACTTCACGGAAATATCCGGCAATTATGATTTCCTGCCAGCCGTCGCCGTCGATGTCTCCCGCGGCAAGGTTTCCGTAGCGGATATGATCGTAGTAACGGCTGCCGTCCGCTTTTTCATCCTCGCGGTTCAGGGTCATCAGGGACTTTTGATCCACTCTTTTGAGGTTTCCGTTTTCGGCTTTGTATACCGAGAGCTTTGAAACAGCCTTACGGAAGGAATCGCCGGAAATCTCCTTGTCCCTGCCTTCGATCTTATCCGGCTCGGCAATGCCTGCGTACACGATAAGCTCATCGCAGCCGTCACGGTCAATATCCGCCGAGACAAGCGACTTCGTGATCTGGTCGCGCTCATACAGAGTCGTGTTCCAGCCGTCGAAATAGGCATTGCCGCTGCCCTTGGATTTGACAAACGATTTTCTTGAAAGTCCCTGCTCTCCGGCAATTCCCGTGCCGGCGATTCCCCATAAATCATCATTGCCGACGTAGGTGATAACGGCGGTCATCTTTCCGTCACCATCATAGTCGCCCGCCGTGACATTGAAATAGTGGCGGAATTCCTGGTATTCCAGCTCGCCGTAACCGGGTTTCTTGCACGCCCACATCGGAGCGTCGGCAATTTTCTGAAGCTCGGAGCGCTTGTTGTTTACAAGGTTTTGTACCCAGTAGCAGATCTTCGCAGTGTTCTTGGAATTATCCATATCGCAAAGACCGACAAAGATGGCATGATCGTTTCTGCCCGTGCCGAGTGGGTCGTAAGCTGTTCCAACAGCAAATGCAACATTATCGACAGCAGAAACCCGATGGGCACTCGGTGTACATTCGGCAATGTTGATACCGAAATTCCACTTACTGTATACCTTGGTATGATCCTGCGCCGCCTGCCCCTCTGCGTTGCGATAGCTGTAAATGATCGGCTCATACCATGGGGTGATGGCAAAGGGCTGACCCTTTTTTGTGCCGTACGGGTTGCTTTCATCCTCTGCCCATCCGACCGGTGGGGTTGTGTCGGGTGTGAGCAGTGTGCCGTATGCACTCGAGTCGGATGCCGATACTCCCAGAGTGGCATAGCTCATAAAAGGTAAAGCAACACACATCACCATACATAGGGTGAGCAGGGTACAAAGTATTCGTTTTTTCATTTTCCGTTTCCTCCCTTCAAATATTGTGAACGGTATTTATCCGCAAACAGAGCGACACCCTGTTTTAAGACCTCCATTTGGGTTTTTAAATAATATTCATCCTCAAACATAGCATAGTGTACACAGGCACGAACAAATATAAAAATCAACGGTGTAATCACCGTGTATGGAATACCGATTTTCGGCTCCAACCGCTTGGCATATTCGGTATAGCGCTCATTCACTCCCTCAAAGAATTTCTTGCCGTGCTCAATATATTTCGGATGAGTATAGACCTGATACATCAGCCGATATTTTTTGCCGTGCTTCTTTGCGGTCCAATACGGAACCTCTCTCACAAATCGGACAACATCATTCGGGTCGGTGGGCGCCATTTCCATGAAATCGTCCTCGACCTTTTCCATACAGTAGGCCGTTGACTCAATAATCAGTTCATCCACATTATTGAAATAGGAATACAGATTTCCCGTTGTACACCCACACGCTGCCGCCAAAGCCTTGATACCCGTACCGGTCAGCCCGTTTTCAGCATAACATTCAAAGCATTTTTCCATCATTTCCCGCTTACGCTCGTTGTGTTGTTCCTCTGTTGTTCTCATAATGTTCGCTTCCTTTTGATAACTAATCAATTAATTAACTATAGTATAACACACGACTACGGTAATTTCAACAATTTATTAAAAAAATTTTGCAAAATATTAAAATTTTATCGTATCTGTCGCAAACTTTACGGCTATAGCCGTACCCTTTTCCGAACTTTCTTCCACACGGACTTTACCATTGTGCAATGTGACGATTTTCCACACCAAAGAAAGTCCCAAGCCTACGCTACCGTATTCCCTGCTTCGAGATTTATCCACACGAAAGAAGGGCTGAAAAATACTTTCTCTGTATTGTTCGGGGATGCCGTAGCCGGTATCCGCAACCGTAATAACAAGCTGATTGTCTTTGTGCGTTACGGTAATATTCACTGTACCGTCAAAACGGTTGTAGCGTATAGCGTTTTCGGTCAGATTATATAACAAACGGTAAATCAACGTGTCACTGCCTGTCATAACAGCGTCGCCCGTGCTTTCAAGTGCAATATTGTTCTTCTCTGCAAGGGGCGCAAGGTCAGTGAAAATTTCTTCTACCATAGGTCATATCTCTATGCGGTCGGCACACGATACTGTACGAAGCTTACTCATTTCCAACAAGGTTTTTGTCATTTGCGTCATTCGTTCGGTCTGCTCACATAACAATCGGAGAAACTCAGCCGTTTCCGGCAATACCTCGGGATGCTCTGCCGAAAAAAGTTCAAGCTGTGCCTGCATCAGCGAAAGCGGCGTACGCAACTCGTGCGCCGCGTTTCCCGTGAACTGTCGTTGAGCGGTAAATACCTCATCAAGACGGTCAAGCATCAGATTGAATGACTTGACAAATTGTCTCATTTCAGGCAAAACCTCTTCGGTTATCTTCATATCCGTCAAATTGTTAGGCTGAACCTTCTCAACCCGAGCTGTAAAAGTACGCAGAGGCTTCAGCGCATGCCCGCTTAAAAAATACGCAAGCACACCGCCTAACAATGTTGCCGCCGCCGTAATATACCAATTGGTAGCGATAAAGGATTCCTGTACTCCGTTAATTACAATAGTCAATTCACGATCAAGCTTTTCGTGTTCGGGATCGAAAAATTCGGGTTCTCCTTTGTCCGTATCTCCGTAACCTGTAACATAAGAACCTATGGAATCCATGTAACGGCTGCCGGAATAGCCGATAAGAACATTCATAAAAATGCAGGTAGCTCCGATAAGAAGTGCAGTCATCAAAGTTATGCGCCATTGCAAGGATAGCTTTTTCATTCTTTTTCTTCCTCCATAACATATCCTTCACCAATGCGATTGCGAATCGGGTCATAGCCGAGCGCCGCACGCAGTTTCTTTCGTAATGCAGAAATATGTACTCTTATTGAATTGCTGAAATTGTCAAAATTGATGTGATTGCTTTTTAGTTCATAATAGCAAAAGTCACGCTGCAAATTTGCAACATGACTTTTGTTTTAAGGAAAGCTATATATTAACTTATAAACTATTTAACGCAGATCATCAAATCTTATATTTTTCCAATGCTTTTTCATATTCTTCGCTGTCATCACCGTATATAACAACTTGCAATGGATTACTTAAATCAAGACTGTAAATGCCCAGTAAAGATTTTGCGTCAACTGTATAACGGTCTGAAACTAAATCAACATCATAATTACAGTTGGAAGTTAATTCAACAAATTCTCTGACCTGATCCACTTGTGTGAGTCTGATTTTTGCTATTTTCATATACTTGTCAACCTTTCTGACATATTTTAATTTCATCTAATGTGGGCAACGCAGGAATTGCACCTATTCTTGTTGCAGTCAGTCCACCCGCAGCATTTGCAAAAAGTATCTTATCATCAAGCACCATATCAGCAATCTCATCGGGTTTATAGTTTTTTAACTGCCACAACATTGCACCTACAAAAGCATCCCCGGCACCTGTGGTATCAACCGCATCGACCTTGTATGCAGGAAATACACAAAAATGATTTTTGTTGCGATAGCAAGCACCTTTTTCTCCGAGCGATACCAAAACTAATGACGCACCCATATTTAAAAGCTTTTTTGAGCCGATTTCAAGATTTGTTTCTCCTGTAACAAGATACATTTCTTCCTCAGACACTTTCAAAATATCCGCCATTGTAATCGCTCTTGAAATTTCATTTACCGCTTTTTCCCTATCACTCCACAAAAGAGATCTATAATTAGGATCAAAACTAATTATTTTTCCGAGTTTCTTTGCATAATTTACAGCATCATATGTCGCCTTCCTGCAAGGTTCATCTGTCAAAGATAATGAACCGAAGTGGAAAATTTTGCATTCATCAATAAGTTCTTTTTTCACTTCATCGGCATTAAGCATCATATCTGCTCCTGGATTTCGATAAAAAGAAAACGAACGGTCGCCTTTGCTGTCAAGCTGAACAAAAGCAAGTGTTGTCGGCACATTGCTGTCAGTTGCCATACCTGTAATATCAATATTATGGTTGCTTAATGTGTCATTTAAATAAGAACCGAATGCATCGTTGCCGACCTTACCGATAAAAGCCGATGAACCGCCAAGCTTACTGTTCATTGCAAGAACATTTGCCGGTGCTCCCCCCGGATTTCGTGCAAATGATTTTACTTCTTTTTTGACCAGAATTTTGACGGCGAATTGCATAAAATGTCTATGGCGATGTTGTTTAATTTACACAACTTTTTCTATATTTATAATACACATATTGGCATTTATATCAACCTATGATATAATTATACAGTAGTTTTATATATAATTACAATATCGCAGAAGTAATATATTCTGCGAAAGAATTTTGCTTTCGATGAGGTTTAATATGATAAAAAAAACAAGATTTTTGAGTTTTAGTATAATAAAATGTTTTTGTTGTTTGATTTGCTTGTTTGGCTCATTATCTTTAGCATCTTGTAACAAACAATTTAATAAGAAAACTATTTATAACAATCCGGAGTCTAATAAACCATGTTGTATAAAAGATTTGTGCTATGATACAAATAATTTATATGGATACAGGATTTATATAAATGAAAATAATGAATATGTTCCTTTTTTAGTTTTATCTTCTGATTATTCAAAAAATTGTCTTTTGCTACGAGAATTTTTACTTGATGAACCTAAGCCATATAATTCATCAGGTGAATATGGATCATATTATAGTGGAAGCATAATAGATGATTTTTTAAACAATTCATATTTCTATACTCTTCATGAGAATACAAGAAAAATAATAGTTAACTCATCTATACTAATTGCTACAAAAAACGCTATCGATACACATGATTCTTCCACAGAAACAATAGAAAGGAAAATATTTTTATTGTCAGCTACTGAAGTGAATTCCACTTTAGGCTCTTCTCAAGCACAGGAAGGTATTCCAATTAATTTTTTTAAGAAAAATGAAAACAAAATTGCTTATTATGAAAACTCATGTCCAGGATCTTGGATGCTTCGTTCTGCTGCTTTTAACGGTGGGAACAGTATTGTTGGAATTTCCGAAACTGGATGTGCAGGGATAGGAGGGATAAATGGTTTAGACGGTTTATGTGAAAATGCGGTTAGACCAGCTTTTTGCATTCCAATTGACACAGAAATTGAGGAATGTGAAAACATAATAGGAGGTGAGAAAGTATTTATTTTAAAAAATTAATATACCAAACATAAAATAGGAGGTTGTCTAATGAAAAAGATTTTTTCGATTATGATTGCGTTAGTTCTTACACTTTCTTGTTTGCCATTATCTCTTTTTGCTGTTAGTGCTGAAGAAACAAACACTGTTAAAAGATATTCTGTACTTGTTTTAGATGTTTCTGACACAGCAAGTTTTATCGGTGAGCACGGAGAAACCATTTACACAGCACCCTCAGCTATAGAGTATGTTAAGCAGTCTGCAAACAGTTTCCTCATGGATTTAATTAATGCTAAAGGTGAAAATTATGTTGCTGTAGTTTCATTTAACGAAACAGCATCCTCGTCTTTACCGTTTATAACACCATCAGCACCGAGTTCCATAGCCTTATCAAGTCTTTTCTGCATAATATCAACCACATATACCTTACTGACACCCTCTGCTTTCAGTGCCATCATACTTACAAGACCGATGCATCCTGCACCCATAACAACCGCTGTCTGTCCTGCGTGGGCATTGCCCTGATTTGCAGCATGGAAACCAACAGCAAGAGGCTCAATTAAAGCACCTTCAAGTGTCGATACATTATCGGGAAGTTTAAAGCAAAGATCTGCTTCGTGAGCTACATATTCCTGAAATACTCCGTCAACCGGGGGGGTAGCAAAAAAGATTACATCGGGGCAAAGATTATATCTGCCTGTTTTACAAAACTCGCAGTGTCCGCAAGTTTTCCCCGGCTCTAAAGCGACACGGTCACCTACTTTCAAATGACTTACATCTGAACCTACCTCAACGACAACACCGCCCGGTTCATGTCCGAGAACAAAAGGGGGCTTTACAACATAGTCACCGATTGCACCTGTCTCATAATAGTGCATATCACTGCCGCATATGCCGATATACTCAAGCTTTACCAATACCTCATTAGGCTTTGGTGTCGGCACCGGACGATCAACATATCCCATTTTTTTAATGCCTGTCATTACAGCAACTTTCATAGTGTTTTTCATAATTAGTCCTCCTGTTTAAAAATACTTTTATAAAGTGTTTTATTAAGTGACTATATTAAATCACAAACACACATTGATGTCAATAGATTTTTTTAAAATCATCACATTTGCTAAATATTAACACTATGATTTGTGCAAAAAAACAGTGACTCCGACATTTATCAGAATCACTGCTTTTAATAATTTATATTTCCTGTAAAAACGAATCTATTTTCATAAGTGCTGCACCTACTGCAGATGCCTCTAATTTAAAGGTACAGTATTTCAAAAAATCGGCATTACTTTCAAATGTATTTCGTTCAGCAACATAATTTTTTAATTCCCGTGCAAATTCCTCGAGAAAAGCTCCTACATATCCACCGGCAATTATATCACAGTCAAAAGTCATTCTCAGATTATTAATAGCTATTGCAAGATACTTAAGATAATCGTCCCATACCTTTTCGGCTTCAGCATTACCGCATCGGAGTTTTTCAAAAAACATTGCAAGATTTCCGTCAGCCTGCCCAGATAATACCTTTGCCGAAATATATGCGTCAAGACAGCCTTTTTTACCGCAATAGCATTGTTTTCCGTTAGGAACTAATGTATTATGACCAAATTCACCTGCTCGAAGATTATTGCCCCAAAACAACTTTCCCGAAAAAATAATTGCACCGCCGACAGTATTGCTTAATGACAGATAAATAAGATTATCAATATCTGACTTATCCCACATTTCCGCAAAACCGGCAGCATTTGCATCATTGATAAATAAGCAAGGGTATGAGATAAATTCAACAAATCTTTCTGTGCTGAAATCATAAATGTCAAGTGCATGAGAAAAAATTATTCTCTTTCCGTCATCACTTATAATACCGGGGATAGAAATACCTACTCCTATAATTCTGTCAAACTCATCATCTTTTAGAAAACTATTCATCAAGTCGCCTAAGTTTTTAAAATAATTTTCATCAGAAGAAAAAGCTCTTGTCTTTCTTGTATATCTTATAACCATTCCGGACAAATCAACAAGCGTAAAACCTATGTGATTTTTTGTAATATCAACTCCGATGGCTAATTTTGCATCAGGAATTGAAGCATAAGCTTTTGCTTTCCTTCCGCCTGTAGACTTGTAAGCACCAACCTCATGAACCAATCCAAGATTGATTAACTCTTTCACATTTTGCAAAACAGTCGGCCAACTGAGGTTAAGCTTTTGTGCAAGCTCAGGCTGTGAAATTCTATCATATTTCAGCAGACATCTAAGAGTATTTATTCTATTTTGCTTTTTTACATCCATATTGTTTGTTGGAACAGAATTCATAATCAAAATCCTTTTATAAAGTATTTTATGTTTATTATATTACCATTTTTCTCAAAGTATTTCAAGAGTTCACACTAAAAAATCTATTAACTACTATGCAATAAAAATATGTAACATCTTTCTAGGAATGAATGCTAACTAAAGTATAGGAAAACAACTTCTTATATGCTATAATATAATTACTGTTTAATGCCGTTGATGATAGATTGAATCGGAATTATAGTTCTGATAAAGAATTATTTTGATGTAAAATCCATTTTGCACCCCCCTACTCAAAAACTATCGTTATACTGTTGATTTTGAAAGTAGTCTGCCCCCCCTAACTGACTACTATTTGACTACTTTTGGAAAATCTAATATGCCACATTTTGCCTTGATTTGCGTGTTTTGAGGGAATTTTAAAAGTGATACTCATTCCTGTTACACTCAATTCATCCTTGCAAATGACGCATATTACGGCAAATCGGGAGGAATTTTGTTATGATTAAGATAATGTTTGTGTGCCATGGGAATATTTGCCGATCACCTATGGCGGAATTTGTAATGAAAAAAATTGTTGCGGATAACAAGCTTGCCGATAAATTTTTAATTAATTCATCTGCGACAAGTACGGAGGAAATCGGCAACGGTATTCATCGTGGAACAAAGGCAAAATTAACAGAAATGAACATTCCGTTCACCTCACACCATGCTGTGCAGATTACCAAAGACGATTACAAAAATTATGATTACATAATTGCTATGGATTCTATGAATTTGCGCAATTTACAGCGGATAGTCGGTTTTGACAATGAAAAGAAAATTCACCGCCTGCTTGAGTTTACCAATTATTCACGAGATGTGGCAGATCCATGGTACACAGGCAATTTTGATGTTACTTACACCGACATTGACAATGGTTGCAGAGCACTTTTTGAGTACATAAAAGAGCATAATTTGAAAATCAACTGATATTTTAAAAATAATATTGCATAATAAACATCGGAGCATACAGCTGTTGCCATATGCCCCGATATATTTTTATGATTTATTTATTAAATCAAATTATTTCATACTGTTTTCGTATGATTCAATCATCTTTTTAACCATCTGTCCGCCTACCGAACCGGCTTCTCTTGATGTTAAGTCGCCGTTATAACCCTGTTTAAGGTTTACGCCCACTTCGTTTGCACATTCCATCTTAAAGCGTTCCATTGCTTCCTTTGCCTGTGGTACATTAAGCTGATTGTTATTGCTTGACATATTGGTTTTCTCCTTTTTAATTATTTTTTAGTTAATTTTATATTTTAAGCGTCAGGTTCAACCTCTTGATTTCCTTCCGCAATAGTATTGTTTGCGGTAGTTTTCTTTTTATAATATGTAAATTTTTCATATATTTTATTTTAAAATTATTTCTTTCACTGTCAATATAACAACACAGCAAAACCGACCGTAAAAATTAATTACGGTCGGTTGTTTTAATTTATTATCTTAAATTTGCACCGATTTTTGCAAGTTCTGCAATGATTTCGTCCATTACAGTCTGAACCTCTGCTGATGAGAGAGTTCTCTCGGCTGATGAAAATTCAAATCTGATTGTGATACTGTGTACTGTGTCTGTATCGTAGGTATCAACAATTTTTGTTCCTTTTAAGATACCCTCGCCCTTGCCGATCCAGCACTTGCTGAGATCCTCAAAGAAAAGTTTATCAGGAACAACTACACTGATATCATAATCAATCGGCGGGAATTTTGACGGCTCATCGTAAACGATCGGAGCGGTCTGCGCATCGGTAAATGCATTCATATCAACCTCAGCAAATACCACGCTTGCTTTCTTGTCAAGCTTTTTGCCCACAGTCGGGTGAACAATACCGATTGTACCGATTTCCTCATTGTCAATCATAATTGTGTAGAGGTTCACAGGGTGTTCATAGCTGTGTGTCGGCTCTGCTTTCTTAAAGCCAAGCGATTTGTGCTTAATGTCCTCTGAAAGTACAACAAGCATATCTCTAAGCTCAAAGTAAAGTGTTTTAATATCCTTAACTTTGCTGAAAAGTGTGATTGCAAGTTTTTTCTGCTCAATGCAAAGGTTTTTTTCGTCAAGGCCTTTTACAACTCTGCCAATTTCAAAAATACCGAAATCATTTGAATACGAAATATTTGACTTAACCTGACAAAGCTGTGTAGGAATAATTGAATTTCTGATTGTTTCAATGTTAGGGTTAGTAGCGTTTGCAAGCTTAACATTGTTTTCAACTTCAATGCCAAGTGCTTTAAGCTCGTCGTTATATGCCCATACATATGAATGGACTTCATGAAGATTATATCTCTGAACAAGAATATCCTTGATTTTATCTTCATTACTCTTTAACTCGCCTGTTCTTACAGGATAAAGAGGTGAACGGGTTGTATGGACGGCAAAGTTATCATAACCGTAAATTCTTGTGATTTCCTCAATGATGTCAGCCTTGATTGTAACATCCTTTGTAGCTCTCCATGACGGAACGGTTACTGTGAAATCATCACCTGCAAGCTGCACACCGAATCCAAGGCTTTCAAGAGTTTTTACGATTCTTTCTTTGCTGATTTCAATACCTGTATAGCGGTCAACAAATGCCTTGTCAAATTCAAGAGTAATCTTTTCATAGTGGAAAGCATACTCGTCTGTAAGGCTTGAAACCACCTTAATATCGCTGTCATATGTCTTTAAAAGTTTAACAAATCTTGCGATTGCAACAGTTGTCATTTCAGGGTCAAGACACTTTTCGTAGCGAATAGATGCGTCTGTTCTGTGAGCAAGTCTTACTGTTGACTTACGAACCGATACTGCATTAAATGTAGCAGACTCAAGAGTAAGAGTTGTTGTATCGTCAACAATTTCCGAATCAAGACCTCCCATAATACCTGCGATTGCAACAGGAGTATTATCGTTACAAATCATAAGTGTATTTTCGTCAATGTTTCTGTCCACACCGTCAAGTGTACGGAATACAAAAGGCTTGTCAAAACGCTTAATACGAATTTTCTCTACTTTTCTTGAGTCAAAAGCGTGCATTGGCTGACCCATTTCAAGCATAAGATAGTTTGTAAGGTCAGCAAGGAAATTAATACCACGAAGACCGCAGTAGTAAAGTCTGATTCTCATATTTACGGGGCTTACATTTCTCTTGATGTTCTCAACCTGCAAACAGCTGTAACGCTGACAAAGCGGATCTTCAATCTTCATATCAACCTTTGCAAGCTCATTGTACGGAGTAAGATCTTCAACCTCAAGCGGCTTTAATGCTCTGCCCGAAAGTGCGGCAAACTCTCTTGCAATACCGTAATGTCCCCAAAGGTCAGGACGGTTTGTAAGTGACTTATTGTCAACTTCAAAAACTATATCGTCAATCTGGTAAACTTCTTTAATATCTGTACCGTTTGCAACATCATCTGTGATGTCCATAATACCCGAATTATCGTCACTGATTCCGATTTCCGCTTCACTGCAGCACATACCGTATGAAGTATAACCTGCGAGCGGACGAGGTGCGATGGTAATTTCACCGAGTTTAGCGCCAACCTTTGCAAAAGCGGTTTTCATACCTACTCTTACATTCGGTGCACCGCAAACTACATCAACAAGTTCGCTTTCACCTGCGTCAACCTTGAGTAAGTGCAGTTTCTTAGAATCAGGATGATTTTCAATTGATTTAATTTCAGCTACAACAACACCGCTTAATTCTGAACCCTTGAAGAAAATTTCGTTTTCCACCTCGGCTGTAGAGAGAGAAAACTGATGTATAAGCTCAACCTTGTCAAGTCCCGATAAATCAACAAAGTCTGAAATCCAGTTCATTGATAAAAACATTACTATTCTCCCCCTTACTTATCGTCTGTAAACTGTGACAATGCCTTTAAGCTGCCACTGTTCAAATCTCTGATGTCTTTAATGCCGTACTTCATCATTGCAAGTCTTGTAAGGCCAAGACCAAACGCAAAGCCTGTGTATTCGTCCGGGTCAATACCGCCCTCACGAAGTACATTCGGATGAATCATACCGCATGGGCAAAGCTCAAGCCAACCGCTGTGCTTACATGAAGGACAACCCTCGCCACCGCAGATAAGACAACTGATATCAAGCTCAAATCCCGGTTCAACGAATGGGAAAAATCCGGGTCTTAATCGTACATTAATATCTTTTTGGAAAACTTCCGAAAGCATAGTTTTCATAAAGAAGATAAGGTTTGAAATCGAAATATTTTTGTCAACCATTACACCCTCCATCTGGAAGAATGTGTTTTCGTGACAAGCGTCGGTTGCCTCATTTCTGAAACATCTGCCCGGGAAAATTGCCTTAATCGGCACACCGTTTTCAATAAGGTTTTTACCGTATTTTTTAAGAATAGCGTTCTGTGCGGCAGAAGTCTGTGACTTCAAAAGCTGACCGTTATCAAGATAATAAGTATCCTGCATATCTCTTGCAGGGTGATGCTTAGGAATGTTAAGTGACTCAAAACATTCGTAATCGGTTACAATTTCAGAATAATCTTCTACAGTAAAGCCCATTGATTTAAAAATAGCCTCACACTGTCTTTGTACAAGTGTGATTGGATGATATGAGCCTTTTACAATATTTGACGGAGCGGTAATATCAAAAGGACGCATAGAGGCAATTTCTCTTTCTACCTCTTTCTTCTTAAGTTCTTCGATTTTCTGCTCAATCTTTTCGCTCGCCATAGCCTTAAGCTGGTTTACTTCAGAGCCAAAAGCCTTTTTCTCATCCGGAGAAAGATCTTTCATACCCTTTAAAAGTGCAGTAATACTGCCCTTTTTACCAAGATAAGCAACTCTGAGCTTGTCAAGCTCGACAAGATCGGAAATTTCTGAAACCTTGGCGTTGATTTCGCCCATAAGGCTTATGATTTTCTCGTTCATACATACCTCCGTAAAAATAAAAATCCCTGCGTAATCACTTACGCAGGGACGAATAATATCCGTGGTACCACCCTGATTTTTGCTTAAAGAAGCAAACACTTCCCGACCTGTAACGGAGTCAGCCGTTGAAACCTACTGTTATTTCAGTCTCACCACTCGGAAGTGAACTTCACGCAATTTCCGCCGCACAATGCTTTCAGCCTTGACATTGCTCTCTTTTCGGCATAAAAAACGCTACTCTCTTCGTCAGCGTGTTATCATTAGTATAATATCATTTTCTTTTTGATTTTGCAATAGTTTTATTGAAAAAAAACGCTTATTATGTTATTATACTATTAATCTACTTAAAAAAGGAGTAAAAAAATTGGAAATATTTAACGAACAGCTTGTAAAAAGAGTTAAAAAGCCAAAACAGCTTATCATTAAAATTTTATCGGTAGCATTGCTTATAACAATTCCCGCCCTTTGCATTGCGCTTGCATATCCGCTCCGCCTTGCTTACCTTATCTATGTGGCGTTTTTTATTTTCCTTATAGGAATATACATAGTTTGGTATGTTTTCAGTATTCAGCGTGTAGAATATGAATATTCGGTTTCAGGCGGAATTATTGAGGTTTCAAAGATTATTGCTCTAAGAAAAAGAAAAACAATGTGCAAACTGCAGATAAGCGACATTGAAATTCTTGACAAAGATGAAAAAGTAATTGATACAATGCGATTTGCTAAGCGCATTGAGGCTTGTGCCGATATTAATGACGAAAACAACTATTATGCTGTTTTTAATTCTGCGGCATACGGCAAAACTTTGCTTGTATTTGCGCCTAACGAGAAAATTCTCAATGCAATGAAAGGTCATCTTAAGAAAGACATTGTACTCAAGATTTTTTACAAAAGAGGCTAAATTATGAAAGAAACAGATAGATTGCTTTTTAACAAGGCTGTTTTTAACCGTCCCGATGACTCCAATAAAGGTACTCTCGGCAGTTTACTGTGCATTTGCGGCAGTTACGGAATGGCAGGCGCTGCAATTATGGCAGGTAAGGCAGCCTTAAGATGCGGAATCGGTTTATTGAAAATTGCCGTACCGAAAAGCATTTATCCTGTCTGTGCAACAAATATTCTTGAAAGCGTATATTATCCGCTTGAAGAAACTTCAAACGGTGTAATTTCAAGTAAAAACACCGTTTTTTTGCTTGAAATGTGCGAAAAATCTTCTGCCGTAGTAATAGGCTGCGGACTTTCGGTTTGTGATGACACAAAAAATTTAGTACAATCTGTAATTACAAATTGCGAAAAGCCACTTGTGATTGATGCCGACGCATTGAACTGCATTTGCAATAAACCGGAAATTCTTAAAAATTTAAAAGCGCCTGCCATTATTACACCTCATCCCGGCGAAATGGCAAGACTTTTACATTCAACTCCAAAGACGGTTAATTTAAACAGAGAAAATACTGCGATTAATTTTGCAAAAAAATTCGGTGTAGTAACTGTTTTAAAAGGTGCGGGAACAATAATAGCATCACCTGACGGTGAAGTTTATATTAATCACACAGGCAATTCGGGAATGGCAACCGGAGGCAGCGGTGATGTCTTGTCAGGAATAATCGGCTCACTGCTCGCTCAAGGTGCATCCCCTATCAATGCAGCAGCGGCAGGAGTATTTCTTCACGGCACAATCGGCGACCTTGCCGCAGAAAAACTCGGTAAAATATCAATGCTGCCAACCGATATGATAGATATGATTCCAACAGCTTATTTGAAACTAATGTAATATTTATAAAATTAAAAACAATACTATATTTTCAAAAAGTTGGGAGAAATAAAATGATAAAATTTATAGGAAAGGCAGTTGTTTTAACTTTAACATTAGGATTTTCTTTATCAATGGGTGCTTGCTCAATGCTCGGCACTTTCAACAAGACTACGGCAAATACAGTATGCGAAAGGCTGAATGAAAAATACAACGAGGAGTTTGAGGCTGAATACATAGGAAACAGAATAGATACTAATTCCGCAACACTTTATGTGCATCCGAAAGATACCCCTAAACTGATGTTTACAGCTGTAATAGATAATGACGGCAATGTAACAGATGATTATGTGAGCAATATTATGACATATAAAGTTCAAAATGATATTGTAGAGAGTTTTAATAAATATAACATAGACTGTGCGGTTGATGTTGAAATAGTTACGGATATTAAGCCTGAAATCAATACAAATTTATCAATTGAAGAGTTTGTTAAAAAGCACAATGT
Source organism: Ruminococcus sp. BSD2780120874_150323_B10 (assembly GCF_015553695.1). Lineage (NCBI taxonomy): Bacteria > Bacillati > Bacillota > Clostridia > Eubacteriales > Oscillospiraceae > Ruminococcus > Ruminococcus sp. BSD2780120874_150323_B10. Next base: position 24,634 of record NZ_JADNHD010000014.1, read on the forward strand.
TAGCGGTATGTATGTAAAGGCAATCTACTGTGATGATAATATAAGTAAAGAACAATTGGTTACGATATTTGAAAATATTAGTAAGAGTTATAGTTTTAAACTTGTAATAAACGGTTATTTCTTTGATATTGAAAATTATAGACAATGCTCACAAAAATTTGATACTTATCCTTCTTACGGAGATACATTAATAAAGCGTTATAATCCTTATAAAACTTTTACTTTGTGTGTAAGCAAAGGAGAAAGTACACCAAGTTTACATGAATTTGAGTATATAACAGAGGTGAAATGAAATGTATAATGACTTGCAACTGCGTGCCTTTACACAAATCGCATATATTGATTTAGAATCAAAATATAATCTCTTATTAAACGCAAACCATGATTTAAAAAACAGGTATTTACACATCGACTATAATAAAAATTTTCAAAGTGCCAAAATGACACTTTTGGAAAAGAAAATGGCACTTTGGAATTATCTCTTGAAGATTTAGTAATCATAAAAGCGTTAAAAGAAAATCCGCAAATCACTCAAAAGGATTTAGCCGTTAAGGTAGGAAAATCAGAACGCTCTATAAAAAGGAAAACCGTACTTTTACAGGAAAAAGGCTTTATAAAGCGTGAAAGCGGAAAAAGAAACGGTAAATGGATTGTTTTAATTGACAATTCAAAAGCAAATTAAATATTGGCAGCATAGATAATTAAAGTTATTTATGTTGCCATTTATTTTTTGTATAAATAATTTTTGCCTTGTTTTTTACATATAATTAAGCAAAGACAGGAGTGTGGCGTAATATGAAAAAACTAAGGCTTTTTGTATTATTCTTCTTAATGGCAATAATTTTTTCTGCTTGCCAAAGTAATGAAGTTAAAAAAAGTATAATTACAAATTTTAATGCCGATTTTACGGCAAGCAAAGGAGATTTTTCGGCAGGAGGAAGTATAACGGCAAATGACGGTCAAACCGAACTTGTTTTTAACAAACCGCAAACTGTTGACGGGTTAAAAATCGGCAATGACGGAGGTGAAATATCCATTGAAATAGATGACTTAACAAGTACTGCAGACGAGGCATATTTGCCAAATGACAATCTTTTGCAACTTATACATTGTGTTGCAACAGAGATTTGTGACGGGAGAGAAATTCTTTATCAAAAAAACAATGAATCCGATACATATATACTGGAAACTTCAAAGGGCAAATGCACATATTCCGTAGATAAAAACGGATATATATTATCTGCGCAAATAAATTCTAAAAATTTTCGTATTGATTTCAGCAATCAATACGAGCTTGGTTAATAAAATGCAAACTAAAAGCCTTCACAATTTTTACGCCCAAAAATATTATATAGTAGCTGTATAAAAACTTTTGGAAAGGGAAAAATATCAGTAATCTAATTATTTGGAGCGTGAAAGTCTTGAATATCAAACGAGGGGATATTTTTTATGCAGATTTAAGTCCGGTGATAGGCTCTGAACAAGGCGGAATAAGACCCGTACTTATAGTTCAGAACGATGTGGGAAACCGATTCAGTCCTACCGTTATAGCGGCGGCCATCACAAGTCAGCAGTCAAAGGCAAATCTGCCCACACACATTCCGCTCAATGCAGATTCTTCGGGACTTGCCAAAGACAGCGTTGTTTTGCTTGAACAAGTCCGCACCATAGATAAAAAACGACTCAAAGAAAAAATGGGCTCGGTTGACCAAAACTATATGAGCGAAATAAATGACGCAATTTCTATTTCTTTCGGACTTAATGTCTGATTATGTGCTACATATTTGTGGCACAATCTACAGCCTTCCTGAATTGGGAGGCTTTTTGATTTATAAAAACCAATAAAATAGCAAATTTAAACAATTCACATAAAATTCACGAAAATGGGCTTGAAAAATTAACTGATTTAGTATATAATATAAAAAGAATAATTTACAGGAGGTGTTTCGGTATGTTGGATAAGACTATGATTTTCTCACTTGGTGAGGAACGGGACGATGCTATTAAAAGAAGTCTTACCATCGTTTATGACGCTCTCAGACAAAAGGGCTATAACCCAATAAACCAAATAGTAGGCTATATTCTTAGTGAGGATCCCACATATATAACAACTTACAACAACGCACGCAACATTATCAGTAAAATTGACCGTGACGACTTACTTGAAGCACTCGTAAAATCTTACCTTAATGTTTAGAAAGGACTGATGCTTCGTGGCAGAAGCTAAAAAAACAGCTCAGGAATTTTCCACCTATAAGGGCAGACCGCTCGTAAGGTGTGGCGATGAGATTTATTACGGCAATATGTCTGAACCATATGTTATCAGACTTCAGGTAAAAAGCAAAAACGAGGTAAACGGACTTCAGGTTGCGGATAAAGTTACTGTTCAGTTACTTGCTACTGACCCTGACCTTTCACCAAGAAAGAAGCTTGTAAAATCAAGCGAAAAGCACGGACTTTTTGTTGCAATGGATATTGCTGACATCTGGCTCGAAAGAGCACTTGCCAACAACTGAATATTAACGCTGAAAAAGCTATCACATCGATTTGTGATAGCTTTTTTGCTTTTTGTAAGAAATCTTTATCAAAAGTTGGAGTAATTTATGGTTTAACTGATTGCTTGGCTAAACTGTGCACTAAACCATAATTTATATCAGTTCTCAAACATTTCAACCTTATAGAGCATTGAAAAGAAAAAGCCTGTGTAATTTTTCATCATTGCCATATATTCGTCAGGTTTAACCTCGCCGCCAAAGCCCATAGAATCATACACCACATTTCCCTCTTTAATGGAAATTTTGAGCTTTTTAAGTCCGTTTTTCAGATAAAATCTGCTTCTGCTAAGGCGTTGAGCATAATTTTCCGCATTTTTGTCAAGCTGTTCAAGTGCAAGAAAAAATCTTCTGCCACTGTAAAGTTTATGAATCTCTCGGAGCACGGCAGAGCCTATTCCTTGCCCTCTTTGACTGTCATCAAGAGCAAAGTAGAAAACATACGAAAGGTCAAGATAATTAATTATATAAATCATTCCGACCCATTTTTTCTCACAATAAATTGCAAGAAAATCGACATTTTCTCTTTTGGTTCGTTTTATCATCAAATAAAACGGTGCTCTTTCTTCAGACGGAAAAGCCGAAAAATACAGCTGTTTGATTTGCTTATATTCGGGAAGTTTTTTTGTTACTCTTTTAAATTCAATATTCATTTTATCCTATCCGTTTAATTCTTTATTGAGCCTTGCAACAGGCAAACCTACCACATTAAAATAATCGCCGACAATGCCTTTCACAAGCAATGAGCCTTTGCCCTGTATTCCGTATGAGCCTGCCTTGTCCATCGGCTCTCCTGTGGCAATATAGCTTTCGATTTCTTCTTCGGTAAGTTCGTAAAACTCAACCTCCGTAACTTGTGAAAAGCTGTTTACTTTACTGTTGCCGCAAATACAACAGCCTGTAATTACCTTGTGCTTTCTGCCCGAAAGTTCAGTCAGCATTTGCTTTGCATCCTCTTTGTTTTTAGGTTTGCCAAGCATTTTACCGTCAATAAAAACTCCTGTATCACAACCGATTACAACATCATTTCTATGTCCGTTTTCATATATATGCTTTGCCTTTTTCACAGCAAGGTATTCGGGACTTTTTTCGATTTCAATATTATTTGGCACTCCTTCGTCTATATCGGACGGTATCACAATAAAATTTTCGGTAATCAGCTTTAAAAGCTCCTGTCTGCGGGGAGATGCCGATGCAAGAATAATCATAGAACTTACCTCTTAATCTACATAAAAAACTCTGTTTTCTTTGCGTGGAAGCTCTGTGGGATAATTACCGTCAACATAACCGAGCGCACAGTTGCCGATACCCTCATAATCGCCCTCTATGCCAAGCGATTTGAGCAAATCTTTGCCCTCTTCCCTTTCAAAAAATTCTTTGGCACGGTGAATCCAACAACTGCCTATACCGAGTCCGTGAGCGGCAAGCATAAGATTGCCCATTACAAGCGAACCGTCATAAAGATAAGTAGGTACACTTTTATCCGCAAGAACTATGAGCATTACGGGCGCATTGTAGAACGGGTCAAAACCGTCGGGTTTACCCATAATCTCCGCATTAATTTTTGAAATTTTATCTCTTAATTCTTTATTTGTAACGGCAATAATGATAGGTGACTGACTGTTTCTGCCTGATGCCGCATATGTACCGGCTGTAATGATTTCATCTATAATTTCTTTTGGAATCATATCAGATTTAAATTTTCTTACGCTTCTTCTTGTAATCATCAGGTTTACTGTTTCATTCATTTTAAACGTCTCCTTTATTTAATTCTTCAAGTCTGTCACGCAATTTTAAAAAATCGTCAAAAGCCTCGGGCTTTTTGCGTGGATCTCTTAAAACAGCGGCAGGATGCAGCATAGCCATCATTTCAAAATTACCTTTTTTAAACCACATTCCGTGTTCTTTGGTAATCTTTATGTCAGGCTTAATAAGTTTTGCCGCTGCAATTCTTCCAAGACAAACTATTATTTTAGGGTTAATCAGTTTTACCTGTGAGCGCAGCCAACCAATGCACATTTCCTGTTCCTCGGGTTTAGGATCACGATTTTGCGGCGGTCTGCATTTTACAATATTTGCAATGTAAATATTCTCGTTTCTGTCGAGGTCAACCGCAGCAAGCATCTTGTCAAGCAGTTTGCCTGCTCTGCCCACAAAAGGTTCACCTTGTAAGTCCTCGTTCTCTCCCGGGCCCTCGCCTATAAACATAATATCGGCATTCGGATTTCCCACGCCCACAACTACATTTGTGCGTGTTTTGCAAAGTTCACACTTTTGGCACGCTTTGCACTCGCTGTATAATTCTTCCCATGTTCTATACATTTTCTTATCATTCCTTATTTTTAGAAATTAAAATTTCCAAACTAAAATATGTCCGAAAATTAAATACATTAGCGTAAATGTGTTGAAATTTAAATAATTTAGTAGTAAAATATATTCAAAGCCATTGGCTGTATTTATTTATGATTGGTGGTAAAAAATATGAAAATTATGGTAGAAACCTCTGCTCGTCACATCCATGTGACAAAGGAAGTTTTCGCAACACTTTTCGGTGCAGACGCAACTCTCACTAAAAAGAAAGATCTTTCTCAGCCCGGTCAGTTTGCCTGTGCGGAAAAGGTTAAGGTTGTTGGCCCTAAGGGTGAAATGATGATGTCAATTCTTGGCCCTGAAAGAAGCGCTACACAGGTTGAGGTTGCTCTTACAGATGCAAGAAAACTCGGTATTGCTGCTCCTGTTCGTGAGTCAGGCGATATTGCAGGCACACCGGGCTGCAAGCTCGTTGGCCCTGTTGGCGAGTGTGAAATTGAGTGCGGTGTAATCGCTGCTAAAAGACACATTCACCTTACTCCGGAAGCTGCCGCTGAATTTGGCGTAACCGATAAGCAGATTGTTTCTGTTAAGGTTGGCGAAAGCACAGGCAGAGCAACAACATTCGGTGATGTTGTTGTAAGAGTAAGCCCAAGCTATGCTCCTGCAATGCACATTGATACCGATGAATCAAACGCAGCAGGTCTTAGCGGTACTGTTGACGGCGAGGTTATTCTTTAATAGTTACATATCGGCATTTACGCTCTGTCTTAAAGGCAGAGCGTTTTTTGTTGCTTTTATCGCTTATTTAAACTTACCGATATAAATTCTCAAGATTTCCACAGCTTTTTTACCTTGCTTTATCAAGAAATGTGTGCAGAAAATCAGGGAAAATTTCTCTCCATGCTTTTTCATTATGTGCATTTTCAAAAAGCAAAACTTCGTTGAACATATCGTACGGATAACCGACTTCCGGTAAAAGGTCGTACATCATTTCCGTGCTCTGCATCAAGATTTCTTCAAGTGGGTCTGCATTTCCGCAATACATATAAATATACGGCATATCATCGTTCACTTTTGAAAGCAAATATGCTCTCCAATCGTCTTCCGTATAAACTGCAAATGCAGGCGACAATGCTCCTACAAATCCAAACTTGTCGCTGTGCTCCATTCCCTCAAAGAAAGCCTGCAAACCGCCCGATGAACTTCCGCATACCGAAACGCTTTCTTTATTTTTCTTTGCAGGAAAATTATTTTCGATATAAGGGATAACAGTATCCGTAAGAAAGCTGTCAAACACCTCGCCCTCGGGAGAGAAAATATCATTAAAATAATCTCTGTGCTGAATTTCACCTATGCATTTCGGAGTAAGCTCACTGTCACGATATATATTGCCGTTGTCAATTCCGACTATAACGGCTGAAAGTCCTGTGTTATTCTGCTCATTTTCAACAGCAGAAATAACATTCCAACTTCCGTATTCCGTACTTTCTTCGTCAAACAGATTTTGTCCGTCAGTCATATAAATTACAGGTAATTTTTCATCTTCGCTATGACTTGGAATATATACCCAAATTTTACGCTCTCCTCTTTCGTTCGGAAATGGAAGTGTAAAAGTTTTTAATTCTGAATTAACCATTAATATCACCATTTATATTAAACCACAAATCAAAGCCTCTTGCAAGATGTATATTTTCCAAATGTTGAATAATAATATTTTCAGAGGTGATTTTTGTGATTAACGATAACGAAATGCTTAATTATGTTCTGCAAAATGCCGAGATGGGCTGCAACGGTATTTCTGCTGTTCGCAAGCAATTAAAGGACAACAAAGTTGACGGTGTACTTTGCGAACAGCTTATAAAATACAGCAAGTTATACCATTGTGCAAATACAATGCTTAAAAGGCGAGGTGCGGATGTACACCATGTCAGTCCGATGACAAAGGCAATGACAAGCTATGCCGCAAACCGTGATTTAAAGCGTGATTCATCAGCCTCGCACATTGCGGAAATGATGATTAAAGGCAACACAATGGGCGTAAACAAAATGGCAAGACATATGCGTGAATACGACGGCAGTGACCCGCATATAACGATGCTCGCCAAAAAGATGCTGGATACCGAAGAAGAAAACATAGGAGAGCTTAAATCTTATTTATAGGCATTACAAAAGCCACCGCTTAGCTTTGCGGTGGCTTAGTTTAAAAATTAAAGATTGCGGTAATGCTTTACCTTTTTGGCTGCTTTGGCTTTTTTGCGGTTGATTTTAGAGGTAATATAGTAAATTACAAGAATTATTACAATAACTCCGACTGCTACCAAGAACCAATAAGATTTCATAATTGTGCCGATTACATTCATTACATAAAGGAATCCGCTGAGTTCTACCTTTTCACTCGGCACAAGATTAACTGTAGCAAGTTCCTGTTTTTCAGTCATTTTATCGTCCTGGTAATAAATAGTAGCTGTGCCTACAACCGTATTTGTATCAAGCGGTGCGTCAACTTCGTCCGGAACATTGGTTTCTATGGTAATCCATTTTTCCTCATAGTCCGATGGAACAATAGCACTGAAGTTCTTTTCGGGAACGAGGAGAACAGAATCTTTACCCCACGAAAGTTTAACTTTTTGCTCACAAATAGGAGTTTTTGTTGATGCTACGGTATTAAGTTCAAGACTTGTAAGCGCCCAGCGAAAAAGGTCGGCGGCATCTGTAAAGGTATAATACTCTTCCTCAACACCCTCTTTATAAGGAGCTTTTAAAAGTACAAGCAAGTACGAATATCCGTCTGCCGATGCGGATGTAACAAGACATCTGCCCGCCTGGTCTGTAGTACCTGTCTTTATACCCTTTGCGTACATATAGTAATAATCTCCGCCACGCCACTGGTCGATAAGGTAGTTTGTTGTGGTAAGCGGTTCGTCATCGCCCTCACAATAATACTCGGTTGTATTTGTAATTTCTTCAAAATAAGGGAGTTTTAATGCATATGAAGCCATAGTATACATATCTCTTGCTGTTGTGTAGTGGTCTTCATCGTGCAAGCCGTCGGGGTTTTTAAAGTGTGTATTCTTTAAGCCAAGCTCTTTTGCCTTATCGTTCATCATATCAACAAATTTGTCAATACTTCCGCCGCCTACATAATCGGCAAGAGTCATTGCGGCGTCGTTGCCGGATGGAACCATCATACTGTAAAGTAAATCTTTAACAGACATTGTTTTTCCGATATGAGCCTCAAGGTTGGCAACAGAACTTCCCGTACCCTTTAGCTTGTCAAGAACATCTTTTTTGATAGTTACCCTTGTATTTTCAATATCGTCCACATTTTCAATAACAACTATGTAAGTCATAATCTTTGTGGTAGATGCCGGATAGCGCTTGGTATCAGCCTCTTTTTCATAAACAGTCTGACCTGTATCCGTATTTACAAGTAAGATTGACTCCGATTTTGTTGCAACGCTGTTTGTAAACGAAGCAGCTCCTGCTGTTGGTGCAAATACACAGGCAAGCACAACAAGCGTGCAAAGCACTGACAATACCCTGATAAATTTCCTTTTCATAAACTCGATTACTCCTAATAATATATTAATTCAGACAATTATGACCGTTTGAAGAGAAAAGTCGGTCAACCTCTGCCCTCAACAATCTTAAATCATCATGATAAAGATTTTTATAATTAAATATAATAAAATCAGCCATTTTTTGCGAAAGCTCCAAACTTTTGGTATCTGCAAAATCGGCAATCGCCATTTGCGGCAGACCGTGCTGTCGCTCTCCGAAAAAGTCGCCGGGACCTCTCAATTTTAAATCTTCGTCGGCAATTTTAAAGCCGTCATTCGTACTGCACATAACCTTCAGTCTTTGCATAGTTTCGGGATTTCTGTTATTGCTTATTAAAAAGCAATAAGAATCATACTTACCTCGACCTACTCTTCCCCTTAGCTGGTGAAGTTGAGAAAGACCGAATCTCTCAGCATTTTCTATTGTCATAACGGTAGCGTTCGGAACATCTACGCCTACCTCAATTACAGTCGTTGCAACAAGCAAAGAAATTTCGTTATCCGCAAATTTTTTCATAACCTCGTCCTTTTCGGCAGGTTTCATATGTCCGTGAACAATACCGACTGAAATATCGGAAAAATCATTCAGCATAAGCTCCGCCGCATATTCCTCCGCCGAGGCTACATTTTCAAGTTCACCCTCTTCGACAAGCGGGCAAACTATGTATGCCTGCCTGCCCTGTGCTATTTCATTTTTTATAAATCCATAGCAGTTTTTACGCTTAAGCGTGCTTATTGCATAGGTTTTAACAGGTTTTCTTGACGGCGGAAGTTCGTCGATTATCGAAATGTCAAGATCGCCGAAAATAACAAGTCCGAGAGTTCTCGGAATAGGGGTTGCGCTCATAACAAGCAAATGCGGATTACTGCCTTTTGATAAAAGTTTTGCCCTCTGTGATACTCCGAAACGGTGCTGTTCATCCGTTACAGCTATTCCGAGATTGTAAAAATTGGTTTTTTCGGTTATCAGTGCATGAGTGCCGACTACAAAAGAGATGTCGCCGTTTTCAAGTTCCGCTCTTACAGCTTTTTTCTCGGACTCTTTCATTGAACCCGTAAGCAAAGCTGTTTTTATATCGGTACCTTTAAAAAGTTCGGTAAAGGTTTTATAATGCTGTCTTGCAAGAATATCGGTGGGAGCCATAAAAGCCGCCTGAAATCCGTTGCGTATTACAGTATGACAAACGGCGGCTGCAACAGCCGTTTTTCCGGAACCTACATCACCCTGAACAAGTCTGTTCATCGGTTTTGTACCTTTTGTCAGGTCAGATATACATTCGCCTACAACCCGACTTTGTGCATTCGTCATTGTAAAAGGTAAAAGTTCTTTAAATTCATCAAAATAACTTTTAGTAATATCAACTCCGCTTTCACCTCGACTGTGTTCTTTGAGTGAACGCATACCGAGATTAAGCACAAGGAGTTCCTCTGTAACAAGCCTTTTTCTTGCCGACGCAAGCGACTCTGAATTATTTGGAAAATGTATATTCTGTATTGCATATTTCAAATCACACAGAGCAAATGTGCTTCGTACGCTTTCGGGCAACGGGTCGTTTACCTTTTCAGGCAAATACGACAGAGCCTGCTTTACCGCATTTGCAATTATCTTTGAATTAAGACCTGCTGTCTGCTTATATATCGGGTGAATTTTTGAGCCCTCGCCGACAGGTGAAAAAGTCGGAGAAATCATTTGCCAACCGCCTATTCCGCCTGTAACTCTGCCGTAAAAATAATATTCTTCACCTGCGTGAATCATAGCGCTTATGTATCGGTTATTAAAAAAGACAAGCTGCAGTGTACCCGTGTCATCATACACCATACCTTTGGATATAATTCGTCCTCCGGGCAAGACTCCGTCTTTTATCTGTGCTCCGAGCACCGCTTTGATACATACATTCATACCGTCTTGCAAGCTTTCGATTTTAACGGTTGAACTCCAATCCTCGTATCCTTTCGGATAAAAACTAAGCAAATCTCCTATGCTGTAAATGCCCAGCTTATTAAAAAGCTCGGCTCTTTTTTTGCCTATTCCGTTTAATTTATCAATTGAAATTTTATACAGAGAAGCCATAATTCCACCGAAAAACAAAAGGGCGTGAATGCACGCCCCTTTTAATCAAATAACTTTCTACTTTTATACTCAGCCACAGGGCAAGCAAGACAATGCTTACAAAATTATTCTACACTGAGGATAAAGTAATAAACCGGCTGATCACCCTTTACGAGAGTAACATCTGTGCGTGAACCGAACTTATCCGAAAGCTCGTTGAATGCTGTCTTTGCATCTTCTTCGCTGATGTCATTACCGTAAATAAGTGTGATAAACGAAGTATCACGGGTTACCATATTCTTGGCAAGCTTTACAACTGCCTTTACAGGATTTTTCTCTGTAATGGTAAGCTTACCGTTTTCAAGAGCAATTATGTCGCCCTCTTTAATCTTCTTACCGCCAAACTCACTGTTTCTTGCTGCAAATGTAACAAGACCTGTGCCTACACCTGTTGCGGCATCCATCATAAGCTGAGCGTTGCTTTCGGGGGAAATCTCCGAATCGAAATTAAGAAGTGCTGTCATACCCTGCGGAATTGTTCTTGTAGGAACAATAACAACATTTCTGTCCTTAACCATAGGTATAGTCTGCTCGGCAGCAAGAATGATATTTTTATTATTTGGGAACACCAATACATTTTTAGCCGGTGTAGCCATTACCGCTGCGTAAATATCGTCTGTGCTCGGGTTCATACTCTGACCGCCGGAAACAACATTGGCACAACCTAAATCCTTGAAGAGGTTTTTAAGTCCCTCGCCTGCCGCAACCGCAACAAAGCCGAAATCTTCAACAGGTTCTGCCGGTTCAAAGGTTTCTTTCTTAGGTTTAGCGGCAGCCTTGGCATTTTTGTGCTGTTCTTTCATATTTTCAACTTTTACTGTCAAAAGCTGACCGAACAAAAGAGCTTTCGTAAGAGCCTTACCCGGCTGTTCGGTATGAACATGAACTTTAATAATCTCTTCGTCATTAACTACTACAACGCAGTCGCCGATAGTCTGAAGATAAGATCTAAGCTCGTCCGGGTCGGGAGCGTCCTCTATATTTCTGCCTATAATAAACTCTGTGCAGTAAGTGAACTGAATATCATCGTCAAATTCAGCAGCCGCACTTTCAAAATTATCAACAGTAGCCTCTTTTTTTGCCTCGGTGTACTCAATCATTACACCGTCCTTAAGGTAGGAAAGCATACCCTCAAAGATTACACAAAGGCCCTTACCGCCTGCGTCAACAACTCCTGCCTTTTTAAGAACAGGTAAGAGTTCCGGAGTAATTGCAAGTGCCTCGTTTGCCTTATTGCAAATGCACTGCCATACATAAAGGCTGTCGGAGTTTATTCTTGAAGCCTCTACACCCTCTTCATAAGCCATACGGGCTACTGTAAGGATTGTGCCCTCTGTAGGTTTCATTACAGCCTTATACGCTGCGTCAACACCGATACCGAGAGCTGCGGCAAGGCTTTTGCCGTTTACTTCTTTCATACCCTTAAGTCCCTGTGCAAAGCCACGGAAAATAAGAGATGTAATAACACCCGAGTTACCTCTTGCTCCTCTTAACATAGCGGAAGCTGTAATCTGTGCTACCTCGCCTGCATCGTCACCGTCATAATCGGCAAGAGCTTTTGCGGCAGCCATTATAGTCATAGACATATTTGTACCTGTATCACCGTCGGGAACAGGAAAAATATTAAGATCATTAATCTGATTTTTCTGTGAGCTTATATTGTTTGCACCAGAAATTATCGCATTCTTTAAGATTTCGCCGTTAAACATTGCGAACACATCCTTTATCATACAATTAAATTCATAGACATAGTTATTATATATTTTAGAACGAAATTTTGCAAGTGAAATTCGCAAAAATATAGCAAATTTAAAATTTTGGTTACCTTATTCAATTCTGAATGACTCTGCGGTCAATGTTTTGCCTGTTTTGTCATCAATATCGAAAAGCACACATTCCATTTTACATTCACCGTCCGCAAGGTCAAATCTTGCAGGCAGCTTGGTTTTGAATTTATTGATAATTATTTCGCTTTTTACACCCAAAACCGAATGAATTGTTCCTGTCATACCTACATCGGTTATATATCCGCTGCCGTTAGGCAAAACCTGTGCGTCAGAAGTCTGCACATGAGTATGTGTACCAAACATTGCAGATACCTTACCGTCAAGGAAATATCCCATAGCTCTTTTTTCGCCCGTAGCCTCAGCATGAAAGTCAACTATAATAATATTGCTCTCCGCTTTCTTAAGCATATTTTCGGCACAATCAAACGCACAATCAAGGTTGTTGTCCATAAAGGTATTACCCATTATATTGATTACGGTAATTATCTTTCTGCCTGTATCAACATTTACAATTCCCATACCCGGAGTAGTTCCGTCAGGAAAATTTGCGGGACGAACTATAAACGGATTTTCGTCAATAAAGTCATAAGCCTCTTTACGCCTGAAAGAATGGTTGCCGAGAGTAATAACATTTACACCGCTGTCGAGAAGATAATTTGCAGATGACGGTGTAATTCCGTTGCCGTCTGCCGAGTTTTCTCCGTTGCAAAGCACAAAGTCTATTCCTTTTACTTTCTTCAAAGTCGGCAACTTATCACGCAAAAAGCGACAGCCTATACTGCCTACGACATCACCTATACATAAAATCCGCATAATATCACCCTATAATAATCTGATAAGTTTAATTATACCACATATATTTTAATCTGTCACACTTAATTCTGATGTTTGTGCTATATTTTCGTTAAAAATATAGCTGATTTCAGCATTAAAATTATTATTGCTCTTTTTTATATTGATTTTCCTGCTTACAAGCGTACTATCTTGCTTTTCAAACACTTCATAAAGCATTGACTGTGCAAGTAATTTTTTATCAAGAACGGCTTTATCTATATTTACACAGCTTTTACTAACTTCAATTTCACTCTGCGTCGTAAACTCTATCGGTATATTTGTATTGTTAAAACACAATTTCTCTTTATTTTTTACGAACACACTGTCATCATAAGACAAAAAACTTATTGAACAGGGAAATTTAAAATTTAAAAAGCCGCACATATATCTGTCGGTTCGGTTATCGGTTATCGAATAATAATCATAGCTTTTGGGCAATGTATATTCTTTTTTATATATTACATCCGCCATTATCTCGGCACTTGCGTGCACATATTCTATTGTTTCCTGCTTTGTTTCCACTATACCGCTTACAAGCAGATCTCCTTTTACAACTCCGCTGCCTTTCATTACCTTTGTTTCCCCTCTTGATGTCTTTATACTTGTTATTACTCCGTCATTATTTGCTTTTATGTTACAAGGAGTTTTAAAGTCCGGAGTATCGGGTTTCGGAGCTTTTTCTTCAATATTAACACTCATCGTACTGCCCGTAATATTAAGACTTATCCAGCCAATCTGCTCGTTTTTCAAAATCAGTCTGCGCTCGGTATTTTCGGTATCTATAGAATTTATATACGAACCTACTTTTACATTATCCTCCTCAAGAGCGGAAAGAATTTGTGAGGTACTCAAACTCTTTGTAGGCGGTGCGTCAATATACCATATAAATTTTGACAAGACCGCAATCAAAACAATTCCGATTATTGCTCCAATCAAAAGTCCCACTCTCTGCCTATAGCGTTGTACATAAAAAGGAAGTCCGTGTCTGCCTGTAACACGCATTTTCAGTTTTGATTTATAAGCTATACTGCGTATATTTTTGTAATCATACACCTGCATTGTAGCGGTCAAGCCTTTTTCTGTGGGCTTTAAATTCCATACATTAATTCCGTTACGGGTGGTAAGATTAATAAATCGTTCGGGAAATTTTCCGCTTGCAGAAAAATCGACATAGCCCTTGCTCCATCTTATAAGCTTTAACAGCATATTAACGCCCCGCTTTATGTAATAAAATCAATTCCCGTTATAAATCCCTCAATTACAACATCAACTGCAGAAATGCACTTTACCGTAAGTCCTCTGCCGCATACGGAAACAACCATTTTGTTTGTGTTAATCTTTATATTTTCGCTTTCATACCTCAACACGCCTGTCGAACCCTCGATTGTTATTCGCCTGTTGCCAAGCATATCCAGTGTCGGCAAACCTGAATTTAAATCAAGCGTAAGCGAACTTGCCGATTCGTTTTTCGGCTTATCGTTTTTTCTCTGCAAAATATATCTCTCCCGTTTCATAGCTTTATTATTATTTTTATGCAGAGTGTTACATATATATTAATGGTGATTGCTATGTTTATTAAGGCAAATTTTCACAAATTTACAGCCGCACTGCTTTCGCTTGCAATAGTTATTGTATGCATAATGCTTTTAATTTTTTCAAAAGAATGTGCAGACGGAGCGTTTTCTGGAATTGAAATGTGCATAAATGTGCTTATCCCCTCTCTGTTTCCGTTTATGGCAGTGTCATCGTTTACGGTAAAAAGCGGTATTTCCGATTTTTTAGGCAAACCTTTCGGCAAAATTATGAAATCGGTATTCGGTCTAAGTCCATGCTTTGCACCCATATTACTGCTTTCGGTTACGGGAGGTTATCCTATCGGTGCAAAAAGCTGTAACGAACTTTACAAAAGCGGAAATGCAGGAACAGAAGAATGTAAAAGAGCAAGTATGTTTATGGTGTGTGCGGGTCCGGGTTTTTTAGTAAGCTTTATAGGAATGTCAATTTACAACGATAAAAAAATCGGCATAATAATGCTCTGCTCACAAATTTTGTCGGTACTCATTACAGGCATTGCGAATAAAATAATAAACAGAGGGAAAATTTTCGTAACTGCCAAAGGAAGCAATAAAATCAGGCTAAGCTTTACAAAATCTCTTGTGGAAGCGGTGTACGATGCATCAAAAGGTATGTTTTCAATATGCTCGTTTGTTATAGCTTTTTCCGCCGTCGCAGGTATTCTTTCGACAGTGCTTGATGACGGATTTGTAAAAACCGCCGTGCTGTCAATATTTGAAGTGTGCACGGGTGTTAAAACGGCTTCTTCCAAATTACCTGTATGGGCAGTTGCGTTTGTGGCGGGATTTGGCGGAATATGCGTACACTTTCAAATTTTTTCAGTGCTTGGCAATCTTAAGATTAATAAATTGATATTTTTCTGTTACAGAATTATTCAAGGAATATTAACCGCACTTTTCACCTATATCGGTATGCTGATATTTTACGATACCAAAAGCGTATTTTCCGTAGGTACGGTTTCAGGCAGTTCCGTTTACGGAGGCACGGCATTTTCGGGAATTGCACTTACGGCGCTGATGATTTGCTTTTTATTTTTACTTAAAAATTACAGAAACAATTAACGGAGGTTACTTATGTGTGGTATTGCAGGTTGGTTTGACAACGAAATTGATATGAGTAAACAGATTCCTGTTCTATATAAAATGTCACAAACTCTTATCAAGAGAGGTCCTGACGAAAACGGGCTTTACATTAATAAAGGTTGTGCTCTGCTGCACAGACGGCTTATTGTTATTGACAAAGAAAACGGCAAACAGCCTATGGCGGCACGACACAGAGGAAAAACATATATAATCGTCTATAACGGAGAGCTTTACAACACCGATGAATTAAGAGAAGATTTAAAAGCAAGCGGCTATCATTTCAGAGGGCACAGTGATACCGAAGTTGTGCTTAAATCATATATGAAATACAAAGAGAAATGCGCCGATATGCTCAACGGCATTTTTGCTTTTGCGATATATGATGTAAGCGAAAACAGTATTTTCCTTTGCCGAGATAAAATCGGAGTAAAACCGTTGTTTTATTATGAATACGACGGAGGAATTTTGTTTGCGTCAGAAATAAAGGCTCTGCTCGCAAGTAAAATTGTAAAACCGCAGATTGACGAAACAGGTCTATATGAAATTTTCTTCTTAGGTCCTGCCCGTACTCCGTCATGCGGCGTTTTTAAGGGAATTAAAGAATTAAAACCGGGTGAATCGGCACTTTATAAAAATCAAAAACTGACTAAAAAAAGTTACTTTACAATTCAAGCGAAAGAACACACGGACAGCATTGAAGAAACTGTTGAAAAAACACGCTTTTTGCTTACCGACGCTATAAACCGGCAGCTTGTCAGCGATATGCCGCTCTGCTTTTTCCTGTCGGGCGGACTTGACAGCAGCATAATTGTAAAAACCGCCTCGCAATATTATAAGGAAAATAAGCTCGGCAAAATCAACACTTATTCGGTTGAATATCGTGACAATGAAAAATATTTTAAGAAAAGTCTGTTTCAGCCAAATGCCGATTTTGAATATATTTCACTTATGTCACGCAATGCTGACAGTCGGCACAGGGAAATTATACTTGATAACAAGGCGGTTGCCGACGCACTTTATGACAGTGTAATAGCAAGAGATTTGCCCGGTTATGTAGATGTTGACTCCTCGTTACTTTTGTTCTGTGGCGAAATCAAAAAAGATTATACCGTTGCGTTGTCGGGTGAATGTGCTGATGAACTTTTCGGCGGTTATCCGTGGTACCACAACAAAGAAATTTTATTTGAAGATAATTTTCCATGGTCAAAAAGTCAGGATGTCCGCTCCTCAATATTAAAAGACGGAGTTTTGCCAAAGGGTGCAGAATATGTGCGGCAAAAATATCTTGATACAATTAACCTTGCCCCAAAACTGAAAACAGATTCAAAAGCAGACGCACGAATGAGAGAGATGTTTTATCTTAATTTTTACTGGTTTATGCAATGTTTGCTTGAACGAAAAGACCGCTGTTCAATGTATAACGGACTTGAGGTGCGTGTACCGTTCTGCGACTACAGACTTGCGGAATATGCATACAATATGCCTTGGAAAATCAAAGCATATAATAACCGTGAAAAAGGAATTGTGCGAAAAGCCTTTGAGGATATTTTGCCCGAAGAAATTTGTTGGCGAAAGAAAAGTCCTTACCCTAAAACCCACAACCCGATATATTTTGACATCTGTAAAGAGCGAGTTATAAATATTCTGCAAAAGAAAAATCCACTTACCGAAATGCTAAGCAAAGAAGGTATAATGAATATAATCGAAAATCCCGACAGTATAACAACACCTTGGTACGGTCAGCTTATGCAAGCACCGCAAATACTTGCGTATATTATTGAACTTGATTATTGGTTTGAAAAATATAATGTTGAAATAGTTTAAATCTTGTGTTAAAATAGCGTAAGAATGTTCAAACGGGGTGATTGTTATAAGTACGGAAACATATAAAAGCATTGTTGGTTTCTTTAAAAGAAATAAGACTTGCAATACCGTATTAAAATTATGCTATAACTTTCTCCCGCTTATAATGTTTGTATCGTATGGCATTCTTATTGTTTTTATGTTTTTTTCCGATATTAAAATTTTTGCAAGAATTACGCTGTCACCGCTTACAGTATTTGCAATAGTTACTTTTTTCAGAAAAATATTTAACAGACCTCGACCGTACGAAAAATTTGCTACTACATCTGTATTCGGTAAAAACAAGAAAGGCGAAAGTATGCCGAGCCGTCACACCGCCTGCGCCTTTATAATTGCAATGGCATTTATGTATGTAAGTATTCCGCTCGGAATTGCTTATCTTATAATCAGCACTTTGATTATGATTTCAAGAGTCCTTGCCGGGGTGCATTTTATAAGCGATGTCATAGCAGGTATGGCAATCTCACTTCTTTATGGCTATTTTTCATTTTTTATAATTTAAATAACAGAAAAGCAGTTGCAATCCAAATAAGATTACAACTGCTTTTATTATAAGTCTATTATTTTAAATTATGGTTTAGCGGAGTGTCGGTAGGGGATTGAAATTTAGCTAACGCTGAATTATCCTCCCAAAAACAAAAAAAGTTTACTCAATTTTTTCAAAAATTGCGGGTTTGGGCAGCGCCCATAAAATCTTCCGATACAACAATTTATCAGGCGCAAACTAAGTTTGTTAAAACAGGCGACAGCCTTTTATAAAAGAAATGATTAACTTTTCATTGTATATCGAATGGCTTCCTTGTTGCTATCGCACTTTTAAAGGCTAACGCCGTTGTGTTCAAGCCGCCAAACAGCGAGCTGTTTGACTATCGTTAGATTTCGTAAGCGGAAAGTATTTGTGGGCTTTGCCCACACCCACGACCTTTGAAAAGGTCGACCAAACTTTTATAATTAATTGGCAAATCAATTTGCTAAACCATAATTTACCCCAACTTTTGATAAAGAATTTACTTCCAAACTTCTTCTGCAATTTCCTTTACAAGTGCGAGTTTAGCCCACTGCTGTTCTTCGGTGAGTTTGTTGCCGATTTCGCATGACGCAAAGCCACACTGCGGACTTAGGTAAAGTCTGTCAAGCGGAATGTACTTACTTGCCTCGTGTATTCTTTCGATTACTGTCTGCTTATCCTCAAGCTTTGGCGACTTTGTTGTAATAAGACCGAGCACAACCTTTTTATTGCCGCTTACATATTTTAAAGGCTCAAAACCACCTGAACGCTCATCGTCAAATTCAAGGTAATAAGCGTCAACATTTTCTCTGCCGAACAGTGGCTCTGCAACTGAGTCATATGCACCGCTTGAGAAATATGCGGAATGATAGTTACCTCTGCAAATGTGTGTTGTAATAACCAAATCTTCAGGCTTGCCCTCAATTGCAAGATTATTTACTTTTAAGAGCTTTTCTTTAATATCTTCAAGGTTGTTTTCTTTGCCGTAACGAATTACACTGCCCTCGGCAACGAGTACACCCCAGGTGCAATCGTCAAACTGAATGTTTCTGCAACCTGCGTTATATAAATCGTTAATAACCTTTTTATAACCGTTTGCAATGTCAGTAATAAGCTCGTCATCGGTTGCATAGAATTTTCTTGTTGTTTCAATATTTGCAGGAATAATCATCTGCTGGAAAAACTGAGCAGGTGCAGGAATTGTCTGCTTGGCAACAGTGTTTTCGTCTTCAAAAGTTTTTATAAATTTGTAGTGCTCAACAAACGGGTGGTTGTCAGCCGAGATTTTACCTGTAAGCCATGTATCGTCAATCAACGCAGGTTCGCCGTGGAATGCTACGCCCTTTTCTGTCTTTTTGTGTGCAACACCGTTAAATCCCCACATAAAGTCGAGATGCCATGTTGCTCTGCGAAATTCACCGTCTGTTATAACCTTGTATCCTAATTCTTTCTGCTTTTTTACAAGGTCTGTAATGGCTTTGTTTTCAACTTCTGTAAGTTCTTCTTTTGTTATATTTCTTTTTTCAAAATCTGCTCTGGCTTTTTTTAGATAATCCGGTCTTAAAAAACTTCCTACATAGTCAAATCTGAATGGTACATTATTTTTACTCATAAATATTACCTCCTTGTTCATTTGTTAAAAGTATAAGGCGAAAATCAATATTTGTAAAATACATAAAAAGTGCAGTTGGCTATAGTTTTCAACTATAACCGACTGCACCTGTCGTTAATAAAAATATTAGTTTTTATCGTCGGAATTTGCCGAATAAACATCGGCTATTTCATTTATGGAGATATAGGCTTTCGGGTCAATATCGTGTACAAGTCTTTTCATTTTATCAACTTGAAAACGGTTTATTACAAAGTAAATCATTGTCTTTTTTGAACCTGAATAGTAACCCTTGGCGTCTATCATAGTAATACCGTTTTCAAATGTTTGCGAAAGTTTCTCACAAACAGCATCTGACTTGGTTGTAATAATAAAAGCGCCTTTTGCACGGTCAAAACCCTCTACAAAGAAATCTATCATTTTAACAGCCACGGCATAAGTTACTATGGAATAGAGCGGCAATATCCAACTGCCTATTACTATGCCGCAAATGATATAGAGAATTACATTGTAAATCATAATGAATGTGCCTATGCTTAAGTGAAGTTTTTTTGCAAACATTACGGCGAGAATATCTATTCCGTCCATAGCGCCGCCAAAGCGCATTGCAAGACCGCTGCCGCAGCCTGAAATTACACCGCCGAATATTGCGCATAAGAACAGGTCATTGCCCGCAAGGGGAGATATAAAGCTGACATCTATCGGTAAAATATCAGTTATTATCCATGCAACCAAAGAGTAAATGAATACCGTGTAAATTGCATATACGGTAAACTTTAGTCCCTCTCGTTTAAGACCGAGCAGAAACAGAGGAATGTTAAGTAAAATAAGTATAAGTGATAAACTGCACCATGCAGGAGTTTCTTGCGAAATAAGCATTGATGTACCTGAAATTCCGCTGTCGTAAAGTTTTACCGGAGCAAGAAACACAACTACGCCAAAAGCATTTATAATGCCTGCAAGCGTTAAGAACAGGAAATTTACTATTTTTAATTCTTTAAATGCACTGATAAAATTTTTCATTTATGCCTCCTTGTATTAAATATCACTTAATGTATTTGTTCAAGTGATTTAAGAATTTTTTGCAAAGCGGACTTAAAACTAATTTTTTATGACTGATATATCCTATACGCATATCTCCTTCCTTGATTAATGGGATTGAAATAATATTCGAACCGTTAAGACCGCTGTCAATTACTCCGCTGCAAACCGTATAACCGTTAAGACCTATCAATAAATTGAAAAGTGTGGCTCGGTCTGTTACACGAATATTTTTTTTGCGTTCTACAGTGCTGAAAATTTCTTCCGAATAATAAAAAGAGTTATGATTGCCCTGTTCAAAAGAAAGATAAGGGTAGTCTGCAAGCTCTTCCATAGTAACGGATTCTTTATTTGCAAGCGGATGTTCCGCCGTTACAAAAATATGAGGCTTTGCTACAAAAAGCTCATTAAAGCACAAACCTTTTGATTTAATGATTTTCGTAAGAGCCGCTTCGTTAAAAGCGTTTAAATAAATAATTCCGATTTCGCTTTTCATTGTAGCTACATCGTCAATTATCTCGTAAGTTTGAGTTTCTCTGATTGAGAAGTCATACTCGTTTTGAGGCAACTCTTTAATTAAATCTACAAACGCATTTACAACGAATGCATAATGTTGAGTGGAAACAGAAAAGCGCTGCTTATCCCTTACCGAGGTTTTATATGCACTTTCAAGCAGGTTAGCCTGTTCAAGCACCTGTCTTGCATAGCCTAAAAATTGTTCACCCTCGGTAGAAACAGCAACGCCTTTGTTGGTTCTGTTAAATATTGTAATGTTCATTTCTTTTTCAAGTTCACGGATTGCATTGGTCAGGCTCGGCTGTGAAATAAAAAGTTCCTTTGCCGCCTCGCTTATTGTACCTTTTTGAGCAACCGTGATAACATATCTCAGTTGTTGCAGAGTCATATTAATATTCCTTTATTTAAAATTAATGTTTACTGTTTTGATAGGAATTTACTATATTATAACATAAAATATAAATTGTGTAAATCTCTTATTTAAAAATAATTGTGATTCTTTGCGTGAAATATTATATATAATAAACAAATAAGCAAAAAAGTATATATGTTAAAAATCAGTTATGATAATATTACCTTAATTATGACATTTTATTTTATTTTTGTATAGACAACAGCAAGAAATAATAATATAATTAATATTACTGTTATATTAGTTTGCATATGGCAGACAGAATTAAAAAGGAGAAAAGATATGGGCGGATATATGGGAGTAGCAGCCAAAGAGGACTGCGTTTTTGATTTGTATTTTGGTATTGACTATCACTCACACCTCGGCACAAGAAGAGGCGGTATGGTAGTTTACGATGACGAAAAGGGGTTTGACAGATCTATTCATAATATTGAAAATGCACCTTTCAGAACTAAGTTTGATAAAGATATGCAGAGTATGAAAGGCAGACTTGGCATCGGTTGTATTTCCGATTATGAGCCGCAGCCGCTTATGGTGCGTTCACATCACGGTACATACGCTATCACAACCGTAAGTAAAATTAACAATACAGACGAGCTCGTTCAGGAGATTTTCTCAAACGGCAATTCTCATTTTCTTGAAATGAGCGGCGGTGAAATCAACCCTACAGAACTTGTTGCAACACTTATAAATCAGAAAGAAAATCTTATTGACGGTATTAATTACGCACTCGAAAAGGTAGACGGCTCACTTTCACTTTTGCTTATGAATCCAAACGGCATTTACTGCGCAAGAGATAAGTACGGCAGAACTCCTATTGCTATCGGCAAGAAAGAGGACGCTTTCTGTGCCGCTTTTGAGAGCTTTTCATATAAAAACCTCGGTTACAGCAATTACAAAGAGCTTGGCCCTGGTGAGATTGTTGTTATTACAGATAAAAACTGCGTTACCTTAAAACAGCCCGGAAATGATATGAAAATATGCACATTCCTTTGGGTTTACTACGGCTACCCTGCAAGCTCATACGAGGGAATGAGCGTTGAGCAGATGCGTTACCTCTGCGGTGCAAAAATGGCAAAGAGAGATAATGTAAAGCCTGATGTTGTTGCAGGTGTGCCGGATTCGGGTATTGCACACGCAGTAGGTTATGCAAATGCTTCCGGTATTCCGTTCTCAAGACCGTTTATTAAATACACTCCTACATGGCCACGATCATTTATGCCGACAATTCAGAGCCAGCGTAATCTTATTGCCAAGATGAAATTGCTTGCAGTTGAAGATTTAATCAGAGATAAGAGCCTGCTTTTAATTGACGATTCAATCGTGCGTGGTACTCAGCTTAGAGAAACCACAGAGTATCTCTTTGAAAGCGGTGCAAAGGAAGTTCATATCAGACCTGCTTGTCCTCCTCTTGTTTACGGATGTAAGTATCTCAATTTCTCACGCTCATCTTCTGAGATGGATCTTATTACAAGACGAGTTATCGAAAGACTTGAAAACGGCAATATTACCGATGAAGTTTTAAAGGAATACACAAATCCGGATTCCGAAAAATATGAAAAGATGGTTGACGAGATTTGTAAGGAACTCAAGTTTACTTCACTTCGCTTTAACCGCCTTGACGATATGCTTGATTCCTGCGGTATAGATAAATGTAAACTCTGTACTTATTGCTGGAACGGTGAAGAATAAAAATAATCAAAAGTGAGCTGTAAAAAAAGTGAGCTGTAAAAAAACAGCCCAAATAAAAAACGACTGCATTCTAACCTAAAGGTAGGAATGCAGTTCAGCCTGTAGAAAAACTCGAAATTCAGATTGACCGGATTTCGAGTTTTTGAAATTTTAGAATAAATTTTAAATAATTCCCTCATCACGAAAAAATGTTAAGAGAGGAAGGCTACAAGCCGAGGATACTTGCTGTTGATGAATTTGCAATCCATAAAGGACATAGTTACGCAACCTGCGTGATGGATCTGGAGCAGGGAGATATCTTATGGGTCGGAGAGGGCAGAGCGATGAAGGATTTTGAAAAGTTCTTTGAAGATGTGCCCTCCGACTCCTTATCGGCAGTCATCGTGGTAGCGATGGACATGAACGCATCTTACAACAAGCTTGTAACAAAGCATTTGCCCAAAGCACGGATTGTATATGATCGGTTTCATATGCAGTCGCAATTTGGCAGAGATGTTCTCGGCGCTGTTCGTCTGGATGAAGCTCGCAGGTTTCAACAACAAGATCAAGGTCGCTAAACGAATCGGCTACGGTTACCGTGACGACGACTTCTTCTTCACCTTGATTCGCTATCTTTCTATTCCTTCTGTCCGTTCACCATCCCACAAAAAATCGTGATGAACCTAATATTTACTAAAAAACGCCGACCGATACAGTTTTTATGTATCGGTCGGCGCTATATTATAAAGTGTTTAACTATCCTTAAGCTGTTTTACCCGTATAGAGCTGATAATACTTACCCTTCTGCTCTATAAGCTGTTCGTGTGTGCCCTTTTCTATAATTCTGCCATGCTCAAGAACAATAATACAATCTGAATTTCTTACGGTTGAAAGTCTGTGAGCAATTACAAATGTTGTTCTGCCCTTCATCAGCTTATCCATACCGTCCTGTACAATCTTTTCTGTACGGGTATCAATTGAACTTGTTGCCTCGTCAAGAATAAGTGCAGGCGGATTGGCAACTGCGGCTCTTGCGATTGCAAGCATTTGGCGTTGTCCCTGGCTAAGGTTTCCGCCGTCACCTGTAAGAACCGTATCGTATCCGTGCGGAAGTTTACGGATAAAGCTGTCTGCGTTGGCAAGTTTAGCCGCCGCAATAACTTCTTCATCGGTAGCGTCAAGTCTGCCGTAACGGATATTTTCCATTACTGTATCTGTGAAAAGATGCGTTTCCTGCAATACAATACCGAGAGAGCGTCTTAAGTCAGCTTTCTTAATCTTATTGATATTTATGCCGTCATAACGGATTTTACCGTCCTGAATATCGTAAAATCTGTTGATAAGGTTAGTAATTGTAGTTTTGCCTGCGCCTGTTGAGCCGACAAATGCTATCTTCTGACCCGGCTTTGCATAAAGGTCAATATTATGGAGAACCATTTTATCATCGGTATAACCAAAGTCAACATCGTCCATTACAAGGTCGCCCTTGAGCTGACGGTACTCTGTTGTGCCGTCCTCGCTGTGAGTATGTTTCCAAGCCCACACACCTGTTCTCTCTTCAGACGGTTCGATTTTGCCGTCAACAATTTTAGCATTGACAAGATTTACATATCCGTCGTCCTCTTCAGGTTTTTCGTCAAGAAGTTTGAAAATTCTGTCTGCACCTGCAAGAGCCATAATAATGCTGTTGAGCTGCATACTGATCTGATTAATTGGCTGACTGAAATTTTTGTTAAATGTCATAAATGCCACAAGTCCGCCAAGTGTAAGTCCTGCAAAGTGATTAAAAGCAAGCACACCGCCGACTATTGCGCAAAGCACATAGCTGATATTACCGAGCTGTGCATTGATAGGCATAAGAATATTTGCAAATTTATTTGCATTATATGCGCTGTCAAAAAGTTTATCGTTGAGTTCGTTAAATTCTTCAACAGCCTTACCCTCGTGATTAAATACCTTTACAACTTTCTGACCGTTCATCATTTCTTCAATGTAGCCGTTTACCTTGCCGAGGTCATCCTGTTGAGCCGTAAAATATTTACTGCTCTTGCCGCCGATTTTGCCCGATACAATAAACATTACCGCAACCATAACAAGTGTAAGAAGTGTAAGCGGAATACTGATTGAAATCATACTTACAATTACAGATACGATTGTAATTGTACTTGAGAAAAGCTGAACCATACTCTGGCTAATCATCTGACGGAGGGTATCAATATCATTTGTATAAACCGACATAATATCGCCGTGAGAATGAGTATCGAAGAATTTAATCGGCAAACTCTCCATATGTGAGAAAATATCAATTCTCAAATTACGCATTGTACCCTGTGTTACATAAACCATAAGTTTTGAATACGCAAAAGTTGAAGCAGCACCGAGCAAGTAAAAACCTGCTACTCTTGCTATTGCGAAAAGCAAGGGAGTAAAATCAGGCGAACTTGTATTCATAAGCGGAGTGATGTAATCATCAATAAGCGACTGAATAAACAAAGTACCCTGAACATTAGCAAGAACACTTACGATAATACAGATAAACACGATTATCATATGAATTTTATAATTCTTAAAGGTATATCCTAAAATTCTTCCGAGAATTTTACCCGGATTTTTAACCTTAGGTTTTGCACCCATCTGGCGTCTTCTGCCACCCATAGGACCCGGCATTACATCTCCCCCTTTGCGTCAAAGTCACCGCTGCCCTTAGTTTGGGCCTCATAAATTTCGGTGTAAATATCATTTTTATTCAAGAGTTCATCGTGTGAGCCTACGCCGCTGATTTTACCGTTATCAAGAACTATAATCTTATCGGCATTCTGAACACTTGAAATTCTCTGTGAAATAATAAGCTTTGTTGTATTAGGAATTTCCTCTGCAAAAGCCTTTCTTATCTTTGCATCCGTTGCTGTATCGACCGCACTTGTAGAGTCGTCAAGAATAAGAATTTTAGGCTTTTTAAGTAATGCTCTCGCAATACAGATACGCTGTTTCTGACCGCCCGATACATTAGTACCGCCACGCTCAATAAATGTATTATACTTTTCGGGGAATGTCTGAATAAAATCATCAGCGCACGCAAGTTTGCAGGCATTTACACATTCCTCTTCCGTTGCGTTTTCGTTACCCCAACGGAGGTTATCTAAAATTGTACCGCTGAAAAGTACATTTGACTGAAGAACTACAGATACCTCGTCACGGAGCTTTTCAAGGTCATACTCTTTAACATTTCTGCCGCCGACAAGAACTTCACCGCTTGTTACATCGTAAAGTCTGCCGATAAGGTTTACAAGACTTGTTTTAGAGCTGCCCGTACCGCCAATGATACCGACTGTTTCGCCTGACTTGATCTTTAAGTTAATATCGTCAAGTACAGGTTCTGCGCCTGTTTTGTTATAACTGAAATATACATCTTTAAATTCAATACTGCCGTCAGGCACATTTTTAACAGGATTTTCGCCGTTTGTAAGGTTACTCTTCTCGTTGAGAACACCTGCTACACGCTTTGCACTTGCGGCACTCATAGTAATCATTACAAATACCATACCGAGCATCATAAGTGACATAAGAATGTTCATACAATATGTAAGCATACTTGTAAGCTCACCTGTTGTAAGTGTTGAACCGACAATCATATTTGCGCCAAACCAGCTTATTGCAATGATACAAGCATAAACGGTAAGCTGCATTATAGGCGTTACAGATACCATACAGTTTTCAGCCTTAACAAAAAGTTTGTAAAGGTTGTTTGCGGCTTTTGAGAATTTTTTGGTTTCGTGATCCTCACGAACGAAAGCCTTTACTACTCTGATACCAGATACATTCTCCTGAACGCTTGCGTTCAAATCATCGTACTTTTTAAATACCTGATTAAAGTATTTCATAGTAAATTTCATAAGGGAAGCAAGAACAATCGCAAGAAAAATAATTGCAACGAGGTACACACTTGCAAGTTTTGCGTTGATTATAAATGCCATAACCATTGCACAAATAAGGCTTGTCGGTGCACGCATACACATTCTGAGTATCATCTGATACGCATTTTGTAAGTTGGTTACATCGGTAGTAAGTCTTGTAACAAGACCTGCGGTTGAGTATTTATCAATGTTTGAAAACGAAAATGTCTGAATATTCGCAAACATTGAGCGGCGAAGATTTCGTGCAAAACCGGCTGATGCCTTTGCACCGAAGCTGCCGCCGAGAATACCGCAGATAAGTCCGCCGATAGCACAAAGAACCATTCCTCCTCCGACAAAGAGAATATGATTCATATCGCCTTTGTTGATACCGTCATCAATAATTGAGGCCATAAGAAGCGGGATAAGCGTTTCAAAAACAACCTCAAGTATCATAAAAACAGGCGTCAGTACAGATTCTTTTACAAATCCCTTAATCTGTTTTGATAAAGTTTTTATCATACTTTTTCTCCTTTACCATATTATTGTCCCGAAATGCCTGCCTTAAGTTTTCGTATTAAAAACAAAAAGGTTTGCTTTTCTTCGGGTGTAAAAATACTGTCAAATTCCTGCTCGTTAGATATAATTGCTTTATCTATCGAGCTTTTTATGCTCATTCCCTTTTCGGTAAGCACAATTTTTTTAAGTCTTGCATCATTTTCAACAGACTCTCTCTTTATGTACCCCTTTTTTTCCATAAGCTGTAAAATATTAGTTACGGATGAGCGTGAAATTGAAAACTCGCTTTCAAGATTTTTCTGGAAAATATCGTTGTCCTGATTATTGTAAAGATACGCTATTATCCAGCCGTGCATAATCGTTACCTTATCCACACCGTTTTTTGCCGCACTTTCAAGCATTTTCCTGTGCATAAGGTGGTTTACCGCCTTAATTTCGTGACCTATTGCGTCACACATATGGCAATCCTTTTCAAAATTTTTCTCTGTATCCGCATTTAATTTTTCGTCCTCCCCAAACATATCACACACTAAAAAACACCTCCGAATCGTAACTCAATATAAGTTCGGTATAAAACTGTTATATATTAAATTGTTTGATACCGAACTTTTATAACATTATAGTCTTTTTGTTTTTATTTGTCAAGAACTAATTTTAATTTTATGTAAGACAGCTTTACGCTGTCATTTTTTGTTGTAGCGCTGTAGCGTCATTTATATTAATTTTTCCGTTATCATCTAAATCTGCCGAATATAACACAAATTTTTCTTCATCAGAACATTCTGTTTTAATAATATCCGCACTCAAATTCTGCACTGTTTTAACATCGTTATCGTTAATTTTACCGTCGGCATTTACATCGCACTCTTTCAGCATAAATCCTGTTCCCACAATCACAAAATCCGTATTGCCGTCATCAAGCATTTTTTGCACTACGGTTTTTTTAGCCTTAAAAGTGTATGCGCCTACCGTTGAAAACCTGAGTTTATTCTGTGAAATTTCATTTTTATAATTACTGAAAAACTCGTCCGACTTGCCGTTTACAATACCTTTTTTCTCAAGATATGCGTTAAGATTACCGATTATCTGTGTACAATATGCGGGGTCTGCGGTTATTTTTTCCGTATCAATATCATTTGCAATATAAAACATTGATAAATAAAACATTATTTTCGGACTGCTTAAATCAAGACCGCAATATACAATTGCGTCTACAGTATCTTCGTCATTATAATTTTTCAGAGCGGTCCTTGAACATCCGTTCATAAGTGTAAAGTATTCTTTGGCATTTTCAAGTGAAAAATCTGCCTTTGAAGTTGCAGATACGCATATCATACCGGAAATCAATATTAAAACAGCAAGTGCCGTACAGGTAAATTTTTTTAACATAAAAAGCACCTCCTGAGTTAGTATAACTCAAAAAGGCGCTTTAACACACTTATTATTTACTTTTCCTTTTAACTTTCCGTTTTATCAGTGAAACTAATTTTTTAAATGAAAATTTCTTTATAGTGTCGTGATAAACATAATTTATTTCAGCACATATCATTAACAGCAGCATTAAAAAATACAGCAAAACCATTATGATAGCAAGACCTGTAATTACGCCGTAAACAGAAAAGCCGTTAAAACTTTTTACATATATTGAGATTCCGAGAGCCAATACAAACCACGAAATTGTACACAAAACCGCACCCGGAAGTTGAGATTTAAAATTATATTCCTTTTTCTGCTCTTTGGAAATACACGGGAAATTCCTGTATATAGACGCAAAAGTAAAAGTCAGAATTAAAAATACAAGTAAATATCTTGATCTGAAAATTGCTGTAATTATGTTTGGTAAACTGCTTATAAACGGTTGGATCCAATCGTCAAGATATGAACCGAGAGCAATTATTACCAACGACGCAGACATTAATATAAAGAAAATAACAGTATAAAACATTGCACGAAAGCGCAAAACTATCCACATACGGTTTTCATATGCATCATAAACTCTGTTAAGTCCGTTAGTGATTGCATGTATTCCCTGCGATGCAGACCACAATGTAACCACAATTGAAACAAAAGAAATTCCGATAGTATTCTGATATGTTTCGGTTAAAAAATACTTTATCTGTGTAAGAAATACATCTGTAAATACACTTTGCAGCGCCTGTTCAATAAACGAAGTCGATATATGCAAGCCTTGCAGAATCGACAAACAAAACGCTAACAAAGGAACAGATGAAAGCACAATAAAAAAAGCAGACTGTCCGGCTATGGCAAAAATATTATCGTGAATACATTTGCTTATTATAGGATCATATTTTTTCATTATTTTATCATAAAAAGCAAAAGCTTTTTTTACTGCTTTCATAGCAAATCTCCTGTTTTATGAGTAGATATAATGTAATGTATTTATATGACACTTAGGACTGATTTAATCTGATTTTAAAAAATTATCGAGCCATAATCACGCTATCGGTTTTAAGTTCTACTATGTTATTGATTTTTTCGTCATCTTTTAGAGGTACTTCAATAAGCATAAGACAAACGCCCTTTGATTGATTGCTGTCCTTTGATTTCTGATATTGAACACACGGAACCTGCGAACTGATTGCATAGCTAAGTCCCCTAAAGCTGACTCTGTCTGCCGACGATTCAAGCTCAACAGGAGCAACATAAAGGCAATTGCTGTTAAAAAATCCGTCACTGTAGTTGCGGCTGAAATTAAGCAATTCACTCATATTTACCGAACCTTTGTAAGAGTTGCAAAAATTTTCATACTCGCTCATACTGTATATTCCTTTTGTGCCGTATGACGGGAGCTTTGAAAAGTTTGTTACATTAACAGACTCTGTGTAGTAAAAATGAGCCATATCATTATTGCTCACATCATTATAATAACCATCGGAAGAAAGATAGACATATCTTACCGTAAATATTGATGTATTTATACTCAAAAAACCTGCCGCAACAAGCATTACAAGCGGCAGAGCGGCAAAAGTAACTCTTTCTTTTATTTTTGCCTTAACAAAAAGCAGAATATACAAAATCAGTACAAATGATATGCCTGCAATGACATACATATAAAACGGCTGTTTGTATACATACATCATAAATTCGGAAAAACCAAACAGCAATTCCGCTATTATCAGAACCGCTAAATCAACCGAACGCAAGTCAATTGACATTTTTCTGTATCCATGTACTGTGGCGGCAACAATTATTAATGTAAGAGCCTCAAGAATTACGACGAGCAAACCGACATACTCCGAACTTTTAAGCATTAACTGAACCGTAACAAAAAACATAGTTTCGACTATTGCAAGTACCAACAGTACAAAAGAAAGCACCGTAAGTCTGTGATTACTGCGAATACGCTTTACCTGCTCCTGATACTGCTGCATTTCTTTTCCGCTAAACGGAAATCTGTCAGTAGTATCTCCATAAAAACTAAATCCTCTCATTTTTTCACCTTTCAAAACTTCATAAAATATTTATCAACAAACGACAATTTCATATTATCATTTGCCATATAAATTATATACAATTTTGCTTATAAATTCAAGTATAATTGCTATTAAATATATTTTTCTTGATAATTTGACAAAAAGCCTCTATTGTGATAACATATTAGTCAAGCAGTTCGTAACCATCCTGCTCGAGCAATTAACCAAAAGGGGCTTGCTCAATCAAAACTAAGGAGGAAAGGCATAGGACTTACTGTGTCCGTACACCCCCTGTGGGTGTTTTTTTATGCCAAATTTATGGAAAGGTACAGTATAATTCACAAAAAAAACAGTCGTGAAATTGTCCTTCTGCGTGGCAGTGGGTGTGTTTATACCAAATGCACATTCTGCGACTATTACAGTGACAGCTGTAAAAATGAAGAAGAAAATTTCAGGCTGAACAGCAAGGTGCTTGAAAATGTAACAGGCATCTATCAAAACCTTGAAGTAATAAACTCGGGGTCGGTGTTTGAACTTGACAAAAATACCGTCGAGCTTATAAAAAAGGTTTGCAAACAAAAGAATATCCACACAATTCATTTTGAGTCGCACTATCTTTACAACAACAGAATTGCTGATTTGAGAAAAGAGTTTTCCGACTTTACGCTTAAAATGAAACTCGGTCTTGAAACCTTTGATTATGATTTCAGAGAGAATGTGCTTAAAAAGGGAATCAAAGAAAAAAATCCCGAAAAAATCTCTGAAAATTTCGATGAAGCTAATTTCCTTTTTGGAATTAAAGGTCAGACCGTTGAGTCTATAAGAAACGATATTGAACTTGGACTCAAATATTTTGAACGAATTTGCATTAATATAATGTGCGAAAATTCCACAAGCGTAAAACCCGATAAAGAACTTATAAAGGCTTTTATAAAAGAAATTTATCCTATATATAAGGATAACGACAGAGCCGATATTTTAATTAACAATACTGATTTTGGAGTGGGTGACTGATATGCCAAACGAACTTATACTTATATGTTCCGTAGTATTTATTTACGGTGCAGCACTTTTAGGATACAAATTTTTTGGAAAAACAGGACTTTATTGTATATCTGTAATTGCAACTATTCTTGCAAATATTGAAGTTACAATAATGATAAACGCATTCGGAATGGAACAAACACTTGGTAATGTTCTTTTTGCCGTAACATTTTTGATAACCGATATTTTGTCGGAATGTGAAGGCAAAAAAGCCGCACAAACCGCCGTATATGCCGGTATATTCTGTTCAATATTCTTCCTTGTGCTTTCGCAAAGCTGGATGCTTTATACACCAAGCGCAACAGATACAATTATGCCGTCAATAAAAGCAGTGTTCTCAAACACACCACGAATGATTCTTGCATCTCTTGTTGTATATGCCGTAAGCCAGATGTTTGATGTTTGGCTTTACCATAAATGGTGGAATTTTACAGAAAAGAGGTTTGGCAGCAAACGCAGATTTTTGTGGCTTAGAAATAACGGTTCAACACTTATCAGTCAGATTCTTAACACTGCTCTTTTCACAGCATTCGCTTTCTGGGGCACATACGATATTCCGACACTTATTTCAATTTTCATTTCAAGCTATGTTATCTATATTTTCACAAGTTTGCTCGATACCCCGTTCGTTTATATTGCAAGAAAAATTCATGATAAAAAGCTTAATGCAAAAGCCGAAAAAGCATAAAACTTTCCTGACAGTTCATTTGAATTGTCAGGATTTTTATTGCAAAAAGCTATGCGAATATGCTATAATTTTACAGGTGATTTTATGTACTACACATACATACTGCGGTGTTGCGACAATACCCTTTATACAGGTATTGCCTCGGATATAGAAAAAAGAATGAACGAGCATTTTTTGCAAAATGAAAAATGTGCAAAATACACCCGCACTCATAAAGCTAAAAAACTCGAATCGCTGTGGATAAGCGAAAACCGAGCCACAGCCTCTAAACTTGAATACCATATTAAACATCTTACCAAAAAGCAAAAAGAAGAAATCATATCCTTAAAAAGCCTTGATGTATTAAAAGATAAACTTCCGATTGAAAATTATAATTATTCCGATATAAAATTAAATTCCGTAAACTAAGCAAAAAGTCCGACCATCGAAGTCGGGCTTTTATTTTTTATCAGCTTTATAAAAGTTAAGTAAATTATAGTTTAGTATAACAGGTTTAAACAAAATAATTTAAATCTTAGGTCAAGTTTTTTAATGATTAAAGACAGTAACTTATTTACAATGTAATCTTAAAAGTAATTGAATTTTCGTCATTGCTATAGCAAGCTGCCTTGCCTTTATGGGCATTAGCTATTGCTTTTACTACCGAAAGTCCGATACCGTGACCTCCTGTTTCGGAATTTCTTGACGAATCGGCACGATAGAATCTTTCAAACAGTTCGTCATGCTTTCCTTTTTCAATTTTATCAACACTGTTTGTAACGGTAATAACACGGCTTTTTCCGTTTGATTTTAAAGAAACTGTGATTTTTCCGTTTTCATCGGAATATTTCATAGCGTTATCAATCAATAATGAAACAAGCTGTCTGATTGTTGTTTCATCTCCGCAATAGCTCAAGTTATTGTCTATGTCAAGGTTAAGTGTTTTACCTTGAGAAGTCGCAACTGCCTCAAAACCTTGTGCAATCTCAAGTACGGCATCGGAAATTGAAAAATCAAGCATAATAAGTTTTGTGCTTTCCTCGTCCATTCGTGAAAGAAAAACAAGTTTTTCCGTTAAAGCGGTCAGCCTCTTTACCTGATTTTTAATACTTTCGGTCCACTCATTCTCGCCGTTTTCCATTTCAATAATCTCGGTCGATGCGTCTATAATGGTAAGCGGAGTTTTTATCTCATGACTTGCGTCTGTAATAAATTGCTTTTGCTTTTCGTAGCTTTCTGCAACAGGTTTGAAAACTATTTTTGAAAAAACGAGCACAAGCAGATACACAAGAATAATTCCGCCAACGCTTGCAAGAATGCTAACAATCAGAAAATTATAAAAAGTAGATAGTTCTCTTTCACAATCAAGAAAAATGTACATTTTTCCGTCATGGGTATCAACGCAAGTGTATTTGTAATTATCAATAAATCCGCTTGTCTTGTTCTTTTCGGTAAGCTGATTAGTATAATTTATAGCCTTTTCGGTGGAAACCGCCGCAATCATACCTGTGTTTACAGAAACAATTGTATTTTTATCTGTAACTTTTACGGTAAAATATCTTGTGTCAAAAGGAGCTTCTGCCGTCATTTTCTTTTCAAGCATTTTATAGTCAAGCGGTTCGTACGCCTTTTCTCCGTTTTTTTTAGGAAAAGTACCGTCATTGTCAGCAATTACCGATAATTTTTCATCGGCTTTGATATTCACGCTGTGATAGTTTTCAATATTTATGGCAGACATCATCACACCAAGCACCAACGCTATAGAAATAAGCGTTATAAGAATAAAATGCCGTCTTAATTTTTTAATCATTTACAGCCTCCAACGCATAGCCACGGTTGCGTACTGCCTTTATTGTAACATTAGCATCAAGTGCCGCAAGTTTTTTACGAAGATAAGAAACATACACCCACACAACATTTTGATTTGTTTCGGTATCATATCCCCATATTTTCTCCATAAATCTTTCGGTAGAAATTATCATACCTTCGTTTGACATAAGCATTTCAAGCATCTGAAATTCCTTATTTGCAAGTCTTAGTGTTGCTTTTGGAGATGAAACTTCAAAGGTACTGCGGTTAAGCGAAATGTTTCCGCAGTTAAGCAACAAGCCTGTATTCTCCCCTTTTCGTCTTGTCATTGCTCTGATTCTCGCAAGAAGTTCTTTTGTGGCAAACGGCTTGGTAAGATAATCGTCAGCACCGCTGTCAAGTCCCGTTACTCTGTCGTCAATCTCCGATTTTGCGGTAAGAAGTAAAACAGGAACGGAATTTCCGCTTTCTCTTAGCTTTCTAAGAACTGTAATTCCGTCCATTTTCGGCATCATTATGTCAAGCACCACACCGTCATAATCGCCGTTTGTTATGTAATCAAGGGCGTCTTGTCCGTTATAAACAGCGTCAACGGAATAATTACTGTGTTTTAATATTACAACCAGTGCATTTGAAAGCTCCTTTTCGTCTTCTGCGAGTAATAATCTCACACTTATTCCTCCACTCATTATCGTTTTTTTAATTATACAGTCAAAACCTTAAGATTAGTTTAAATTACCTGTATTACCCTCTCATTCGGGAAATTAAATTTCCACCGTTCTGCTTTAGCCAAAGTTCGGCTCTTTGGTAGTCGGGCATAATTTTTTCTACCTCTGCCCAGAATTTTTCAGAGTGATTCATTTCACGCAGGTGACAAAGTTCGTGCACAACAATATAATCAATTACATAGTCCGGCGTGAGCATAAGCAGGCAGTTAAAATTAAGATTACCCTTAGTTGAACAGCTCCCCCACCTTGACACAAGATTTTTAATTGTTATTTTATTATAAACAAAATTTTCTTTTTCGGCATAATATTTAACTCTCTTTGGAATATACTCAACTGCCTGATCCGCAAGCTCTTTTACTTGTTCAAATGTTATTTTTTCAAGTTTACTTCTTTCGTCAATTGTACTTTGTACTTTCAGCATATGCTTATCTATCCATTTTGATTTTGAAATTACCATTTTTTCAATTTCATTGTCGCTGACATACAGAGGTACAAATACAACAATTTGCATATCAGCAGTTATTTTTATTGTTGCGCTTTTTCTTTTGCTTCGTCTTACCTCAACATTATATTCGCCTATCTTCATTTTCATCATTCCTTTATTATACACAAATTTTAGCATAACCGTACCTGCTTAGCAAGCTGTTGCAAATAAAATTTTTTTGGTATAAAATTATTATTAAATATTATTCTTCACACAAAATACAAATAAAAAAGTTACTTTATATATGGTGATTGCAATGTACAAAATACTTCTTGTAGAAGATGACAAAAACATAAGAGAAATGGTTGTTGAATATTTTTCTAACAAAGGCAAAGGAAACTTTCCTGTTTCTGTTGCGGCAAACGGAGAAGTCGGACTGCAAATGGCATACGAAAATCCATATGATTTACTTCTGCTCGATGTAAACCTGCCCAAAATGGACGGATTTTCTATCTGTAAAGAGGTCAGACGATACAGCGATGTGCCTATTATGTTCATTACCGCACGGGTAAACGAAGAAGATGTGCTTAACGGCTATGCCCTCGGATGTGACGATTACATAATTAAACCTTTTGCCCTGCCTGTTCTTTTTGAAAAGGTAAAGGCTCTTATCAAACGGTCAAAGGGACTTGTGCGTTCCTCTGTACTTACGGCAGGAACTCTTACACTGAATCCAAACAACGGAATCGTAATTTCCGACGGTGACGAAGTTGATTTGACAGCTAAAGAATACAAAATACTTAAATTTCTTTTAGAGAACAAAAATATTGTAATCTCCAGAACAAAACTGATAGACAAGCTTTGGGGCTATGACTCTAATGTTGACATTCGTGTACTTGACACGCATATAAAAAATCTCCGAAAAGCATTAAAAGATAACTCAAAGCTGATTAAGACGGTAATCGGCAGAGGTTACAAAATTGAGGAATAATTATGAATAAAAAGCAAAAAAAAGAAAACCGTAAAATACTTATAAGCATTGTCGCAATAGTTTTGCTTATCTGCCTGCTTGCAATGGGTACTTTCTCGTATCTTACATATAATTCCACAAAAGAAATTGACAAGTATCAGGCAGAGCTAAAAGCTAACAACATTATAGATAATGCAAATTACATTGATATAACCAATTTCGGCGAAGTCAATTCATTCGTTGTCGGACATCTTCACAATTACTCAGACACAGATGAAAACAGTACATATGTAATTCTTAAAAATGACTACTATAATCTTTCGGTAGACAATGCAAATAAATTATACATTAAAACGGAAAACTACTATACAAGTTTAGATTATTTCACAGCCGATTCAAGAGCAACTTACAATTACGGGCTAGGAAATTATCTTGACTATTTTACACTTAGAAACAGTATGACTGATGAGCAGTATAATAAAATATGCGATTATCTAAATACAGAGCCTGACGAAAACGGCAACTATTACATTTTATCTGTCAATCAATATGCGATTGATATTTTCAGCGAGGCAAGCAGCGAGGAAATGATACCGATAAGGTTAGAGATTTTGCTCACAAATGAAAACAATGTATGGTATGCGCAGGACAAGCATATAGAATATTTTGACCTTTCATCTGAAAAAATAAGCAAGATGAAAGAAATTCAAAAAGAAGATGAAGAAAACTACAAAAAATATCAAATAGAAAGCGAGGACGATTTATACTCGCTACCAGTACAAATCGGGCCTATACTGTCTGTCGGAAAAATGTCAAAGAACGAAGTCACTAAGGACTTTTTCATAAACGGCGGCAAAGAAAACGAATTAAAAAAATTCAGCGAAAGCAATTCATTAGATGATGAAAATTACGAAACATATATTCCACAAGATAATTTTTCATTTATATACACACAAATCGAACACACAAACCCCAACTATGTTTTGGCAAGCAATTATCATGAGGGCGAAGTAATAACAGAGAATGATTTAACTGCATATGAACAAAAGCAATGCAAAATTATAAGCTATCAAAAATACGAGCCTCTAAAGGAAAGTATGCCTACACTGATAATCGGCAACTGCATTATCCTTGTTTTCTTTATTGTAATCGGAACTATGCTCATACTTATTGTGTGGAAAAACATTACCGGCAGAGCAATTCGTGAACAGCAACGCATTGCAATGACCAATGCGGTAGCGCATAATCTCAAAACTCCACTATGCGTTATTAACGGTTTTTCTGAAAATCTGCGAGAAGAAAGCGGCTACCTTACAAAGCAACATTACATAAATGTTATTCAGGAACAGGCAAACGAAATGGATATACTCGTGCATAAAATGCTGAATTTTTCAAAACTCGAATCCGACTCTGCAAAACTTAATATAAAATCGTTCAATATTAAAACAGAACTTGAAAATATTGCGAATAAATACAATAATATTTCAAGTAAAAATATTATCGTAACTGCAGATGACAAGGAAATTTTTGCAGACAAAGAACTTATGGAGCTTTTGTTTGAAAATCTGATTGAGAATGCTGTTAAATACTCAAAAGATAATTCCGATATTAAAATATCCTTTGCAAATAATAATTTCAATATTTCAAACGAATGTGATGAAATTTCTAAAAAGGATTTAAAAAAGATATGGAAACCGTATAACCGTTTGGAAAAAGACG
Organism: Ruminococcus sp. BSD2780120874_150323_B10; assembly: GCF_015553695.1. Taxonomy (NCBI): domain Bacteria; kingdom Bacillati; phylum Bacillota; class Clostridia; order Eubacteriales; family Oscillospiraceae; genus Ruminococcus; species Ruminococcus sp. BSD2780120874_150323_B10. The sequence goes on from NZ_JADNHD010000014.1 coordinate 63,274, forward strand.
AAGAGGTGCGTGGCACAGGTATAGGACTTTCCATAGTAAAGCATATTCTTAAACTGCATAGAATAAAGCCGTATACCGAATATTCGGGCGGCAGATTGATTATCGGATTTTATATTTAAGGTTTTGTCTTTAATTTGCCGATAATCTTAATAAATTATGGTTTAACGCACAAGTTAAGCGGAATAATTAAAAAATTCAGGTCAAGCCTTTTTAAAGGTTTACCAAACTTTTATAATTGATTTGCAAATCAATTTGCTAAACCATAATTACTAAACTTTCATATAAAAACCGCTCTGCACATAATGTGGTGACCCCCAAAAGTTAGATTTGAAAGCGTAGTGGCTTTTAGCTGCTACGCTTTTGTTATGCAACTAAGGC
>NZ_JADNHD010000015.1:0-58812 GCF_015553695.1 Ruminococcus sp. BSD2780120874_150323_B10
AAGCGACCAAGATCTCTCTTAGTCGCTTTGCATAATTATTTCTTTATAACTTTGTCTAACTTTTTGGGGTCAGTTCAAATGTGCGAATGACCGTTTTTTGGTTTAAAATTCAATTGTACATGTATCCTCATACAAAGCTCTATCTCCCGAAACTCCGCTTGCCCATGCGTGGGTTTCAGAATCTTCTTCTATCATTCTGAATTCTAAAATATTTTTTCCCGATGCATTTTTGTACTTTTCAATATCCTCTTTATCTACTAAAATATAATAATAGCAATTCATATCAGCGGCACAATACTGTGTTGTATATGCTGTAGTATCGTTTCCGTTAATCTTTGCACTGAGCATCTCAAACTTTACAGTTTTATCTGTTTTATTATGTGCATATAATCTTAATCTATCATATTTTTCTGATGAGGTGTGGTCTGTATCTAAATACAATAAAGTACCGTATTCATTGTCAAAAACAACCTGTTCGGTATTTGTATTTTCTCTTGCCGGCGGAGTGATTTCGTCAGCTGTTTTGCCTGTTGGATACAAATAAAATATTTGATTACAATAAAATGTTTCTTCGTCAGAATAATTTTCAGTATTATATACCTGTAGGTTAAATGCCACTTCATCAATAGAATTTATACCGCATTTTTTAATTTGTTCAAGATCAAATTCTATGCTGAATGAATCTGTTTCGCCCGGATCTGTGCAACCATAGCCAACCCTACCAATATCATGGCAATAATACCTGTTTACATAAAAGTAATCGCTAAAATCTGTATCAACTTCTATTTCTTCATCTGTTGTTTTATTTTTGAGTTCTGCTTTTACCTCAAATCTGTTACTATACATCTCACAACCCGTGACAGTGACAGTACACTTGTCGTTATCAAAAAGCACCTGTTCATCAAGGCTGTAATCAATTTGAGTTAATCCGTCTTCTCCGTTGTCAGCTCCGCTGTTCTCATCGGAAATATTGCTGTTTATTTGAGAAACAACATCATCGATGTTTTTATCCTTATTTTTGTTATTCACTACCACCGCAGCCGTAATTCCGCCAATAACAACAGCAAAAGCTGCAACTATTGCAAAAAGTTTTAAAAGAATTGATTTTGACATTAATTTTCCTCCAAATTCGCCTATATTTTTTTCTGCTTTTAATGTACTGCTTTTCGGTTCTAAATTTTGAGATGTTATATTTATCTTCGGAACAATTAAGTTTTTTGCCTCTGTAATGAAAAGAGAAGTAAAAAACGGAACGGGTACAACAATGTGCAATTTATCGTTGTTTTCCTCTTCATACTTTAAAATTGCCTTTTTCATTTTTGCTCTGGCAAGATTAAGGCGTGACATTACAGTACCCGCAGGGCAATCTTCAACCTCTGCAATTTCTGTTATTGACATTTCATCAAAATAATACATAAAAACGGCTCTGTATTGTACTTGCGACAAAGTATTCTGCATAATTTCTAAAATTATTCTGCGATTTTCATTATCGGTTATATATTCCTCTGGAATTGTTATTTCCGAAGTTTCAGAATAATTCTCAAGAATTTCATCATCAAGCTGCAGTTCCTGTTTGGCTTTAAAAAAGTCCTTACATTTATTTACCGCAATTTTCTTAACCCATACAGGGAATTTAGCGTTTTCTTCAAGAGTATTCAACTTTAAAAATGCGGTAACATATGTATTTTGCATAATTTCCTCTGCGTGAGTTTCGTTTTTCAACAAACTTATGCAGGTAAACCACACCTCTTGCTGTGTAAGATAATACAACCTGTCAAATGCCGTATTATCACCGTTTTTGGCTTTAATTACTAAACTACTTATTTCTTCCATAAATATCTCCTTTAAATCAGTATAAAAAGCAGTACATAATATAGACGATTGAAAATCAACTTCCATTTAATTTTTTTAAAATTTTTAATATTTTTTTAAATTTTTTTGATTTATGATTTTTATTATTTTTGTGCTAAATTTTATTATATCATAAAAACGCTGTTTATGGGTATTTATTTTTTCAAACTTTTAATACGAATAATTACAAATGACTTTTTAAAAATTTTTTGTAACTTTTACATAAATTTTACTTGAAATATTTAAGATTTAACAATATAATAAGAATAATAAGGAGTGATATAATGACTTCAACAATTGATGTAAAAAAGAAACAAGATTTAAAAAAATGGCCTGAAATGCCTTACAATAACAGAGAGCTAAGCTGGCTCGATTTTAACGCCCGTGTACTTGAAGAGGCTTTTGAAAAGGAAAATCCTATAATGGAAAGGTGTAACTTCCTTTCTATTACAGCGTCTAACCTTGACGAATTTTTTATGGTTCGTGTTGCAGGCGTACTTGATAATATTCATCGTGGCACAAATAAGCCCGACCCGTCGGGACTTACCCCTAAAATGCAGATGAAAAAAATCAGTGAAAAAGTACATGCCTTTGCCGAAAAGCAGTACAACTGCTACAATCGTTCCATTATTCCGTCACTGAGAGCAAACGGTATTAACTTTGTTAAGGCAGATGAAATGACCGACGAGCAAAAAGCATTTGCAGACGATTATTTTCAGAGAGTGGTATTTCCTGTCCTCACACCGATGGCGGTTGACACAAGCCGACCTTTCCCATTGCTTGCAAACAAAAGTCTTAACATTGCAGTTCTGCTTACAAATGCAGAGGGAGAAGAATTTTATGCGCTTGTACAAGTGCCGTCAATCCTTCCGAGATTTTTGGAACTTCCCGCAAAAGGCAAGCGTGACTTTATAACCCTTGAAAGAATTATTACTATTCACCTCGGCGAACTGTTTGAGCTTTATAACATCAAACAGTCGGCAGCATTCAGAATCACAAGAGACTCTGACCTTGACATTGACGAGGACACGGAAGACCTTATGGAGGAAATTAAAAAATCCATTAAAAAGCGTCAGCGAGGTGTGCCTGTAAGACTTGAGTTTTCTAAAAAATGCCACAAGTCAATCCGCAAATTCCTTGTAGATGCATTGCATGTAACCGAGGACGAAATTTATGTACAGCACGGTCCGCTTGACCTTACTTTCCTTTCTAAATTTGCAAGAATAAAGGGCTGCGAAAAGCTCTGTTTCGAGCCTATTACACCTGTAAATCCGCCTGCCGAGTTTTACGATTGCGATGATATTTTTGAGGCTATCCGTGAAAAAGACAGACTTGTTCATCATCCGTATGAGAGCTTTGATGTGGTGGTTGACTTTGTCAAAAAAGCCGCAAAAGACCCGAATGTACTTGCAATCAAGCAGACTTTATACCGTGTAAGCGGTAACTCTCCTATCGTTGCGGCACTTATTAAAGCCGCCGAAAACGGCAAACAGGTTACTGTACTTGTAGAACTTAAAGCTCGTTTTGACGAAGAAAATAACATTCAGTGGGCAACCAAGCTTGAAAAAGCAGGCTGTCATGTAATTTACGGTCTTACAGGTCTTAAAACCCACTGTAAAATCTGTCTTGTTGTCAGAAAAGACAAGGACGGAATCCGCCGTTATCTGCATATGGGTACAGGTAACTACAACGACAGCACCGCAAGGTTCTACACAGACATCGGTATGTTTACCTGCCGTGAAGAATACGGCCTTGACGCATCGTCATTATTCAACACACTTACAGGCTATTCTTTACCGCCCGAATACAATAAATTTATTGTTGCTCCTCAAGGTATGCGACCTTTCTTTGAGGAAATGATAAGAAAAGAAATCGAAAACGCAAAACAGGGACTTCCCGCATCAATCACTGCAAAGGTAAATTCACTTGTAGACCCCGCAATTATCAGCTTGCTTTACGAGGCATCGCAGGCAGGCGTAAAAATTGAACTTATCGTGCGTGGTATTTGCTGTCTTATCCCCGGATTAAAGGGATGGAGTGAAAATATAAAGGTAATCAGCATTGTAGGACAACTCCTTGAGCACAGCCGAATTTTTAAATTTGAAAACAACGGCAATCCGCTCTACTACCTTGGCAGTGCAGACTGGATGCAGAGAAACCTTGACAGACGAGTTGAACTTGTGTTCCCCGTTGAGGACGAAGACATTAAAAACAGGGTTGAACAGATTTTAAAAGTTACGCTCAAAGACACAGTAAATGCAAGAAAGCAGTTACCCGACACCACATATCACCTTGTAGATAAGCGTGGCAGAAAACGACTTAACAGCCAAAAACATTTTTCAAAACTTGCACAACAGGCACAAAATGCCGTTAAAAAACAGACATATGTAAGAACAGTAGGCACTCCTATAGTACCTGCAAAGGAAGGAGAAAAAGCAGAATGAAAAGAATCGGTATTTTAACAAGCGGCGGTGACTGTCAGGGACTTAACTCTACTATCCGTGCAGTCGCAAAAACACTTTATCAGAATTACGGCAATGACGGCGTGCAGATTATCGGCATTATTGACGGCTACCGAGGACTTATTTACAACGAAACAAGGATGATGAAGCCTGATGATTTTTCGGGTATTCTTACAAGGGGCGGTACTATTCTCGGCACATCAAGACAGCCGTTCAAACTTATGAGAGTTATTGACGAAAACAGCGTTGATAAAGTTGCCGAAATGAAAAAGAACTATAAGAAGCTTGAGCTTGACTGCCTTGTTGTTCTCGGCGGAAACGGCACACAGAAAACCGCAAACCTCTTGCGTGAAGAGGGCTTGAATGTTGTTTCTCTGCCAAAAACAATTGACAACGACCTTTGGGGTACAGACAAGACCTTTGGTTTTCAGAGTGCCGTTGACATTGCAACAAATGTTATCGACTGTATTCACACCACAGCAACCTCACATGGCAGAGTTTTTATAGTTGAGGTTATGGGACACAAGGTTGGCTGGCTGACTTTGTATGCAGGTATTGCCGGCGGTGCGGATGTTATTTTAATTCCGGAAATTCCGTACGATATTAATTCCGTAATTAATACAATTAAGAAAAGAACCGAAAGCGGAAAGAAATTCTCAATTCTCGCCGTTGCAGAAGGTGCAATTTCCAAAGAGCTTGCGGCTATGCCGAAGAAAAAAAGAAAAGCCGCTATGGCTGAAATCGCATATCCGTCAATCTCATACAAAATTGCAAAAGAAATTCAAGACGCAACAGGTCAGGAAACAAGAGTTACCGTACCCGGACATTTCCAGAGGGGCGGAAGTCCTGACGCATACGACCGTGTGCTCTCCACCCGTTTCGGTATTGCAGCTGCCGAACTTATCATAAACGGTGACTACGGCAAAATGGTTGCACTTGTAAATAATAAAGTAGTTGCAGTTCCGCTCGAAGAAATCGCAGGTAAACTTAAAGCCGTTCCTGCCGACCACGAAATAGTAGCCGCCGCAAGAAAGATGGGCATCTGCTTCGGTGACGAAAAATAATTAACAATTTGAGCTTGAAATGTTGAAAACTTTGGCAGTGTGAGTATTAACCTCACACTGCCGTTTTCTTTATTATATCGTTTTACAAAAACTAATCTTCCACTCCTTATCAAAACCAAAAAAATTGCCCGAAAAAGCAAAAATCTCATTTCAAAATCAATGAAATGAGATTTCTGCTAATATAAAAATCAAACTTCCAATTTCTTAACCACTGAAATAGAAACAATGTAAGAAACCACTAAATAAACTATAATGCAAACTCCGCTTGCGAGTAATGTTTGTACCGAAATGTTATTTACTGCAAGGGTAGAAACCGCATTACCAAGCCATAAACAGCTTAAATTAATATGTAAGTATGAGCTGATTATCGATATTCCTGTTGGCAAAGCCAAAAGAGCAAGCAACGAAACAACTATTGCAGGAGCGCTCTTTTTAAAGATTGAACACAGCATAAAGAATATGCCGGCAAATGAGATAAGTCCAAACACAAGGATAATTAATTGCGGAATAAACAGAGCGTATATTGAGCCGATGTTATGATATAAAGCGCTTGATACCGCAAAAACAGCAACTAAATTGAGGATTACCATAAAAAGGGTGCTGACAATAACCGCCATAAACTTTGCCGTAAAAATCGACTGTCTGCTGTAACCTCGTGAAATAATATTTTTTAATATGCCGTTGTCAAAATCATTGCAAATAAAGCTGCAAATAAACATTAGTATAAATACTGTAACAGGACTTGTTTTAAAAAATCCTATTGCACTGATAATGCCGGACTCCGGTGATACTATTCACTGCATATTTTGCGAAGATTGTAACGAAAACATACCGAATGAGCAAAGCAGGTAAATCAAACTAAGTGCAACCGATGCAAAAGTCCAAATATAAAAGCTTTTGTTTTTGAAAAGCTTACGAAGTTCAAATAATAATAACCTTTTCATTTTATGCCCCTACCTTGCGTAAAAAGTATTCTTCAAGATTAATTGCGTGAATAGAAATCTGATTTACCGTAACACCATTTTCAACAAGATATTTATTAATTTGACCCGTTCTGTCAATCATTGAGTCAAGATAAACAGATTTATTATAAATATGTATCTGTTGAGGCGGCATAATTTTTGATAAAATCTCCGCCGCTTTTTGCGGATTGTCAGGCACAATTAAAACTCTGTCGCTGCATTTTTGTGAAAGCTCAACAGCGGAAATTTCTTCTATAAGTTTGCCGTCATGAATAAATCCATATCGTGTGGCAATCTTTGACAGTTCCTCAAGCAAATGGCTTGAAATCATAAAGGTAATTTTCTTTTCGGTATTTAGTCTGATGATTAAATCACGAATCTCCATAATACCTGTCGGATCAAGTCCGTTTATCGGTTCGTCAAGAATAAGCAATTCTGGATTGCCGAGCAAAGCCATAGCAATTCCAAGTCGCTGGCGCATACCGAGCGAAAACTGTCCTGCTTTTTTGTTGCCTGTATTGCCAAGACCTACAAAATCAAGAATTTTCCTGACACTTTTGTCTGAACTTCCTGTAAGAATTGCCATTCTCTTCATATTTTCGTATGCGGTGCAGTTTTTATAAATTGACGGAAACTCAATGAGCGAACCGATTTTCTTCCTTGCAGTGTTGAGCGGCTCACCGCCAAAGAGGGTAATTTCGCCACTGTCGGGAAAAGCAAGCCCTAACACCTGGCGCATAAATGTAGTTTTGCCTGCGCCGTTCTTGCCCACAAATCCGTAAATATCACCTTTGTTTATCGTAAGGCTGATGTTGTTAGAAACAATTTTATAACCGTATTTTTTCACTAAATTTTGTGTCGATAATATTGCACTCATAATTATTCTCCGTAATTAGTTTTTAGCGTCATAAATTCTTATTAAGAGGTCAAGAACCTTGAAGTAGAGCCAAATTACTGTAAATGCCAAGCCAAATGAAACTGACCACTCGTATTCTTTTGGGCGCTGATTTTCAACTGTTTCACGAATAATCTGAAAGTCGCTGATAAGAAACAAAGCTGCGATAATAATAAAAATAACTGACATTGCTATGTCAAAGATAGGATTTCCTGCGAAAATCATTACATAACCTCTTGTTGCAGTAATGAGGTAGCCGATAAAAGCAAGGATTGAAATGCTTATTGTTGAAAGTAAAAGTGCAAGTGTAACAGATTTAAATTTTTCTGTTGCCTTAATCTTGCCTGAAGTATAGAGTAAAAGCATTGTAAATACGATTACAAGAGCTTATATGTCAATACAATATAGGCAATTTTACACTATTCTTGCATCCTGTATACACAAAAAAGGATTGCAGATTTTGCTCTGCAATCCTTTTGAATATGATTATAACTTTTACGAATTATGCGATATAAATCTGTAATGCGGTTGCGTCAAGAATATCAAGCTTGCCGTCGCCGTACATATCGGCAGCGTCAAACCAAGCCTTATTTGTAACATCAATAAGCGGATTTTTATCGTCGTTTGAAATGTGAATCTGTAAGTGTGTAACATCGTTTACATCTACAACTCCGTCGCGGTTTACATCGCCCTTTATGATAGTTTCCTGCTCGCCGCCGTCCGAAATATAGAACGACTTTGTGCTTTCAGCTATACAGCCGTCTGAATCAATAGCCTTTACAGACAATGTGTATGTGCCTGCATTATTTGCTGTAAAATTGTATGTATTGTCAGAGGAAGTCTTTACAGTTGCACCGTTTACCGCAAACTCGTAAGTAACATTGCCATGGTTGTTGTATGGCTCTGCTTTAAGCTCGAGTGCTGTGCCAACAGGCTGAGATGAGCTCTTGTCTGCGCCAAAGTTTACTTCAAACTCTGCCTCCTGAACCTGTGTATCAGGGAGGATCTTGCCAAGTCTTGCAAGCGGAACTGTAATGTTGTCTATATCCTCTTTTTCGTGTGAAGTAGACGGATCGTAGCTGTATTCAGCATCTGCAACATCAAGCATTGAGGGGTCGTGTGGAAGTGTATCCATACCCGAAGTACCGTATGTGAGAATCTGCATTGCGCCAATGCCCTGAGTTTCTACATAATTTCTGTCGATACCGAGTGCAGAGTAAGGAATAGCAACCTCGTAAACATAACCGTAGTTTTTCTTGTAGCCGAGTTTAAAGAAATCAACCCAATTTGAGTTAGGGTCAGTGTTGTCGCCTAAAGTTCTGTCGCCCTTTACTTCTCTTACACCGTAGAGAGTTTCGCTCTTTGTGCCGTTTGCATATTTAATTTTGAATCCGTTCCGGTTATCCTGTGCCTGATAGCTTGTTACGCCAATCGGAACTCTTGTATCATAATCAAACAGGTATGTTCCGTCCGTATCCTGAACATCAGCCTTGAAGATTGATGCGCCGCCGTTTGAATTGTTTGAATCGAAAGCAACAAGTGTATCAATGTGAGTTGTAAAGCCTACACCGCCGTCTTTTGCTACGCCGCCGTCACAACCCCATACAAACGGATTTGTGTAAACAGAGCCGTCTTTGTTTGTGCCTACTGCCTTGCCTGTTGCCTGCTTGCTTGGGTCTATTGAAAGCGCAATATACATTGGAATACTGTTTCTCCAAGGGCGAGCCTCATTTGATGCCGCAAAATTATCGCTCGGAGAAGTAATGTATGATGTATTTGCCATTTCCCACATAAAGTAGAGGTTTTCATCGTCCCATGCGCCATAGAGAGCGTATGCGTCCCACGGCTGCTCATGCATTGAAGATGGCATATATACTCGGGGGTCATCGTTTGCTGTACCCTGAGCAATAATCATTGAGCTGTCCCAATCGCTTACATCGCCGTCAACAGAAATTGTCTTGTATTTACCCAGCTGCATATTCGGGTTTGTTCCGTAATAGCCGCTTTCGGGAGCTGTTGTGTGTCCGTCCGAGTCAGCAGAAAAAGTTGTTTTGCCTGCTGTAAATGTTTTGTTGTAAGTGAAAGTCTGTGTTGTTTCAACACCGTCATCGCCTGTTGCTGTAAGCACAAGAGTAATTTCGCTGTTACCGATTTTACCCTCGCCTATTTTAATAATTGTGCCGTCGGTATAAGATTTTTTTGCCGAACCGTCAACAGAATAGTATCCTACTGAGGCATTTTTTAGTCCGAGCTGAACCTGCAAAAATTCTGATGAAAAGCTTGTACCGGAGGCTTTGTAAACAATTCCGTATCCATGAGAATCAGGCTTGCCGTAATCTACCCACTGCTTTGCGGCTGTGAGGAGCTTGCACTGACCTGCCTTTAAAGAAAGTCCGCTTGCCTTTGGATACTGCTCCTTGCCCTCGTCCTTTTCTTTGCCGTTATTAAAAATAATGCTTTCTGATTTATATGCTGAAGTAAAGCTTGCCTTGTAAAGTCCGTCATCAGTTGCGCTCATCAGCTGACCCGGCCATTTGGCATTTTCTTTTGTACCATAGGCATAAATATAAACATTTTCCCAATTAAAAACCGAATTATCAAAATATACCTCTGAGCCGTCTGCTGCGGCAGCCGCCGAAACAGCTGTTATCACCATGGCAGACATAATGATAGCTGCACTAAGCAACAAACTTATAATTTTTTTGCTTGTTTTCATAAAAAATCAACTCCTAAATTCAAACTTTATTTAAAATTATATCATTACCTCATTTTATTTACAACAATAAAAAAACAATTTTGTTTACTTGACCAAAAAGTATAAATGATTTTTGAACAAAAAAGCAAGGCATATGACTTATTTAATAAATCATATGCCTATATTTTATATAATATTTTTATTTAGTTTACAGTTATCTCTTATATATCCTTTTCCACTTGCCTGTTCTGTACTCCAAAAAGGATATAACCCAATTTGAAAACCAACCGATCGGCACTGCAATCCATACCATTTGCAAGCCGAAAATCGGTGCAAATGCCATTGCGACAAACACACGGATAAACAGATTCACAAAATTTGCGACTGTAAACATTTTCATATCTCCAGCACCTCGCAAAAGTCCGTCAACTGCCATTTTAAATCCGATAAAACAGAAGAACCACCCCATAAAACTAAGGTATCCGCAGCCCGTATTCATTGCGGTTATTGTGCCGTCATCACCGAGAAACATTGATACAATCGAACCGTTAAAAGGTTCTATAATCAGAATAAGTAAAATAGAAAATGCTGCCACAAGAATGTTTGCGGCATGGTAACCCTCTACAACACGCTTTTCATTCTTTGCACCCAAATTTTGCGCAGTGTACGAAGACACAGCATTGTTTATACTGTTAAAGGGAACTATGCAAAGCGATTCCACTCTTATTGCGGCAGAATATCCTGCGAGAGCCTCCGAACCGAAGCCGTTTACCACCGACTGCACAAGCATCATTCCGATTGATACCGTTGACTGCTGAATAATTGACGGAAAAGCAATTTTTGCCATAGGCAAAAGCTCACTCTTTTCAAAAAATTTTGCACGACCTATGTTGAGCTTTTTAAACTCCCACACAAGCACTATGAATGATAATACAACCGAAATTCCTTGTGCAATAAGTGTTGCCCAGGCAACGCCCGTTACACCCATACTGAAATTTTTTACGAGCAAAAGGTCGAGCGCAACATTGAACACCGATGAAAAAATCAAAAAATAAAGCGGTATTTTAGATTTTCCGAGTGCATTGAACATTGCGGAAAGCACATTATACATAAATAAAAACGGCAAACCCGCAAAGTAAATGTTCAGATAATCTACCGCCAGATCAAGTACATCAGACGGAGTATTGAGCGCAATAAGAATAAGACGGCTGAACACAAGACCGATAATTCCAAGCAAAACACTAAGTGCGGTAAAAGCAATCAGCGCAGTGTACACTGCCGTTTTTGTCTTTTTATATTCCTTGGCGCCAAAATACCTACTGACTATTACCGACGCACCTATTCCGCCGCCGATTGCCACACAAATAAAAATATTTGTAAGCGAATATGACGCACCTACCGCCGCCAAAGCCTTTTCACTTACAAATCTGCCTACAATAGCCGAGTCCGCCATAGTGTATGTCTGCTGAAAAATATTACCTATAATAATAGGCAGAGCAAACACAAAAAGCGCATACATCGGCTTTTTCTTAACTAAATAATCATTATTCACATAAATCACCTATCCGCAGATATTATAACATATCTTGTCGGAAAAAGGAATATTGTTTAATCACGGTTTTGCAGATGTACACCGCTAAGCCATAAATTAAACCAATTTTGATAAAGAACCTCAGAAAAGGCTTTGGGCAGTGCTCAAACGAACACTGCCCTTCGCAAACTATTATTTAGAGTTTGATTATGAAACTTGTTATCTGATTAATTATAAAAGAGTTTTAAGATAGTCGCTTATCTCTTTTTCGGTAGTCATTGCAAGTACCTTTTCGGCAACCTTGTCTGCCTCTGCCTTTGACCATGCAGAAATTGTTTTTCTTACCTTTAATACCGACGGTGCGGATACACTGAACTCGGTAAGTCCGAATGACATAAGTAACGGCACCATCATCGGGTTAGCCGCTGCCTCGCCGCACATACCCACAGAAATATTATTCTTGTTTGCGCAATCAATAATATACTTAATGCCCCTTAATACACTTGGCTGTAACGGAGAATACAGATATGCAACATCGTCATTTCCTCTGTCGCAAGCCATTGTATAACCCGTAAGGTCATTTGTACCAATGCTGAAAAAGTCGGATTCTTTTGCAAGAATATCAGCAATCATAACTGCCGCCGAGGTTTCTGTCATAATGCCTACAGGGATATTTTCGTTAAATTCTACTCCCTGTTCCCTAAGTTCAGCCTTAACCTCTTCAACAAGAGCCTTGCCCTCTCTAAGTTCTTCAACGGCTGTAATAAGCGGGAACATAATTCTTACATCGCCAAAAGCGCTTGCTCTTACAATTGCACGGAGCTGTGTTTTGAACAAATCTTTATGCTTTAAGCAATATCTGATTGCTCTGAAGCCCAAGAAAGGATTTTCCTCTTTTTTAAGTCCGAGATAAGGAATTTCCTTGTCGCCGCCGATGTCAAGAGTTCTGATAATTACAGGCTTTCCCTTTAATGTAAGTGCCGCCTTTTTGTAAGCGTCAAACTGCTCGTCCTCTGTAGGCAAAGCGGTTCTGTCCATAAATAAAAATTCAGTTCTGAACAAGCCAACGCCCTCGCCGTCTGCATCAACTGCCTTTATTGCGTCCTCCGGCTTGCCGATATTGCAGAAAAGCTCGTATTCCTCACCGCTTAAAGCTTTAGTTGCCTTGCCTCTGAAATTTTCAAGTTCTTTGCGCTCTTTAAGAAAATTAATTCTCTTTGTATCGTACTCCTGAATAACAGCGTCATCCGGCTCATCAATTACTACGCCCTCACTGCCGTCAACGATTACATAAGCACCGGCCGAAAGTTTTGAAACCGCACCGTTTACGCTTAGCACGGCGGGAATTTCAAGTGCCCTTGCAAGGATAGCCGAATGAGATGTTTTACCGCCTGTTTCGGTAATAATTCCGACAATATTTTCTTTATTGATGCCTGCTGTCATGGACGGAGTAAGTTCTTTTGCGACAACTACCGTACCCTTTGGTGCTGCCGAAAGTTTTACTTCTTTTACTCCGAGCAAAATGCTTAGCATACTTGTTTTTAAGTCTTTTACATCTGCCGCTCTCTGCTGTGTAAGTTCGTCATCTGTGGCAGAAAACATGGAGATGAACATATCGCACATATACTCAAGTGCAGCCTCGGCGCACTGACCGTTATCAATCAACTTTTCAATTTCGCCGCACATATACGGGTCTTTCATCATCTGAATGTGACCCTCAAGAATTTCTGCCTCTTTTTTACCTGCCGACGCTTTCAGCGCATCTGCCTGTGCCGCAGTATTGTCGCAAAATATTTTAACCGCATTTCTGAAACGCTCAACCTCTGCCTCGGTATCCGTAACAGTTACATTATTATATTCAAGTTTTGCTTCTTCTACAATCATTACTCTTCCGAGTCCGATACCCTCGGAAGCGGGTGTTCCGTGTAACATAACCTCACCTGCTTTCAAATTTTAGAAAGAAAGCGTGCCAAAAGACACGCTCCCGTTTTTATTCACCAAGTCCGCCTTCAATAAGCTCTACTGCCTTTGCAAGAGCCTCTTCTTCGTCAGGACCGTTACATTCTACTACAAACTCGCTGCCGCACTTAATACAAGCTGCAATAATATTTAAAAGACTTTTTGCATTGATTTTGTTTGAGTTGAAATCAATTGTAACATCACTCTGGAACTTTGCCATTGCTGTTGCAAATACTGATGCGGGACGCATATGAAAACCTGATGCATTATTTAATGTAAGTTTTTTTGATACCATAATATAAAACCCCTTTATAATAGTTTTGTGTCAGACAGGGAGGGCTACTCCCTGTCTGAATTAAGTTTATTTTATCATATTTTAAGAAAGAATGGAAGATTTTTGTGAAATTTATTTAACTTTTTTAATCTCTCTGTTAAGAGGTTTTTTAAGAAGTGCAAGCATAAACATTGAAACTACTGCACCGATTGCAAGAGCAAGGAGGTAGAAATACCATGTACCCTGCATTGTTGCGAATACGAAGATACCGCCGTGAGGAGCCATAAGCTTACAGCCAAAGAGAGCTGAAAATGCGCCTGCTACTGCAGAACCAACGATACATGAAGGGATAACCTGAAGCGGATGACCTGCTGCGTAAGGAATTGCACCTTCTGTGATGAATGAAAGTCCCATTACATAGTTTACGGGAGCATTCTTTCTTTCTTCGTCTGTCCAACGATTCTTGAAGAATGTGTTTGAAAGAGCGATTGCGATTGGAGGAACCATACCGCCGATCATAACTGCTGCCATAATGATGTATGCCTGATCGTCTGCGTTTGCAAGGTTAAGTGTTGCGAATGCATAAGCTGCCTTGTTGAAAGGACCACCCATGTCGATAGACATCATACCTGCGAGGAGCGCACAGAGCGGAACCATCATTGCAGGGTTAGAGGCAATAGCGTTAAGGCCGTCTGACATACCTGAGTTAATCATACCCATGAACGGGTTGACTGCGCACATTACAACGAGAATACCGCCGAGTCCGAGAAGCGGATAGATGAGAACTGGCTTGATACCCTCAAGAGCCTTGGGCATCTTATCGCACATTTTTTCAATAGCAAGCATTAAGTAACCGCCTGCGAAACCTGCAAGCAATCCACCGAGGAAGCCTGACGGAACTGTGTTAACAGCACCCGGATCTGCAAAGGTTGCGCCTGATGTTGCAAGGAAACCGCCTACAAGACCAACGAGAAGGCCGGGACGGTCTGCAATTGACATTGCGATAAAGCCGGAAAGAATAGGAACCATAAGGTTAAATGCCACACCGCCGAGTGTCTTAAACCATGCGGCTGCAGGAGTTACCGTACCGAATGTACTGCCAGCCTCCTGTGCGTTAACACCGCATGCAATATCAATGAGGAATGCAATTGCAATGAAAATACCGCCTGCTACAACGAACGGGAGCATATGTGATACACCGTTCATAAGGTGACCGTAAGCGCCGCCTCTCTTCTTTGGAGCATCTGCAGAACCGCCTTTGTGATGATATACGGGAACTTCTTTGTTTACAATCTTGTTGATAAGCTCTTCCGGCTTATGAATACCGTCTGAAACGGCACACTGTAAAACGGGCTTGCCGTCAAAACGGGCAAGATTTATTGTGATGTCAGCGGCAATGATGATACCGTCACAATTTGCAATTTCTTCTTCGGTAAGCACATTCTTTGCACCGCCCGAACCGTTTGTTTCAACCTTAATCGGAATGTTAAGGCTGTCGCCGGCTTTCTGGAGTGATTCAGCCGCCATATAAGTATGAGCAATACCTGTTGGACAAGCTGTGATAGCAAGAACTCTGTAACCCTTCTTTGCAGGAACTTCTGCCTTTGGTTCATCGGGGAACTTCTCTGTTTCTTTTGCGTCAATAATCGAGATAAATTCTTTCGGAGTTTTTGCGGCTTTAAGTTTCGCTGTAAAATCTTCATGCATTAAAAGCTGCATAAGTCTTGCGAGAACCTCAAGGTGAACATCACCGTCTGTTGTAGCCGCTATCATAAAAATAAGTTTGCAAGGCTGTCCGTCGGGAGCATCGTAATTAACGCCGTTTGGAACTGTAATTGCTGCAAGTGCAGGAGCTTTTACCGCCGTGCTCTTTGCGTGCGGAATGGCAACCTCCATACCGACTGCTGTTGTTCCCATTTCCTCTCTTGCGAGGATTCCTTTCTTATACTCGGCTGCATTTACAAGGTTTCCGCTCTTTTCGTGCAATGAAACGAGCTTGTCGATTGCTGCCTGTTTGTTTGCCACTGATACATTAAGCTCTATGGCACTTTGTTTTAATAAATCAGTAATACGCATAAATTCTTCTCCTTTTTAATTTATTTATTTCTACCCACTCAGAATTGAGCGAGCAATTCATCAATTTTATCTTTTGTGGCAAGTCCGTTTAAAAATGCTGTTGCATTTCCGCAGGCACTGCCGAGCTTTAACGCATAGGCGTAATCATTTTTGTCAATGCAGCCGGCTACAAAGCCTGCTACCATCGAGTCACCCGAGCCTACTGTATTCAGTACCTTGTGACCTTTAATAACGCCCTCTTTATGAACCTTTCCGAATTCGTCAACAAGTAATGCACCGTCGCCGCCCAGAGAAACGAGAACATTTTTTGCACCCATTTTCTGCAATTCCTGTGCATATTTGACAACATCGCTTTCTGTCTTTACTGTTGTGTCAAAAATTTCTGAAAGCTCCTGACGGTTCGGTTTGATTAAAAACGGTTTGTATTTTAGTGAATTAACAAGCAACTTTTTAGTTGCGTCAACTACAATTCTTACATCTTTTCCGTCAAGTCTTTCTATGATTCTTTCATAAACATCGTCAGGCAATGTATTTGGAATATTTCCTGCAATGATAAGTGTATCGCCGCTCTGAATATTGTCGATTTTATCAAACAGATTCAAAAGTTCTTCCTCATCTATGTGCGGTCCTTGACAGTTGATTTCGGTTTCTTCGCCTGCCTTGATTTTGATGTTTATTCTTGAAATTCCGCTTTTAAGTGTGATAAAATCTGCTGTGATTTTAGGATTTTTAAGACCTTTTTCAATAGCCTCTCCGGTAAATCCTGCAACAAAACCAAGCGCTGTGCTCTTGATACCGAGTTCGGCAAGTACGCACGAAACATTTATTCCCTTGCCGCCGATGTAATATTCCTCGCTTGTTGTTCTGTTTGTAATGCCTGTCTTAAGCTCATCAAGACGAACGATGTAATCAATTGACGGGTTTAGTGTAACTGTGTAAATCACTTCATAACCTCCTTGATTATTGTTTTTTCCGAAAACTCATTATACGGGAGTTTGTCGGTTATAATACAGCAGTCTTTAAGCTCTGCAAAGGTAATCGGAAATACCTTTCTGAATTTGGTATTGTCGGCAAGAACAAAAGACATATAACTTCTTTTTATAACTTCCTCTTTGATCAAGCCCTCTTCCATATCAGGAGTGGTAAAGCCTGCATTTAATTCAATTCCGTTAGTACCCATAAAGGATTTTGTAAAGTTAAAGGTTTTCAGCGACCTTAAACCTTCCGCGCCCATAATAGCCTCGGTAGCAGGTTTGATTCTGCCGCCGATTGTGTATGTTGTAAGTCCCTTTCTTATAAGATTTTTTGCGTGGGTAATACCGTTTGTAACATAGGTTGCGTTTTTGTTTGTAATGTAATCTGTGAGAATATCAGTGGTTGTGCCTGCGTCTATATATACAAAATCCGTATCGTTAATAAGTTTTGCACAATAGATTGCGATTGCTTTCTTTTCGTCAAGCATTATACCTTCTCTTGATTTCACATCAGCCTCATATACGCCCGAAAGCTGGTGAATTGAGGTTGCTCCTCCGAATACTTTATTAAGCTTGCCCATCTCGTCAAGTGTTGTGAGGTCACGCCTTATGGTTGACTCCGATGTATTCAAAAGCTTTGTAAGCTCCTGTACCGTGACTGTGTTTTTCTCGCTTAATATTTGAAGTATTGTTTGGTATCTTTCCTGAGTAAGCATTTCCCTCACCTCTTGACTACATTATAACACCTGTTTTGTTAAAGTCAAGCAAATTCTTTCAAAAAAATTCATTAAAATTGAAATTCAGTTAGTTTATATCAAAAATCGCATATAATTTTGTGTGTTTTAACAAGTGATTTTGCTTTTGCATTTTTAAGTCATTCAATTTCAGTCATAAATCAGCCAAGATTATCCAAAAATATTCTATCCCGATTACTGTCTTTTTATTCCCGTATTTTATCATTTATAAAAGCAAAAAGCTGTTCGGTAACTCTTGCCCGAACAGCTTTAATGTACTTTTAATATTAAATTTTAATTACGAAGCAATAATAGTCTGAATCTTTGTAACATCGGCAACATCAATTTTACCGTCGCCGTTTGCGTCTGCCGCCTTTGTATTTTTAATTACATATGATGAATTGCCCGAAAGATACATCTGTAAGTATGTAACATCCGATACATCTATTTTGCCGTCATTATTTATATCACCTACAGGTACAGTTTCCTCCTGCAATGCTTTGAATGTAATTTTATTTTTGGTTGCGTATGTCTGTGCCTTTGTATTTTTATAGCCGTAAATTATAAATCCGTCAATAACTCTGCCATCACTATAGCCCACTGCGGTTGTACCAAAATATGTAACATTCTTTGGAATAGTAATAGATTTCATAGCTTGGCAATTTTCAAATGCAGATGTTTCGATTGATGTAAGAGTATTCGGCAAAGTTACCGAGGATAATTTTGTACAGTCATAAAAGGACATTGAACCTATTTTTTTAACTGTATTTGGAATGGTTATCTGTGTCAGATTTGTTGCTTTACTAAACAAATTATTCGGCACTGATGTTGCTCCGTTTTCGATTATAGCTGTTTTTAGTCCCGAATCTTCAAACACATCACTGCCTGCTTTGGTTACAGTCTTCGGTATTGTAATTGTTGTGAGCGCTGTTGTTCCGTTAAATGCGCTATAGCCGATTTCGGTAAGAGTATTTGGCAATGCTACCGACGAAAGTTTTTCACAATGATAAAATGACATTGAGCCTACTTTCTTTACTGTATTCGGAATTGTTACTTTATTTAAATTTTTAGCGTTACTGAAAAGATTGTCTGCTACTGCTGTTGCACCGTTTTCTATAGCGGCTGTTTTTAGTCCCGAATCTTCAAACACATCAATGCCTGCTTTGGTTACAGTCTTCGGTATTGTAATTGTTGTGAGCGCTGTTGTTCCGTTAAATGCATTATAACCAAGTTCGGTAAGAGTATTTGGCAATGTTACCGACGAAAGTTTTTCACAATGATAAAATGACATTGAGCCTACTTTCTTTACTGTATTCGGAATTGTTACTTTAGTTAAATTTTTAGCGTTACTGAAAAGATTGTCTGCTACTGCTGTTGCGCCGTTTTCTATAGCGGCTGTTTTAAGTGCCGAATCGTTAAATACATTATTACCGGCTGTTGTAACCGTTTTTGGAATTGTAATTGTTGTGAGCGCTGTTGTTCCGTTAAATGCGCTATAGCCGATTTCGGTAAGATTGCTTGGTAATGTAACTTTTGAAAGTTTTGTACAATTGTGAAATGCCATTGAACCGACAACTTTTATTGTATTTGGTATTTTAACAGAAGTTAATGTGCTATTGTTGTAAAAAGAATTATCAGAAATTTTTACAACATTTTTATTTAAAATTTGTGACGGAATTGTAATATCGGTTGCTATACCCTTATATCCCGCAATATTTACGGTATCATCTGAATTTACAGTATATTCATAGTTGCCGCTTATAAAAATAGTTGCCGCATTTGCTGTAATTGAAATCACAGATAACCCGCTTACAGCTAAAACCACAGCAATAATTGATGCTAAAAATTTTTTCATTTATTTTCTCTCCTTGTCATTATGACAAAATATTTTATATACTTCTCAATATACAATAAAAATAATAGCAAATATGAAATTTACTGTCAATACAAAATTGTGCAATTCAGTTACATATACAATCATCAAAAATATAAATTTTTTTATTTGTCAACTTTAACACAAAAAGGTCACATCATTGCATAAGCGGAAAGTATTTGTGGGCTTTGCCCACACCCACAGCCTTTGAAAAGGTTGACCAAACTTTTATAATTGCTTGGAAAATCAATTTGCTAAACCATAATTTATTAATGCTATCTCAAATAATCTTATAGTCTTTGACCGAAAACAAATCAAAGGCTATATATTTTTCTCAATATTACTTTTCAAAATCAATTGAAAGGCTCTTTTTGTCGGAAGTAAATTTACGGCACGCTACCCCTGCCGACTGCAACATTCTTTTAGACGCAACAGTTGCGGCGCTGTCGGCATATTTATCATAAAGATAAACGACCTCTGCTATACCCGACTGAATAATGGCTTTTGCACATTCGTTGCAAGGAAAAAGGTCAACATACAGCCTTGCACCCTTAAGATTTTTGCCTCTTGCATTAAGTATAGCATTAAGCTCGGCGTGTACCACATAGCTGTACTTTGTGTCTTCACCATCTCTGCACCACGGATAATCGTCATCGGAACAACCGAAAGGAAAGCCGTTGTAACCTGTTGAAAGAATGATATTGTTATTGTCTACAATACACGCACCTACTTGAGTGTTCGGGTCTTTACTGCGCTTTGAGGCAAGAATAGCCACACCCATAAAGTATTCGTCCCATGAAATATAGTCTTTTCTCTTCATATTATCTTTATCCTCCTTATCAATAACCTGATTTTTTCAAGTCTGCAAGTATCTGCACATAAAATTCTCTTATGTCAAAGTCCTTAATATTTTCACGGTTAAGGTCAATCATATCTCCGTGAGAAATACCTCTTTTACCTTTTGTAGTAATGTATGTATATTTTTCGCCCCAGGCAAAGGAGTTTTCTGAAACCAAGCCGTCATTCTCGCCGTCAAAATATTTTACAAGATTGTAGGAAAAGTTAAGCGGAAATTTTCCTCCCGACGCTCTGTTCAGCTTTGAGCCAAAGCTCTGATAATAAACCTTTGGTGAGTCAAATACATCAGCGTTAAGTTTCGTACAATTTGCCTGCGTAAGGTCGGTTACGGCAGAGATGAAGTCGGGATTTTTGTCGCCAAACTTTAAAAGTGCGTTATTGTATGCAAAAGCAATTTTGTTTTTAACATTAGGCGAAACTTTTGTTAAAAGATAGTCGGCAAAACCGCAGCCACGATGCGGAGTGTTTATTGTGGTGAGCGATGCTGTCATATCTTCAACGCCGTAACAGGCAATCGCCTTTCTGCAATCAAGCCCGCCCTTTGAATGAGCAATAATGTTCAGCTTTTCACAACCTGTTTCCGCAACGATTTGTTTAATTCTCTCGGCAATCTCTTTGGCGCTGTCATCTACAGATGCGGCCGATTCGTGATTACCGTAGTAAATTTCTGCACCGTTTGCAATAAGCTCTGCCGGCACTCTGCCCCAATAATTGAAATATGCGCTGTCACGAAAAAACACACCGTGCACAAGCAATACAGGGTATTTTGTTTTGCAAATTTTCTCATTAATTCTTTTTCTGTCTTGTTCGGCTTTATCAATCTCAAAATTAACCTCTTGCATAGTTATTTTTATAATAACGCCAAGACAAAATAAATTTACAATCGGAATAAAACCGCAAATTATTCCGATAAACCTATGCTTTATGCCAAGTTGAACCGATGTGCAATAAACGGAAATGATACCGTTCCAAAACAAAATAAACTCCGCAAGCAGAGCACCTCCAAGGCACAGCGCCCATTTTACCCAATTGTCAGGTAACATTTGAAAAGCCGACTGAATATAAATCACACTTGAAAGCAGAGTTGTTATTAAAAATTGCAAGAGCAATTCACTGCCGTGTGCAATCATTCTGAATTTAAAAGACGGATAGCCGCCTTTTGCAACAGACGGAAAAACATTTGCGGCAACAAACGCAAAAACACTGATAAGCGGCAAATACCACCTGTCAAGCATCTCTGCAAGAAAAATGCCGTTAATACCGACCATAAGCATAAGCGTGAGCAACAGCCTATAAAAGAATGTAAACACTCCGGATTTTTTCATTAAATCACCCGTTTTTATAATAACACGCACACACAAAAATTGCAACAAAAAAGCGGATGCAACTAATGCAACCGCTTTAAGATAATTATTTAATTACACCATAAGACTGCAGACGAGATCTGCATATTCACCGGGATTTTCAATCGGAAGTCCTGCAATGAGGAGAGCCTGATCGTAGAGAAGCTCTGCGTACTTCTTTGCTTTTTCAATATCCGTCTGCACTGCGCTTTCCATTGCCTTTACAGCCGGGTGATTCATATTAAGCTCAAGCACTCTCTGTGCTTTCATACCGCTGTCAGGCTGAACCGCATTGAAGTATTTTTCCATTTCAAATGAAATGCCGCCCTTTGCGGTAAGGCAAACAGGGTGAGAAACCAACTTTTTAGACGCAACAACTTCGCTGACCTTATCGCCAAGTGTTTCTTTTACAAAAGTAAGGATTGCACTGCTGTCCTTTTCTTCCTCTTTGTTTTCATCATTCTCAATACCGAGGTCATCGTTTGTAGCCGAACAGAAACGCTTTTCCTTGTACTGCATAAGAGTCTGGAGTGAGAACTCATCAATTTCTTCTGTACAATAGAGGATTTCGTAACCCTTTGAACGCAAAAGTTCTGTCTGCGGGAGATTGTCAATTGAAGAAATGTTCTCGCCGACTGCAAAGTAAATAAACTTCTGATCCTCTTTCATTCTGTCAACATATTCCGAAAGAGTTACAAGTTTTTTCTCTGTAGAAGAGTAATACATAAGTAAGTCTTGTAATTCTTCTTTATGCATACCGTAGTCGGCAGATACTCCGTACTTAAGCTGTCTGCCAAAGGCATTGAAGAACTTTTCATAATTTTCTCTGTCATTTGCAAGCATTGAAGTAAGCTCGTTCTTAATCTTCTTCTCAATGTTCTGTGCAATAGTGATAAGGTGACGGTCATGCTGGAGCATCTCTCTTGAAATGTTAAGAGAAAGGTCTGCACTGTCAACAATACCCTTTACAAATCTGAAATGTTCAGGTAAAAGCTCCTCGCAGTTTTCCATAATAAGAACACCGCTTGAATAAAGCTGAAGTCCCTTTTTGTATTCCTTTGTATAGTAATCGTAAGGTGCCTGTGACGGAATGAAAAGCAATGCCTTGTATGTAACAACACCCTCTACGGAAGTTACGATTGTATGCAAAGGCTTGTCCATAGCCATAAACTTTTCACGATAAAAATTATCGTACTCCTCCTGCTTAACATCTTTCTTTGCTCTTTGCCAGATTGGGAGCATACTGTTAAGAGTTTCGGTTTCTGTATAATCCTCATACTCCGGTTTTTCGCTGTCCTTGGTTTCTTCCTTAACTCTGCTGTGAGTCATATCCATCATAATCGGATAGCGGATATAGTCGGAATACTTCTTGATAAGTCCCTGAATTCTGTACTGCTCAAGGAACTCATCATAGTTTTCTTCCTCTGTATTGTCCTTAATTTCAAGTACAATTGTTGTACCGATTTCGTCCCTCTCTGTTTCGGTGATTTCGTAACCGTCTGCGCCGTCAGATTCCCACTTGTAAGCTGTGTCACAGCCGTATTTCTTAGTAACAACGGTAATTTTCTTTGCTACCATAAAAGCGGAGTAAAAGCCAACGCCGAACTGACCGATAATGTCGATATCATCCTGCTTTTCGCCCATCTCCTGCTTAAACTTATATGAACCCGAAGATGCGATTGTACCAAGGTTGTTTTCAAGGTCATCCTTATCCATACCAATACCGTTATCGGTAATTGTAAGCGTGCGGTTTTCCTTGTCGGGCTTTATAAAAATCTTAAAATCATCTCTGCTCATATTAAGCTTATCGTCTGTAAGTGCAATAAAGCAAAGCTTATCAATAGCATCGCTTGCATTTGAAATAAGCTCTCTAAGGAAAATCTCCTTATGAGTATAAATTGAATTAATCATCAGGTCGAGAAGTCTTTTTGACTCTGATTTAAATTCTTTCTTAGCCATAAAATTACTTCCTTTTTAATTAATAATGCGTACTACATTCTTTCGTACTAATATTATATTATACATCATTTTGGTTAAATTTTCAATAGATAAAGTATTGGTTATGTGTAGCATAAATAAAAAGCAATACCGTACATATCATACAGTATTGCTTTTATATTCGTCATATTGCTTTTTAGTCCTTTATAAACAACTGATCCCAATAATATTTATATTTAGAATTATTATCGATATAGCAAGAAACACCGATTTTTTCATAAGTTTTGCTCATAATACTTGCTCTGTGACCTTCCGAATTCATCCATGCATTCACAACATCCTCCGGTGTTGAATATCCTGATGCAATATTCTCAGCCGCATTAGTGTAAGATACATTGTTTTCCTTAAGAATTGTTGACCATTTTGTACCGTTAGGTCGTTTATGATCAAATAAAGTAACTGTTTCTTTTGCACGAATATCAGAAAGACCGGTAAGTGTATCATCTTTTTTCAGCGGTTTCAGTCCCTCTTTGGCACGCTCAATATTTACAAGTTCAATAACCCTGTCAGCAAATTCTCTGTTATAGCTTGTTGTAGGTTCAGGCTCAGGATCGGGTTCGGGATCAGGATTGGGCGTGGGATTCGGTTTAACCGGTACAGTTACTTCTGAAATAATCATCTGCGCTTTCGTTACATCCTGAACATCAATTTTACCGTCGTTGTTATAATCGGCAATTTCTTTCTGCGTATCGGTAAACTGATTTTTTCCCGAAATGCCTAACTGCAAATATGTAACATCCTGTACATCAAACTTACCGTCAAGGTTTATATCATACTCGTCCGAATCGGAAATATCTTGGTAAGCGGTATTAATAACATCAAGAATAGTATTCAGCCTTTTTTCTGCTTCATCATCGTTAAGATAATCAGCTTTTTGTTTATTAATATTTACTTTAACGCTGTCAATAAGGTCATTTTTCTTAACATTAAGCAATCTTGCAAGGTCGCCTGTTTTGTCTGTTCTTTGGGTATCGGCTACTCCGTCATAGCTCACATAGTCTAATAAATAATATGCCAAAAGATCGGCATCGGTCACACCGTCAGGTAAAGCAGAACCTATTACCTTGCTTGTTGAAGTAATTGCTTTTTCCGGACCGCACTCGGGATGATTCTTCCATGCCGCCTCTGTACATTTTTTCCAACTGCCTGCAGGATTTTCCAATAAATTACCTGTAACATAGCAGGTATCGCCAAGGCAATTACCGTTCATAATTGTTGTATATGTCTGCATACCTGTGTCTGCGCTGAACATTAAGCAATAATAGTTGTGGTCGCCCGACTGCACGATTTCGTCGGCATTGCCAGTTTTCGCAACATCATAGGAGTATAAACCGTTATCTTCTTGAGTGCATATTTCTTTCCTTGTTTGCCAATTTGTCCATTCCCCCGTACCGTCAGCTCTCCAGATATGGCAATAAATCGTAGTATAGTTTTCCCAACCTGTTGAGTCAATATCAAAGTAAATCTTTGTGCCTTTGCCTACATTTTCATCGGTGCTTGCCGCCGACACTGCCAATCCGCCCATAGCAAGCATTGACATAGGCACTGTAAGTGCAAGTGCGGAAGCAGTAATACCTTTTAATAATTTATTATGTTTCACATTATCAACCTCTTTGTAATTTTGATTTAATATTCCGTATTTCCTCAAAATATTATATTAATATGTTACAACAGTTAATAATATATGTCAATATTAATTCAAAATTTCACCAACGAAATTTTGTGCATTATTTTGTTGAAAATATGTGAGCAACAAAGTGTGAAGCACAAAAAAGGCTCCGTCAAAAGACGAAGCCTTAAATTTGTGAAAATATTAAGCTATACGATTAAGCCTTACCGACTGAACCGAAGAGTTCCATTTTCTCTTTAACAGTAGCCTTGATAGCCTCTGCACCCGGAGCAAGGAGCTTTCTTGGGTCAAAGCCCTTACCCTCTAAGTCCTTACCTGCCTCAACATACTTTCTTGTAGCATCGGCAAATGCAAGCTGGCACTCTGTATTTACATTGATCTTTGAAACACCGAGTGAAATAGCCTTCTTGATCATATCAGCAGGGATGCCTGTACCGCCGTGGAGAACGAGTGGCATATCGCCTGTAAGCTGCTGAATCGCATCAAGAGTTTCAAAGCTAAGACCCTTCCAGTTTGCAGGATACTTACCGTGAATGTTACCGATACCTGCAGCGAGCATTGTTACGCCGAGGTCAGCAACCATTTTACATTCCTTAGGATCTGCGCACTCGCCCATACCGATAACGCCGTCTTCCTCACCGCCGATTGAACCAACTTCAGCCTCAAGTGAAAGACCGAGAATGTTACAAGCAGCTACGAGTTCCTTAGTCTTAGCAATGTTCTCTTCGATTGGGTAGTGTGAACCGTCAAACATAATTGAGCTGAAACCTGCCTTAATGCAAGCCTTAGCGCCTTCGTATGAACCGTGATCAAGGTGGAGAGCAACCGGAACAGTAATGTTAAGCTCTTCGAGCATACCGTTTACCATACCAACGACTGTCTTGTAACCGCACATATATTTACCTGCGCCCTCAGATACACCGAGAATTACAGGTGAGTTAAGCTCCTGAGCAGTTAAAAGAATTGACTTTGTCCACTCAAGGTTATTGATGTTGAACTGACCAACTGCATAGTGGCCTGCTTTTGCTTTTGTAAGCATTTCTTTAGCGTTTACTAATGGCATATTAATCTTCCTTTGTAGTAAATTTTCGGAACAAAAAATATAGTCGCTCCGAGTTACTTTTATTATACAATAAATCATTTCAAATATAAAGTCTTTTGCAAAAGTTTTTTGGTTTTTTGAAGAAATTACAGGAAAAATCTTGTAAAATCACCTAATTTTCAATATATACTCACATAAGCGTGATATAATTTTGTTGCTTTTAAAACAATAAAGATATATAATACTTATGAAAGCTATAAATTAGTAATTCATAATTAAAAAGTTTGCAACATATAAGTTTGACTTAATTATTTTATACAATTACGAATTATGCATTACTAATAAGGAGATATTTTTATGGATAATAATTTCAATTCTAATAATCAGTTTGAACCTGAAAAGCCTTTTACCGAAAAACCGACCGAGCCGCAGCCTGCGCCTGTTTTTGAAACCGAAAATACAGAAAACAACGCAGAAACGACTAACGAACAATCGGTAACACCGCAGTATCGAAATTTCGAGCCTGAAAAACCGTTTGAAAATGGATTTTCTCAACCTCAGCAACCGCAAAATGACTTTGCTCCTCAAACACCGAATTTTGAACAGCCGCAGCAAAACGGATATTATCAAAACAACGGCTGCAACGGACAATACAACCCAAACTTTAGTCAGCAGTATAATCCGAATCCGCAATATCAACAGCCGTTTAATCCGCAACCGCCTCAATATCAGCCGTACGGCAATCCGCAGGCTGGCGGCAGACCTGTGTATCAGCCTCAGTATGGACAATACGCTAATCCACAACAGCAATATTCTCAACCGTACGCACCACAGTATCAACAATATCAGCCGCAGTACGGACAGCAGAATTATCAACAGCCAAACTTTAATCAGCAGCCATACGGACAGCCTTATGTGCCGCAACAAAAGCCGCCTGTTGATTATTCAAATACATACGCACAACCGCCAATGCCGAATATGCCACGCAAAAAGATGACACCCGGCATAATTGTAATAATAGTTGTGCTGTCATTGCTTTGTGTAGGCAGTATCTGCGGAATGATTGCCTATGTTGCGTCAAATTCAAACGGCAACAAAAATAATACAAATAACAGCCATACATTTACATTACCGAGTGACAGTCCGTACTTTAACAATGACAGTTCAAGCACTCAAGAGCATAATGAATCCGATTACAGCAACAAGACAAATTCTTCTTATGAGGGAATTGACTTAAAAGCTAAACCGAGCGATGCCAAAGATTCCAAATACAACACCGAATATGCAAGCAACGAAGTAACAGATACTATTGTCGGCGTTCTTTGCTATTCAGACGAAATCACAGATGATTCACAGTGCACTTCGCAGGGCAGCGGAATTATAATTACATCAGACGGTTATGTGGTTACAAATGCTCATGTAGTTGGCAACAGCAAAACTCTCTACCTTATACAGGTCGTTACTTCCGACGGCAAGCAGTACAAAGCAGGTGTTGTTGGTTACGATACACGCACAGACCTTGCTCTTTTGAAAATGGACGATGCAAGCGGACTTAAGGTCGCAAACTTTGGTAACTCCAAAGATGTTTCACTTGGTGAAAGTGTAATAGCTATAGGTAATCCCGGCGGAGTTAAGTATAACAACTCAATCACTCAGGGTATTGTATCTGCAGTTGACAGACAGAGCAGTATTACGACAAATGTAAAATTCATTCAGACAGATGCAGCCATTAACCCAGGCAATTCCGGCGGCGCTCTTGTAAATATGTACGGTCAGGTAATCGGAGTTTCATCCGCAAAAATAGCCGCTACAGATTATGAGGGTATGGGCTTTGCAATTCCTTCTGCCACAGTAAAAGATGTTATTGATGACATTATGAAATACGGCTATGTGCAGGGCAGAGTAAAAATTGGCGTTACAGGTGAAAATGTACAGAGCAGTGGAAACACGCCAGCGGGCATTGCGATTTACAGCATTGACGAGGACGGTCCTTGCGCAAACACAGACCTTAAAGAAAACGATATTATCACAGGTGCCGACGGCAAAAAGGTAAGCAACTTTGCCGAGTTCTATGATATACTCGAAAGCCATAAAGCAGGCGATACAATTGAGCTTGAATATTACCGCAGCTCAAACGGCAGTACAGATAAAGTTACCATAACTTTGCAGGAAAGCAAGTAATAAAATTATATAATCATAACGGCCGCTGTCATTATCGGACAGCGGTCGTTTTTTAAATTATATAACGGAGTGGCTTTTCCTGTTGCTGTCGCATTTAAAGGGTAACACCGTTGTGTTTAGGCTGCCAAGCAGCTTGCCGTTTGGCTATCGTTAGATTTTGTAAACGCAAAGTATTTATGGGCTTTGCCCACAACCTCAACCGTTGAAAAGGTTGACTGAATTTTTATAATTAATTGGCAAAGCAATGGTTAAACCGTAATTTACCAAACCTTTAATAAAAATGGTTCTTTATCAAAAGTTGGGGTAAATTGTTGTTTAGCGGAGTGTCGGTTGGACATTGAAATTTAGCTAACGCTAAATTATCCTCCTAAAAGCAAAAAAGTTTACTCAATTTTTTCAAAAATTGCGGGTTTGGGCAGCGCCCATAAAATCTTCCGATACTACAATTTATCAGGCGCAAACAGCGTGGCTGTTTGCGTGTTAAGACTTAGTTTGTTAAAACAGGCGACAGCCATTATAAACAGAAACGCTAAAAACATAGTCAACGCATTGCGTTGACTATGAAAAATGAAGTGTATTTTCTTTTGTTGCTCCCGCAAAGGCTTTCGCCTGTTTGTTCAAGCCGCCAAACAGCGAGCTGTTTGGCTATCGTCAGACTGCATAAACGGAAAGTATTTGTGGGCTTTGCCCACACCCACGACCTTTGAAAAGGTCGACCAAACTTTTATAATTGATTGGCAAATCAATTTGCTAAACCATAATTTATTATTGTTACCCCAACATTTAGAACAAAACCATAAAAATCT
This sequence comes from Ruminococcus sp. BSD2780120874_150323_B10, assembly GCF_015553695.1. NCBI lineage: Bacteria > Bacillati > Bacillota > Clostridia > Eubacteriales > Oscillospiraceae > Ruminococcus > Ruminococcus sp. BSD2780120874_150323_B10. The sequence goes on from NZ_JADNHD010000015.1 coordinate 29,209, forward strand.
AAGCATAACATTAAAGCAAACGCAAAAACGCTCTCAACCGAAGTTGAGAGCGTATATCAGCAAATATTATTACCGAAAAATCAGATTAACTCGATAACAGCCATCTCTGCACCGTCACCACGACGAGGACCGATCTTTGTTACTCTTGTATAACCGCCGTTTCTGTCAGCATACTTTGGAGCGATTTCAGTAAAGAGCTTTACTGTAACCTCTTCCTTAGTAACAAAACCTAAAACGAGTCTTCTGTTGTGAAGGTTATCTTCTTTTGCTGTAGTAATCATCTTCTCTGCCATAGCCTGAACTTCCTTGGCACGAGTAAGAGTTGTTTCGATTTTACCGTTTTCGAGAAGGAATGTAACCATTGCACGGAGCATAGCTGTTCTCTGAGCAGTTGTTCTTCCTAATTTTCTTGTACCTGGCATTGTGTTCACTCCTTTACCGTTGGGTTTTTAAAGTGTTTATTCGTCTTCCTTCTGAAGACTAAATCCGAGAGAATTGAGTTTCTGGATTACTTCCTCGAGAGATTTTCTGCCGAGGTTTCTTACTTTCATCATATCCTCTTCTGACTTGTTGATCAAATCTTCTACCGTATTAATACCGGCACGCTTTAAGCAGTTGAAAGAACGAACTGACAAATCGAGATCTTCAATTGTCATTTCAAGGATTTTCTCCTTGCCCTTATCGTCTTTTTCAACCATAACCTCTGCACTTGAAGCCTTATCCGAAAGGTTTACAAAGAGGTTTAAGTGCTCGGTAAGCACCTTAGCTGCAAGAGATACAGCCTCCTGTGCATTGATAACACCGTTTGTCCAAACATCAAGTGTGAGTTTGTCATAGTCAGTAATCTGACCTACACGAGTGTTGTCAACTGTGTAATTTACCTTTAATACGGGAGTATAAATAGAATCAATAGGTAAAACGCCAATAACATTATTGCCGCTAATAAGCTTGTTGCGTTCAGCAGGGATGTATCCTCTGCCCTTGTCAATGGTGATTTCCATATTGAGCTTTGCATCCTCACCGAGAGTTGCAATGTGCTGCTCAGGATTGAGAATCTCAACCTCGCTGTCACATTTAATATCTCCGGCAGTTACTACGCAAGGACCCTGTGCTGAGATTTCAACAACCTTTGGGCTTGTTTCGTAAAGCTTTGCAACAACGCTTTTCATATTAAGAACAATTTCCGTAACGTCTTCCTTTACGCCGGGAATAGTTGAAAATTCGTGAAGAACTCCGTCAATCTTGATAGATGTAACGGCACAGCCTTCAAGAGAAGAAAGCAAAACTCTGCGCAGGCTGTTGCCCAATGTGTTGCCAAAGCCACGCTCGAGCGGTTCAACAACAAATCTGCCGTGCTTTCCATCCTCGGTTAATTCCTCGGTTTCAATTCTTGGCTTTTCAATTTCGATCATTCGCGAATCCTCCTAAACATTATGCGGCTGCATAACGCAGCCAATGCGTGTGTAACCTGCCTGTGAAAAAAGGGATTACTTGGAGTACAACTCAACAATAAGGTGAGGAGCTACTTCGTAGTCAATGTCCTCAAGACTTGGCAAAGCAATAACCTTTGCTGTGTATTCATCCTTATTTACCTCGAGCCACTTTGGTGAGAGTCTGCCGCTTGTCTTGTCAAGAATTTCTTTAAACTTAACGCTGTTCTTGCTCTTGTCTCTGATTGTGATAACATCGCCAACCTTAACTCTGTAAGATGGGATATCAACTCTCTGACCATTTACGAGGAAATGACCGTGAGTAACAACCTGTCTTGCATCTCTTCTTGTCTGAGCCATACCCATTCTGAAGATGATGTTGTCAAGTCTTGTTTCAAGACAAACGATGAGGTTAGTACCTGCCTGACCTTCCATTTTTGTAGCAATTTCATAGTAGTGATAGAACTGCTTCTCAAGAACGCCGTAGATAAACTTTAACTTCTGCTTCTCTTTAAGCTGTAAGCCGTATTCTGAAACCTTCCTTCTACCATTTGCATTTGGCTTTCTGAAAGATTCCTTGTTTATGCCTACAACAGTAGGGCTAATGCCCAGGTATCTGCATCTTTTTAAGATAGGATCTCTGTTTACTGCCATTTTATTTTCACTCCAATAGAATATTTTAAATACTATACACGTCTTCTCTTAGGAGGACGGCATCCGTTGTGAGGAATTGGAGTTACATCCTTAATCATAGTAACCTCAAGACCTGCTGACTGTAAAGCTCTGATTGCAGCTTCACGGCCCTGTCCCGGACCTTTAACATATACTTCAACGGACTTCATACCGTGTTCCATTGCAGCCTTTGCAGCTGTCTCTGCTGCTGACTGTGCGGCAAACGGAGTTGACTTCTTTGAGCCTCTGAAGCCGAGTTCGCCGGCACTTGCCCAAGATACAGCGTTGCCCTGTGTATCGGAAATAGTAACGATTGTGTTATTAAAAGTTGACTGAATATGTGCTGCGCCTTTTTCAATATTTTTGCGTTCACGGCGACGGCGAATAACTTTCTTACCACCCTTTGGTGCTGCCATAATCCATTGCCCTCCTTACTTCTTCTTGTTAGCCATGGTTTTGCGTGGGCCCTTACGGGTACGAGCGTTAGTCTTAGAACGCTGACCTCTTACCGGAAGACCTTTTCTGTGACGAACGCCACGGTAACAACCAATATCAATAAGTCTTTTTATATCATAAGCTATGTCACGGCGAAGGTCACCTTCAACACGACAATGATGCTCAATATATTCTCTGAGCTTTGATACATCCTCTTCTGTTAAATCTCTAACACGAGTGTCAGGATTTACACCTGTTGCAGCAATAATGTCGCCTGCAGTTTTACGGCCGATACCGTAGATATAAGTTAAACCGATTTCAACTCTTTTATCTCTTGGTAAGTCAACACCTGCTATACGAGCCATTCAGTTGCACCTCCATCAAAAATCAATAAATTAAATTAGTAGTCTGTGTTTTAATGTTTTTAAGGTAATTAACCCTGACGCTGTTTGTGCTTAGGGTTTTCGCAAATAACTAAAATCTTACCTTTTCTTTTGATTACTTTGCACTTATCGCACATTTTCTTTACTGAAGGTCTGACTTTCATTAGTTAATCATTCCTTTCTAAAAAGTCGTATTGCCCCGGCTTATTTAGAACGCCAGGTAATTCTTCCTCTTGTCAGGTCATACGGTGACATTTCCACCGTTACCTTGTCGCCCGGCAAAATGCGGATAAAATTCATACGCAATTTACCTGAAATAACAGCTAAGATCACGTGACCGTTAGGCAGCTCAACCTTAAACTGTGCGTTAGGGAGAGCCTCCCTTACAATACCCTCGATTTCAATTACATCCTGTTTGGACATATCATAAACCTCCGTTAGTCGTTTTTTAAATCACTTAAAATTCGTTTTATCTGCGGATTGGTTTCTGCTGAACCTGTATAAACTACAGTTGTAGCCGCAAGATGAAGTAAATTTTTCTTCTTCGGTTTTTCAAGCTTACGGGTTTTACCGTCTGCTATAAACGCAAAATGACCCTCAACCGAGAGTACAAGGAAAAATTTACCTTTGTCACGCCCTGACTTTGCTCTGACTATGCTACCCTTTTGAATGTTCATAAATCACCTTTAATCACAAAGAGTCATAATCTTAGGACCGTCAGGAGTAATTGCTACTGTATGTTCAAAATGTGCGGCAAGCTTACCGTCAACCGTAACGGTAGTCCACTCATCATCAAGAACACGCACCTCATAGGAGCCCTGAGTTACCATAGGTTCAATAGCGATTGTCATACCCGGCAACAGTCTTACGCCTCTGCCCGGTGTGCCGTAATTGGGGATACTTGGGTCTTCGTGTAATTTCGCACCTACGCCGTGGCCGACAAAATCTCGTACCACCGAGTAACTGCGAGCTTCGACATACTTCTGAACAGCGCTGCCTATATCGCCTACACGATTTCCGGCAACAGCCATTTTAATTCCCTCAAAAAGGCCTTCTTTAGTTGCGTCAAGCAAACGCTGAGCTTCGTCACTGATTTTACCGCAGGCAAACGTATAGGCATTATCGCCGTGAAAGCCTTCGTAAAATGCGCCGACATCAACGCTTACAATGTCGCCCTCTTTAAGAATCTGTTTTTTACTCGGTATGCCATGGATAACCACATTATTTACGGAAATGCAAGCACTTGCAGGAAAACCGCCATAACCGAGAAACGAGGGTGTAGCACCCTGTTTCTCGATATATTTGCGAACTATAGTATCAATTTCGTAAGTGGTGATACCCGGCTTTACAGCCTCACCTGCAACACGGAGTGCCTCCGCTGATATTCTGCATGCATCTTTCATTTTAGAAATTTCCCGTGCTGTTTTTACAATAACCATACTTAAGCCTCGATTGCTTCTAAGATAAGCTTTGTAGTAGAAACTACATCGTCTTTACCCTCTACATTAATGAGCTTGCCCTGCTTCTCGTAATAAGCTGCGAGAGGCTCAGTCTCTTTGTGATATACAGCCAGGCGAGCAAGTACAGTATCTGGGTGGTCGTCCTTGCGCTGAACAAGGGTGCCGTTACAATCATCGCAAACGCCCTCAACCTTTGGTGGAAGGTTAGTGAGGTGATAAGGTTTGCCACAATTTTCGCAAACACGGCGTCCGGACATACGCTTGATAATTCTTTCGTCGGCAACATCAATGTTGATAACATACTGAATTTCAACGCCCATTTTATCCAGAGCCTCAGCCTGAGGAATGGTTCTTGGGAAACCGTCAAGGATAAAACCCTTAGAGCAGTCATCCTGTGAAAGTCTTTCCTTTACGATGCCGATAACAACCTCGTCGGGAACGAGTTTGCCTTCGTCCATAAAAGACTTAGCTTTCAAACCCATCTCAGTGCCGTTTTTCAGCGCTTCACGGATCATATTTCCGGTTGAAATAGTGGGAATTCCAAAATGCTCACAAAGTACAGCTGCTTGAGTACCTTTACCTGCACCCGGAGCACCTAACATAATAATGTTCATTTTATTATACTCCTTTTATCTCAATAAGTCAAGAAATTAGTCAAGAAAACCTTTATAATGTCTCATCATCATCTGTGACTCAAGCTGTTTTACTGTTTCAAGTGCAACACCAACGAGAATGATGATTGAAGTACCGCCGATAGCCATACGACCCATGCCTGTAGCAGAACCGTAAATACTTGGAACAAGTGCGATTACTGCGAGGAAGAGAGCGCCGATAAGAGTAATTCTTGAAAGAATATTTCTTATGTAGTCAGCTGTCGGTGCGCCAGGACGAATACCCGGAATTGTACCGTTGTTTGACTTAAGGTTGTTTGCCATTTCAATCGGATTGTATTGAATAGTAGTATAGAAATATGCGAACATTATAATTAAGATAAAGTACAATACATTATAAAGCCAACCGCTTGTATCAAATGCATTGAAGAAAGCACCCCAGAAACCGTCTTTAACCTTTGCGAAAAGATTAATAGTACCCGGGATAGAAAGAATTGAGCTTGCAAAGATGATTGGAAGTACACCGCCGAGTGCAACCTTGATTGGAAGGTGACTTGACTGACCGCCATACATCTTTCTGCCAACAACTCTCTTTGCATACTGGATCGGAATTCTTCTTTCGCTGTCCTGCATAAATGTGATAACCCATACAATGGCAACAAAAATAACAATCCAAAGCGGAACGAGGAAATAGAACTGAGTTGAACCCTCGCCTGCAAGTTTCCAGAACTGACCGAGCATACTTAATGTGTAAGGAAGCTGAGCAACGATACCTGCGAAAAGGAGAATTGAAATACCGTTTCCGATACCGTTTGTGTTAATCTGCTCACCAAGCCACATCATAAGTGCTGTGCCGGCTGTGAATACAAGAATAATAACAATAGCAGAGAAAACAAGTGAGAAACCCTCTGTGTAAACTGTAACACCTGACTTATGGAGATAGTACCAATAAGCACCGCCCTGAATAAGACCAAGACCAACTGTTACATAACGGGTAATAGTACCGATTTTTCTTCTGCCTGCCTCTCCCTCTTTTGCCATTCTCTCAAGAGGAGGAATTGCAACAGTGAGGAGCTGCATAATAATTGAGCTGTTGATGTAAGGTGTAACGCCCATTGCAAAAAGTGTTGCATTTGCAAAAGCGCCGCCTGACAATGTGTTAAGATATGCAAGCATAGTATTGCCCTCGTTCATACCGTTCATGGCGGTAGCGAGTGCACTCATATCCAGAAACGGAACAGGGATAACTGAACCGATTCTGAATACGATGATAATCATAAGTGTAAATAAAAGTTTCTTACGAAGGTCAGGTATTGACCAGGCATTTCTAATTGTTTTTAACAATTATACCACCTCTGCCTTTCCGCCTGCTGCCTCAATGGCTGCTTTAGCAGATTCGGAGAAAGCAGATACCTTTACTGTAAGTTTTTTGTCGATTTTACCGTTGCCGAGAACCTTTACTGCGTCAAAACCGTTCTTAATAACGCCGGCATTTACTAAAGCTTCTACGTCAACTGTAGCACCGTTTTCAAACTTTCTGTTTAAAGTACTGAGGTTAATTGCAACAACATTCTTAGCGAAAATGTTATTGAAGCCTCTCTTTGGAACTCTACGCTGAAGTGGCATCTGACCGCCTTCAAAACCCGGACGAATACTGCCGCCTGAACGAGCCTTCTGGCCCTTGTGTCCCTTGCCTGCAGTCTTACCCCAGCCTGAGCCGTGACCTCTGCCAATTCTCTTTGAGTCCTTCTTTGAGCCCTCAACCGGTGAAAGTTCATGTAACTTCATAAGTACGCACCTCCTTGCTTATGCTTCGATAACCTCTACGAGGTGAGAAATTTTTGCTACCTTGCCTTTTGTCTGAGCGTTATCAGGCTGAGTTGTTACATCGCCGATTTTCTTCAGACCTAAAGCCTGGGCGGTTGCGATCTGTGGTTTTGTACAGCCGATGAGGCTCTTTACTAACTTAATTGTCATAGTTTACAACCTCCCTGTTATACGATTTCCTTAACGGATTTACCACGTACAGCGGCAACTTCTTCAGCAGTTCTGAGAGCTGCAAGACCTGCAAGTGTTGCTCTTACAACATTGCAAGGATTGTTTGAACGAAGAGCCTTTGTTCTGATATCCTTAATACCTACTGCCTCTATAACGGCACGAACCGGACCACCTGCGATAACACCGGTACCGGGAGCTGCAGGCTTCATAAGAACTCTGCCTGCACCAAATTCACCAACGATTTCATGAGGGATTGTTGTACCTCTAAGTGAAACCTTCATAAGGTTTTTCTTTGCATCCTCAATGCCCTTACGGATAGCATCAGGAACCTCACCAGCCTTGCCGATACCAAAGCCTACTACGCCGTTGCCGTCGCCTACAACTACGAGAGCTGCAAACTTAAAAATACGACCGCCTTTAACCGTTTTTGATACACGGTTGATAGTAACTACTCTTTCTTTTAATTCGCCTGTTACTTCTACTGTTTTAGCCAAAGTTATTCCTCCTATCCTTAGAAATTGAGTCCGCCCTCACGAGCGCCTTCGGCCAATTCCTTAACACGGCCGTGATAAATGTTACCGCCTCTGTCAAATACAACATCAACGATATTCTTTTCAGCTGCACGCTGTGCAATAAGCTTGCCTACTGCCTTAGCTGCTTCTTTGTTTCCGCCATTGCCTTCAATGCTCTTGTCAAGGCTTGAAGCCTGAGCAAGAGTAACACCAGCTACGTCATCAATAAGCTGAGCGTAGATGTTGTTTGTGGAGCGGAATACGCATAAACGTGGACACTGAGCAGTACCGCTGATCTTGCTGCGGATTCTCTTATGACGCTTAATGCGTGCTTTTTTTGTTTCAGGTCTGCTTACCATAGTCATTCACTCCTTAATTATTTACCCTTACCTGCTTTACCTTCCTTGCGGCGGATAACTTCATAATCGTACTTAATACCCTTGCCCTTATATGGCTCCGGTGGACGCTTTTCTCTAACCTCGGCAGCAAACTGACCAACCTTTTGCTTGTCAATGCCTGTGATTATGATTTTGTTTGGATCAGGAACTTCAATCTTGATGTCGTCTGTATCCTCAACGATAACCTGGTGTGAATAACCAAGGTTCATAACGCACTTGTTACCCTGCTTCTGAACACGGTAACCAACGCCGTTTACCTCAAGAGTCTTCTTGTAGCCCTCTGTAACACCGATAACCATATTGTGGATAAGTGTTCTTGTAAGGCCGTGAAGTGAGCGGTTTTCTTTTGTGTCGTCAGGGCGGGTAACTTCGATTACATCGCCCTTAACTTCTACTGTCATAGCCGGGTTGTACTTGAAATCAAGTGAGCCCTTCGGTCCCTTAACAGTGATAACGCCGTCAGCGATTGAAGCTGTAACTCCGGCGGGAATATTTATAGGTTTTCTTCCAATTCGAGACATTTATCGTACCTCCTTACCAAATGTAAGCAAGAACTTCGCCGCCAATATGTTCAGCACGAGCCTGACGATCTGTCATTACGCCCTTTGATGTTGAAATAATGGCAATACCGAGGCCCTTCATAACCTTTGGCATATCTTCTACATTGCTGTAAATACGTAAACCGGGCTTAGATACACGGCGAAGACCTGTAATAACAGGAGTCTTGCCGTCAACGTACTTAAGAGTAACCTTAATAACGCCCTGCTTACCATCTTCTATAACTGTGAAATTCTTGATATAACCCTCGTCAAGAAGAATCTGACAGATTGACTTCTTAAGGTTTGAAGAAGGAATTTCTACAGTATCGTGCTTAGCTGAGTTAGCATTACGGATTCTTGTAAGTAAATCAGCAATTGTATCTGTAATCTGCATTAGATGTTACCTCCCTTGTCCTTACCAGCTTGCTTTCTTTACGCCCGGAATTTCGCCCTTGTAAGCGAGCTCACGGAAGCAAATACGGCAAATACCAAACTTACGGAGGTAGGCGTGTGGTCTACCACAGATGTTACATCTTGTGTACTCTCTTGTTGAGAACTTCTGCTCTCTCTGCTGCTTAACTTTCATTGAAGTCTTAGCCACAACAATCCCTCCTTACTTTGAAAACGGTGCGCCCATAAGTGTTAAAAGCTCACGAGCCTCTTCGTCTGTAGTTGCAGTGGTAACGAAACAAATGTCCATACCACGAACCTTGTCAACCTTGTCATACTCAATTTCAGGGAAAATGAGCTGCTCTTTAAGACCCATATTGTAGTTGCCTCTGCCGTCAAAAGAGTTAGGGTTAATACCTCTGAAGTCTCTTACTCTCGGAAGTGCTACATTAAAGAATCTGTCGAGGAACTCATACATTCTCTCGCCTCTAAGTGTTACCTTACAGCCGATTGGCATACCCTCTCTGAGCTTAAAGTTAGCAACTGACTTTCTTGCACGGCAAACAAGTGCCTTCTGACCTGTGATAATACCAAGGTCCTTAGAAATAGCGTCGATAACCTTTGAATTTTCTCTTGCTTCGCCTGCACCAACATTGATAACAATCTTGTCAAGCTTTGGAATCTGCATTGTGCTCTTATAGGAGAACTTGTTCATAAGAGCAGGTGCAACTTCTTTTGAATAATATTCTTTAAGTCTTGCCATATCTTATATCCTCCTTAAAGTGCTTCGCCACATTTAGCGCAAACACGGCCCTTAGAACCGTCTTCGTAAATCTTGTGAGCAACTCTTGTCTGCTTCTTGCAACGAGGGCAAACGATCTGAACCTTAGATGCATACATAGCGCCTTCAGCCTTAACGATGCCACCCTGCTCGCCCATTTTTCTTGGCTTAACATGCTTAGAAACCATGTTTACCTTCTCAACAATAACTTTGCCTTCTTTTGGGCTGACAGCAAGAACCTGACCCTGCTTGCCCTTATCCTTACCGCTGATAACGATAACGGTGTCGCCTGTTTTTACATGAACTTTACTCATATTGTGACACCTCCAATTAAAGTACTTCAGGAGCAAGTGATAAGATCTTCATATAATCCTTATCACGGAGCTCTCTTGCTACTGGTCCGAAGATACGAGTACCCTTAGGGTTCTTATCTTCCTTAATAATAACAGCTGCATTCTCGTCAAAACGGATATAAGTACCGTCCTCACGTCTTACGCCCTTTGCAGAACGAACTACCACAGCCTTAACAACGTCGCCTTTTTTAACAACACCGCCGGGTGCTGCTTTTTTAACTGAAGCAACGATTACATCGCCAATGTTGGCATATCTTCTTCTGGTACCGCCGAGTACACGAATGCACATAAGTTCTTTTGCACCTGTATTATCGGCAACCTTGAGAAGTGTCTGCTGTTGAATCACAGTGTATTCCTCCTTTTCTCAAAAGCCGCAACTTATTTTGCTTTCTCAATAATCTCGACGAGTCTCCATCTTTTATCCTTAGAAAGAGGACGGGTCTCCATAATCTTTACACGGTCGCCAATGCCACACTCGTTATTCTCGTCATGTGCCTTAAAACGAACTGTACGCTTAACAATTTTGTTATAAAGCTTATGCTTTACGCTGTCCTCGACTGCTACAACAATAGTCTTGTCCATCTTGTTGCTTACAACCTTACCGACAACAACTTTTCTCATATTTCTCTCACTCACTGTTAAGTCCTCCTCTCTTAAGCCTCAGCGCCATTGAGTTCACGCATACGAAGAATTGTAGAAACTCTTGCGATGTCTTTCTTTACGGCGCCAATTCTGGATGAGTTTTCAAGCTGATTAACAGCAAGCTGGAAACGAAGGTTAAATAACTCTTCCTTGAGGTCTGCGAGCTTTAACTCGAGCTCTTCTACAGACATTTCTCTAATTTCTGATGCTTTCATTACTGCTCACCCTCCTCTTTCTTTACAAACTTGCACTTAATTGGAAGCTTATTTGCAGCAAGGCGAAGAGCCTCTCTTGCAGTAGCTTCATCTACACCGCCAAGCTCAAACATAACTCTGCCCGGCTTAACAACGGCTACCCAATACTCAGGTGAACCTTTACCTGAACCCATTCGAGTTTCTGCAGGCTTTGCAGTAACAGGCTTGTCAGGGAAAATTTTGATCCATACTTTACCGAATCTTTTGCAGTAACGAGTCATGGCAACACGGGCAGCTTCGATCTGGTTTGAAGTAATCCATGCAGGCTCTGTAGCCTGAAGACCGAAATCACCGTAAGTAACCTTGTTACCACGAAGAGCCTTACCTGTCATACGACCTCTGTGTACTCTTCTGTACTTAACTCTCTTTGGTAATAACATTACTTTCTGCCTCCTTCTCTGCGTGGCTTTCTTGACTTAACTTCGTTTAAAACCTCGCCCTTGTAAAGCCATACCTTAACGCCAATCTTACCGTAAGTAGTGTTAGCCTCGGCAAAGCCGTAGTCGATGTCGGCACGAAGTGTCTGAAGCGGAATAGTACCCTCGTGGTACTGCTCTGAACGAGCGATTTCAGCGCCGCCAAGACGACCTGAACACATAATTTTAATACCCTTAGCGCCACGACGCATTGCGTTACCGATTGACTGCTTCATAGCACGACGGAATGAAATTCTCTTTTCGAGCTGCTGAGCAACATTTTCAGCAACAAGCTGAGCGTCAAGCTCAGGAGCTTTAACTTCTACTATATTGATAGCAACTGGCTTCTTAAGCATAGCTTCGCACTGAGCCTTGAGCTTCTCAATCTCTGCGCCGCCCTTACCGATAACAAGGCCCGGCTTAGCACAGTGAATGCTAATCTTAACCTTTTTGCCGTCACGCTCAATTTCAATTTTTGCGATACCGAAGTTGTAGAGCTGAGCCTTGAGTGTTTTACGGAGGTTATAGTCCTCAACGAGTGTTGCACCAAAGTTCTTCTTGTCTGCAAACCAACGGGAATCCCAATCTTTAATTACACCGACACGCAAACCGTGCGGATTAACTTTCTGACCCATATTTAAACCTCCCCTTAGTCTTCTTTTTCCTTGAGGACAAGGCTGATGTGAGATGTTCTCTTGTTAATTCTGAACGCTCTGCCCTGTGCTCTCGGACGAATTCTTTTAAGGATGGGGCCTGCTGTTGCGTTGCATTCAGCAACATACAGTCTTGATACATCCATATCATGATTATTCTCAGCGTTAGCCATAGCTGAATTGAGCAACTTTAAAAGTGGCTCGCTAGCGGCCTTAGGAGTGTGCTTGAGAACAGCTTCCGCATATTTAGCGTCTTTACCTCTGATAAGGTCAAGAACAACGCCTACCTTGCGGGGTGAGATACGAACAAATTTTGCAATTGCTTTAGCTTCCATCTGCAATACTCTCCTTCCGCTTACTTAGATGTCTTAGATCCTGCGTGTCCCTTAAATGTTCTGGTAGGAGCAAACTCACCGAGCTTGTGACCAACCATATCTTCTGTAACATATACAGGAACATGCTTACGACCGTCGTGAACTGCGAATGTGTGACCAACGAATTCAGGGAAAATTGTTGAGCTTCTTGACCAAGTCTTAAGAATTCTCTTTTCACCCTTTTCGTTCATCTCCTGAACCCTTTTGAGCAATACAGGCTGTACAAAAGGGCCTTTTTTAGTACTTCTACTCATAATTTAAGCTCCTTTCTCTGCCTTACTTACCGTTTCTTCTGCGAACGATAAGCTTGTCGCTGCTCTTGTTGTTCTTACGAGTCTTGTAACCGAGTGCAGGCTTACCCCAAGGAGTAACAGGTCCCGGACGACCAACAGGAGATTTACCTTCACCACCGCCGTGCGGGTGATCGTTAGGGTTCATTACAGAACCACGAACTGTAGGTCTCCAACCCATATTTCTCTTACGACCGGCTTTACCGATCTTTACATTCTCGTGATCAACGTTACCTACCTGGCCGATTGTAGCCATGCAGCTTTCAGGAACATTTCTGAGCTCGCCTGAAGGAAGTCTTAAAAGTGCAAGACCGTTTTCCTTAGCCATGAGCTGTGCCATATTACCTGCTGAACGAGCAAGCTGAGCACCTCTGCCCGGATAAAGCTCAACATTATGAATGAATGTACCTACAGGAATAGCAGTAAGAGGTAATGCGTTACCCGGCTTAATATCTGCGTTCTCACCTGCTGTAACTTTGTCGCCTACCTTAAGTCCTTCCGGAGCAATAATGTAAGCTTTATCGCCGTCAGTATACTCGATAAGAGCGATGAATGCTGAACGGTTTGGATCGTACTCAAGTGTCTTAACTGTGCCTTCTACATCAAATTTCTGACGCTTGAAATCAATGATACGATATTTTCTACGGTTACCGCCGCCTCTGTGACGAACAGTAATTCTGCCGTAGCTGTTACGACCTGACTTTTTGTTTAAAGGAGCGAGTAAGCTCTTTTCAGGTGCAACCTTTGAAAGAACAGAAAAATCTGTTACCGACATATTTCTTCTGGAGTTAATGGTCGGCTTAAATACTTTAATTGCCATTTGGTTTCACTCTCCTCATGATGGCTTTGCGGGAAAATGGCTCTTTCCCATACATTCTGCCTGAATAATTTTTCAGGCTTACATCATGCCTTCAAAAAATTCGATAGGCTTGCTGTTTTCCTTAAGTGTTATGATTGCTTTCTTCCAGCTCTTTGAGTAACCGCCGTTGTTTCTGCCCTGACGGCGGAACTTACCACGAACGCTTACTGTATTAACCTTAGCAACCTCAACCTTGAAAAGCTCTTCGCAAGCTTTTGCGATTTCAATTTTATTAGCCGATTTAGCAACTTCAAAGGTATATACCTTGTTTAAAACACCTGACATACTCTTCTCTGTAATAATCGGACGAATTACGATATCCTGAGCAATCATGCATATACCTCCTCAATCTTGCTTACAGCATCCTTTGCGATTACGAGTGTGCCTGCATTAAGAATATCGTAAACATTAAGTGTGTTTACCTGTGCAGTCTTAACACCCGGAATGTTAGATGCTGACTTAACGATCATGCTGTTATTCTCAGGAAGAACGATGAGAGCTTTCTTCTCTGCACCGATAGCCTCGAGCATAGCAGCGATTTTCTTTGTTTTGTACTCTGTCATTGCGATTGAATCAACAATGATGATTCCCTTATCCACAGCCTTAGCTGAGAAAGCTGACTTCATAGCAAGTCTTCTTACTTTCTTGTTTACAGTAAATCTGTAGCTTCTTGGCTTTGGAGCAAATACAATACCACCGTGTGTCCACTGTGGTGAACGAGTTGAACCCTGTCTTGCACGGCCTGTACCCTTCTGTCTCCATGGCTTTCTGCCGCCACCTGAAACTTCAGCTCTTGTAAGAGCAGACTGTGTGCCGTGACGCTGGTTAGCAAGATAGTTTACAACCATCTGATGCATAACTGCTGTGTTTGGCTCAATACCGAATACGGACTCGCTAAGGTCGATAGAACCAACCTGCTTGCCTTCCATATCTACTACTGCAAAATTAGGCATTTATAATCCCCCTTCCTTAAGCCTTTACGGAATCTTTGATTACAACGATTCCCTTATTTGGGCCTGGAACAGCACCCTTGATAGCGATAAGGTTGTTTTCAACATCAACCTTAACAACTGTGAGGTTCTGTACTGTTACCTGCTCAGCGCCGAGATGGCCTGCCATTCTCTTGCCCTTCCATACTCTTGAAGGAGATGAACAAGCGCCGATTGAACCGCCGTGACGAACGCAAGGACCTGTACCGTGAGTTTCCTTAAGACGCTGGAAGTTCCAACGCTTAATTACGCCGGCTGTACCCTTACCTTTGCTCTTGCCGGTAACATCGATCTTGTCACCAGGGGTGAATACGTCTGCCTTTACGAGATCGCCTACATTGTAAGCGTCTGTGTCAGCAAAACGGAATTCTTTAAGAGTTTTCTTTGGTGCTACACCGTTCTTGTCAAAAAAGCCCTTCATTGGCTTTGTAACCTTGTGTGGCTTTAAATCGCCATAGCCAAGCTGAACTGATGCGTAGCCGTCGTTTTCAACTGTCTTCTTAGCTGTAACCACACATGGGCCTGCTTCGATAACAGTTACGGGAACGAACGCTCCCTTTTCATCGAAAATCTGTGTCATACCGATTTTCTTACCGATGATTGCTTTCTGCATAAAATGTATCCTCCTTGTTAGGTTATTGGTTGGTTTTCACCAACTTGACCCTGTCTGCTTGTAGGTTGGTACGGATTATAACTTAATCTCGATATCAACGCCGGCAGGGAGCTCTAAGCTCATAAGAGCTTCGACTGTCTTGTTTGACGGTCTTAAGATGTCGATAAGACGCTTGTGAGTTCTCATCTCAAACTGCTCACGGCTGTCCTTATACTTATGAACAGCACGAAGAATTGTAACAACCTGCTTCTCTGTTGGAAGCGGTACAGGACCTGAAACTCTTGCGCCTGTACGCTTTGCTGTTGCAACGATTCTCTCAGCTGACTGATCAACGAGCTGATGATCGTAACCCTTTAATCTTATTCTAATCTTTTCCTTGACTGCCATTATCGTCGCCTCCTTAAAAATTTTGCCGAACCGTTTTTACGGTTCTTCGTTAGTTGGCGGGCGTTCGCTTTAGAACTTTTTTTAATAACACAGCCGGGTGTTTCACCACCCTGCATTAAAAAACCCGTTTAACTATTCAGTTAACCGGGACGTTCTGAAAGCTTCTTGAGCATAGCTATAGACACAGCAACCCCTATGTCAAAGTATGTTCAGTGTTTCATTGTAAATCGCCCGGTTTAAAATCGGACATACTCCACGGAAAAACCGACCTGTTTCAGCCGCAACCTCCCGCTTCATCGCATATCTATATTGCAGTCACGCAAGCATTATTATACAATATGTTCCCCTATTTTGCAAGCTTTTAGCAAATATAGCGTTATAGAACTTTCAAGAAATTTTAAATATATTTTTGTGCAATTTGACATTATTGTCAAATCAGCGCTAAACATATATAATTATACTCATACAAAGTTTTGGAGTTGATTTTTGTGAAACACATTTATTACGGCGACGGCAAGGGCAAAACCACAGCTGCAATAGGTCTTGCGGTCAGAGCGGCAGGCAGTAAAATGAAAGTGCTGTTTGTACAATTCTTAAAAACAGAATTTTCGGGAGAAAGGCATATACTGAGCCATACCGAAAATGTTACTCTTACATTCTGCCCGCTTGAGCTTAAATTTACTTTTGATATGGACGATAAAGAAAAGGCACAGGCTGCAAAAATATTTAAAGGTATTTTCGACAACGCCGTTACAACCGCTCTTACCGAAAAGTATGATATGGTTGTGCTTGACGAGGTGTTTGAGGCAATCAATGCCCATATGCTTTCCGAGAGCGAGGTTTACGAATTTATAACAAACGCACCGTCAAGTATGGAAATAGTTATGACAGGACACAATCCTCCGCAAAAATTTATGGATTGCGCAGATTATATTACCGAGTTCAAAAAAATCAAGCACCCGTATGACAGGGGAATTACAGGCAGAATAGGAATTGAGTTTTAACGGACAGCTTCGGCTGTCTGTTTTTCTTTATATAATGTAACACTTTATCTTCATTATCATACTATATACCGAGGGACAAGTAAAGTTTCTCGCAAAATAAATGAAGTAAAAAATAAAAAAGCAAATAAAATTTAAGATGATAATTTTACGGATTTCACCAAAAAGGCAAGGAGGTGAAAATATGGCAATTATCACAAACTCCGCTTCACTTACCTTTAATAATGAACGCACTGCAAGTTCAAACGAAGTCGATACAGAAGTTCGTGAGTCGCAATCTGTCGCTATTGTAAAAGACGCTCTGCTCACAAACTATGTACCGGGAGAGCCTGTAGGTTATGTTATAACAGTAACAAACACAGGAACAGGCAATCTTACCGACATTACAGTGTCTGATAACCTCGGAAGTGAAACCACCGCCAAACTGCTTAGCTATGTAGATAAATCAATAGTTGCCCGCCAAGGGGCAACAGCGCTTTCGCCAAGTGTTACAAGAACCGCCGATTCTCTCGTGATTTCAAATCTCGGCACACTTGCGGCAGGACAGTCGATTACAATAGCACTGTCACTTCTTCCTTCTGCCGCACAGGCTAATGAAATCACAAATACAGCTACGGTAACGGCAACCACTCCTCTTGCCACAACAGTTACCGCATCTGATACAGCAACAATAACACCCGCACAGCAGGAACTTGTAACTTTGCTTAAGGCCGCTCCGTCAACCGTTGCTTCGGGAGGAGTGCTTCCTTACACTCTGATAGCTCAAAACGAAGGTACGGTTGCCGCAGAAAATATTGTATTTACCGACACTCTGCCTACAGGCTATACAGTAACGGGAATTGAGCTTACCGTAAACGGTCAGCCTACAATTATTTACACCGCAGACCAATGGACGCAGGTTGGCAATACCCTCACCTTCCCTACAGGCACAGCCGAACCTGTTACAATCCCGGCAGGTTCATTCGCAACAGCAATTATTACAGGTACAGCACCGACAGTTTAAAATTAAGCATATTAAAAAGTGGTGACATTTACAAGATGTCACCACTTAACTTTATAGGTTCTTTATTAAAAACGGAAATTACAGTCTAAAAGAAAATTCGGCATTTATTTTATATTTTTATCCGCCGTACAAAGCATTTGCTATTGTTTCAAAAATCAGCACTGCATATGCAACAACAGTTACAGGAGCCGAAAAGTACACACCGAGTTTTTTACCGAGCGACATATTATATCTTCCTTTATATAAAGGAAAGCGGCCACGGTGTTTTACAAGCTCAATTATAGAAAGAACTATTGCCGCAATAATTATTCCAAACACAGCAAGTTCCATAAGGCCTATAAACATAATCTGTCCGTAATGGTTCATAATGTATTCTGTATTTGCGTCCTTAAGTATATCGGTATCAAGTCCGTTCATACAAAGCTGTTGAAGCGCCGCTATTGAATTAATAACAAAATGCACTATCATTGACGGAATTATTGAGCGTGTTTTAGCATATAGTGCGCAGGCAATAATTCCCATACCCGTTGCATAAACAGTCTGAACACAGTTTGTATGCCACAGTCCGAAAGCCGCACCGGACACAATGATTGCAAACCACTGTCCCATCGGCTCATTATTTCTGTAAATACTTCCTCTGAATAAAAGCTCTTCAAAGAAAGGGGCGAACAAAGGCAAAGCCACAACCGTTGCAATTACTCCGAAAGGCGAATCACCGAATGAAATATCCGATGTATTTAGCTTTATTCCGAACGACTCAAGGATTGCACTTATAATAGATGACGAAACAGCAATCAAATATGTCAGACCGATTGCTATTATTACATACTTACACACCCAACCGGCAGGCTTTGCGGGTTTTACAAAACAAGTTTTCAGCGAAAGCCTTACCCGTTTGCCCCGCAGTTCAGAAAAAATCAGCAGAATAAGCGGCATTACAACAAGGTATATAACGCAGTAGCTTATAAGCATTTTAAAGCCGTAGTCATCGTAAAGTGCCGTGCCTTTAAGCAGGTCAAATATA
The DNA here is from genome assembly GCF_015553695.1 of Ruminococcus sp. BSD2780120874_150323_B10. NCBI lineage: Bacteria > Bacillati > Bacillota > Clostridia > Eubacteriales > Oscillospiraceae > Ruminococcus > Ruminococcus sp. BSD2780120874_150323_B10. The sequence goes on from NZ_JADNHD010000015.1 coordinate 47,676, forward strand.
AAATATACAAAGTATGAGCTCACCTGCGATAAAATCACAAAACACAAAAGCGGCAGAGAGCTGTAATTTGACAGCGTGCGTATCTCTCGGTTAATAAGTTTGTTGTTCATTTATTTATCCTTTCATTCTGTAACTGTTACATTAAAGTTTCCGCAAATATTTTTAAACGGATGTTTTCCTAAGCGGAGATAATTAAGGTTTATCAAAATACTTTTATAATTACCCGACAATGAATTATGCTAAACCATAATTTACTGCAACTATCGAAAAAGAATCTTTTAAACAAGCCTCCCTCATAAGAGGAAGGCTTATGATTGAAATTATTTTTTGTTTCTTTTAATTGCTCCGAGTTTTTCGCCTCTGAAATCAACCAAAAGTCCCAAAGCAATAGCCGTTGCAATCAAAATGCCAAATTCGGGGAGCATATACAAACCGTTGTATATAAGCGAATACAGCCAAACAGGCATACCGTCTGCAAAGCCTGCCCACACGGTAATACCGCTTAAGAAATGGCACAAAAATCTCAACACGCTTGCAAGCAATGCGCCCAAAGCAAGTCCGACTGCCTGATTTTTAATGCCTCTGAAAACTCCGCCCAGACCGATTACGCCAAAGGCAATAAGGTAGTCGAAAAAGAGAATCATAAGAGCTGCCTGCCAAGAAGTTGCATACGCAAAGTTTGACATACCGAAAAGCATCTGAATAAGTCCGTAGACAACACCTGTCAGACAACCTACCAACGGCTTGTAACGATAACCGATAATTAAAATCGGCAGCATACTGCAAATCGTAATACTTCCGCCGTACGGGAACTCGATTTTTATCAGGCTCAATACAGTTGCAAGCGCAACCATAACCGCACATTCGCAGAGCATAATCACATTTTTATTTATTCCTGTTTTCTTCATTCTACCCTACTTTTCTTTATATTATGTGTATAAAAATTATTTTGCGATTTTAAGCGAAATATCAAATGCCTTTACAGAGTGGGTAAGCGCACCCATTGAAATAATGTCAACGCCTGTTTCGGCAATTTCTCTTAAAGTTTCGTCTGTAATACCGCCGCTTGCCTCAAGCAACGCTTTGCCGTTTGTAATCTCAACAGCCTCTTTCATAAGAGCAGGGCTCATATTGTCAAGCATAATTACATCAACATCAGCCTCAAGCGCCTGTCTTAACTCGTCAAGGTTTCTTACCTCAAGTTCAATCTTTGTCATATGGCCGAGCTTTGTTTTGAGCTTGGCAACAGCATTTTCAATGCCGCCGCCTGCATCAATGTGATTGTCCTTAAGCATAGCAGCGTCCGAAAGGTTGTAACGATGATTTCTGCCGCCGCCTACTGTAACAGCGTACTTCTGCAAAGCACGAAGTCCCGGAAGAGTTTTTCTTGTATCTGCAATAGATGCGTTGGTACCCTTTACAATTTCAACCGCATTGTGCGTTGCGGTAGCGATACCGCTCATATGCTGAATAAGGTTAAGCGCTGTACGCTCGCCTTTTAAGATTGTACGGGTTTTGCCGTGAATTTCCGCAATAATATCGCCCTTTTTGAGCAAATCGCCGTCTTTTTTATAAACCTTAGCCTCAAAACCTGTCGGCTGTAAAATCTCAAAAACTCGCAGTGCAATCTCAATACCGCAAAGCACACCGTCGCTCTTTGCAAGGAATTTAGCGGTATCTTCCTGTTCCTCGTCAATGAGATAGTCGGTTGTGGTATCAAGGTAGTTAATATCCTCAAGCAAAGCTGTCTTTATAATGTTATCTGCATAAATACTGTTGATTAGCATTATTTAATGCCCTCCTTAAATTCTTCAAGAATAATACTTGCAACGATTGCAATACTTCTTGCCTCTACATAGTCGGGTGTAATTGCAAAATCGTCCGATACAAGGTCAGAGAGAATTTTCTCAACCTTGTTGTAGCTTTCCTCCGCTTTCTCGGGCTTTGGAAGTACAAAATATGTATCCTGTAAAATTTCTCTTATCTGTGAACGATAACCGTGCGGCAACGCCTTGCCCTCAATCGACTTTTTAAGTGGCTGTCTGCCGAGCGGCTTGCGCTCTTTTCTTAATCTTTCTGTAATTACATTTGCGGCAGTTCTTGAGAACACAAGCGCCTCAAGCAATGAGTTGCTTGCAAGACGGTTAGCGCCGTGCACACCTGTATGCGAACATTCGCCGGCCGCAAAAAGGCCCTCAATAGAAGTTTCCGAGTTGGTATCAACATCAATACCGCCCATAAGGTAGTGCTGGCATGGGAATACGGGAATCTTGTCGACCGTAATGTCAACGCCCTCTTCAAGACAGCGCTCGTAAATCATAGGGAATCTGTTTTTAACAAATTCGGCAGGCTTGTGTGTAATGTCAAGATAGAACTTCTCGCTGTGTGTTTTGATAGACTCTCTGATAACGGCATTAGACACAACATCTCTCGGAGCAAGCTCGCCTCTGCTGTCATAATCCGAGGCAAATCGTCTGCCCTCGCAGTTAAGCAGAACAGCACCCTCGCCACGAACAGCCTCACTTATCAAAAATCTTTCTCTGTCCTTTTCAGCCGCAAAAGCAGTCGGGTGGAACTGAATTCTTGAAAGGTGCTTGATTTTTGCACCCATCATATATGCAAACGCAATGCCGTCACCTGTGGCAATGGCCGAGTTTGTGGTGTATTTATAAACTCTGCCTATACCGCCTGTGGCAAGCAGGCAGAAGTTACAGCCGTAGGTCTTGCTTTCACCGTCCTTAACAACACTTACATAAAAGCCGTTAAGCACCTTATCAATCGCATACACAAGGCAGTTGTCGAGAATTGTAATATTTTTGCGTGTCTTAACTACCTCAATAAGTGCGTCAACAATCGCCTTACCCGTTGAATCCTTATGATGCACAATTCTGTGTCTGCTGTGACCCGCCTCAAGAGTTTTGCACATTGTGCCGTCCTCGTTAAGGTCAAAGTCAACGCCAAGCTCCTTGATGTTCAGTACATCCGACGGACCCTCCGTAACAAGTTTTTCTACCGCATCAAGAGTATTCTTGTATTTACCTGCAATAAGTGTATCGGTAATATGCAGCTTGTAACTGTCGTGAACAGTATCAAGCACTGCTGCCACACCGCCCTGTGCCAAAGAGGAGTTGGAAAGCGTAAGCTCTTTTTTTGAAACGAGCAAAGCGTTAATATCCTCCGGCAGATTGAGTGCCGCATAAAGTCCGGCAGCACCTGTACCTACAATTATTACATCAAATTTTTTATCCATTTGTAAAACCCCGATTATATCCGATTATATAAATTTAATTTGCAAATAATTAATAGTAAAAATGTTGTTTACAAATTTATACCAATATATTATACTACTTATTAAAGGAATAGTAAATAAAATGTAAACAAAATCTTTTATTTTCTGACAAAAACGGAGAAATTATGGAAATGATAAGTAATGAAGAAAAAATTACACAGGCTGTACTTGTCAGCGTTGACACAGGCGACTATGACGCAGAGGCATCTCTTGCCGAACTTAAAGAGCTTGTAAAAAGTGCGGGTGCAGAACCTGTATTTACAGTCACGCAAAATCTAAAGCGCCCCGAAACAGGCACTTATGTGGGCACAGGCAAATTGCAGGAAATTGCGGATATTTGCAAACAACAGGAAATCGACTTGCTCGTGTTTGACTGCGAGCTTTCCCCTACTCAAATACGAAATATAGAGGCAGAAACCGACACACGAACCATTGACCGCACAATGCTTATTCTAGATATATTTGCTCTCCGTGCAAGGTCAAAAGAGGGCAAACTGCAGGTAGAACTTGCACAGCTAAAGTACCTGATGCCCCGACTTACAGGTAAGGGCGTGGCAATGTCACGACTTGGCGGCGGCATAGGCACAAGAGGCCCGGGCGAAACAAAGCTTGAAACCGACCGCCGACACATCAGCAGAAGAATGGAAACTTTGAAATCCGAACTTGCCGAAGTGGAGCAGCACCGCTCAATGTTGAGAAAGCGCAGAGAAAAAGACGGAGTAATCACCTGTGCAATTGTCGGTTACACAAACGCAGGAAAATCCACCCTTATGAATTATCTTACCGATGCGGGTGTGCTTGCACAGGACAAACTTTTTGCAACTCTTGACCCAACATCAAGGGCGCTCAAACTGCCGAGCGGCGTTACGGTTATGATGATTGACACGGTAGGACTTGTACGCAGACTTCCGCACCACCTTGTTGAGGCTTTCCGCTCAACTCTTGAAGAAGCGGCTCTGTCAGACATTATTTTAAATGTATGCGATGCCTCGAGCGATGAGGCAAGAGTGCATATGCAGGTTACAACCGACCTTTTAAATTCACTCGGCTGCGGCGACACTCCTATCATTACCGTGCTCAACAAATGCGACCTTTTGGAAGAAGAGAGTTTTCCGCAGGAGATAGGCTCATATGTCAAGATAAGCGCCAAAAACGGCACAGGAATTGACGACCTTTTAAAAGCGGTTGACGATAACCTCCCCGTAAGAGTAAAGAGAGTTTCTCTGCTTATTCCTTTTTCCGATGCCGGACTTGTGGCAGAAATCCGTAAAAACGCAACCCTGATTAGCGAAGAATATGTTGCAGAGGGAATTAAGGTTGAGGCAATCCTTGACGAAAAGCTGTATTCTAAAGCAGAAAAATATATTGTTGATTAATATTTATTGAAAAAACAACCGCCGTTTGCTATAATATGTATATAAACATATCAGCAAGCGGCATATAACATTAATAGGAGAAATTATGTCTTTTTTTGAAACAATCACTCCGTGGGACGCATCGGTTTTGCAGTCAATACAAGGCATAAAATGTGATTTTCTTGATACATTTATGGCTGTAATGAGCTTTCTCGGTGAAAAAGGTCTTATCTGGATTATACTCGGACTTACGCTCTGCCTTTTCAAAAAGACAAGGGCAACGGGAGTTATAATGCTTTGCGCAATGACTTTGGGATTGCTGCTCGGTGAGTTTGGCATAAAAAATATTATCTGCCGCCCCCGTCCGTTTGTAACCTACAACTTTACCGTAAACGGGCATATTCCGTCGGGCTACAGTTTTCCGTCGGGACACACAACCTCGTCGTTTGCCGCTGCAACGGTAATTATCATACGCAAAGAAAAGTTCGCCGTTTTTACGGCTGTACTCGCTTTTCTCATTGCGTTTTCAAGGCTTTACAACTGTGTACACTATCCTACAGATGTAATCTGCGGTGCTGTACTCGGTATTGCGCTTGCAATAATAACTTGTCTTATATTTAAAAATTTCGGCTGGGATAACCGTCTTAACAAAAAGATTATTCGTAAAAAAGGTGATGTAAAATGACCGAACACAGATATTTAGGCAAAACTTCAAAAGACTACTTTGTAATAAAGGGCATCAATGTATTTAACGAAAGATGGTGCGGCACGGGCAGCTGTGTTACCGTCACCTCTCCGCTTGACAAAAAGAACTATGTTTTTTCGGAATACACAAGCGACGGTGTAAAATTTATTGCAGGTAAAGACGCTCACGGATATTGGCTGTTTTTTGCAGCATAATTTGATTTTAAACCGAAAGGAAATAATACATAATGAATGAAAAAATGCTCATAAAAAATCTTTATGACCTCGACAAAACAATTGCAAAACCACTTCTTGAAAAACTCGACTATCCTTGGGAGGCACTTCCTAAAATCAAAGATTTTATAATCGAGCTCGGCAAAACTCTTGACCCCGAAATCTACGAACAGCGTGGCGAAAATATATGGGTTGCAAAAAGTGCGACTGTTTATCCGTCCGCTCACCTCGGCGGCCCTCTCATCATCTGTGAGGATGCAGAGGTAAGACACTGCGCTTTCATCAGGGGCTGCGCAATCGTCGGCAAAGGCGCAGTTGTAGGCAACTCAACAGAGCTTAAGAACTCTATCCTCTTTGACGGTGTTCAGGTTCCGCACTACAACTACATCGGCGACAGCATCTTGGGCTATAAGTCGCACACAGGCGCAGGTACAATTACCTCTAACCTCAAGAGCGACAAGTCGCTTGTTACCGTTAATTGCGATAACGAAAAGATAGAAACCGGCGTTAAAAAATTTGGTGCAATGCTCGGTGATCATGTTGAGGTAGGCTGTAACAGTGTACTCAACCCCGGTTCGGTAATCGGCAGAAACACAAACATCTATCCGCTTTCATTTGTAAGAGGTTATGTAGAGGCTAACAGCATTTACAAGCGCCTCGGTGAAATTGCAGATAAAATCTGATAATAATTTGTTAATCTAAGCAGTCGCACAGCCGACTGCTTATTTTATATTTTGATTCCGACATTTTTTACCGTTTGTGTTGTTCTGTTTACGGAAAATCTCCTTTATAATTAAATCATCAAATAAAGGAGGTTCAATTATGAACACATTATATGATTAAAAATAATATAATTCCATATGTTATGATTTTGGAAAATAACAACACTGCACTTGGTTTACAAGCAAAAACAAACACTTCCTTTGCAGAAACGAATTTTTTTGCTAAAGGTTCATATATTTTTTATTGATTTAAGCTGTTTGATTATAAAACTCTCAATGTAATTTTATATCTTCAAAGCAAAAGCCCGACCTTAGTTTTATGCTAAAGTCGGGCAAAATTTTACTTTCTTCTTTTAACAAACGGAACAGGAGTTTTATCGTACTCATCAAGTCTGTTGCCGTAGAGATAATAATTTGTTTCCTTTGTAATAACAGGTGCGAGCACCACCATTGCAAATATATTCGGCAATGTCATAAAAGCGTTAAAAATATCCGACATTGTCCATACAATATCAAGAGATGTAATCGGAGCAATAAGAAGAATAACTATAAACAGCACCTTGTAAGGGATAATTCCATTTGGGCCGAAAAGATAATCAACACAGCTCTCGGCATAGTAACTCCAACCAAGAATTGTTGAAAATGCAAACAATACGATACCGACAACAAGAATCGGTGTGCCTATGTACGGAATCTGTGCAAATGCGGCAGATGTAAGTTCGCCGCCCTCAACCGAAGCTGTATCAATGTTCGGGTTCTTAATACATGAACTTACAATTACAAGACCTGTCATAAGACATACAACAACAGTATCCCAAAATGTACCTGTCGATGAAATAAGCGCCTGACGAACCGAGTTTCTTGACTGGGCTGCAGATGCAACAATCGGAGCAGAACCCATACCTGATTCGTTGCTGAAAAGACCTCTTGCAACACCGTAACGAGCCGCAATCATAATGCCTGTACCCGCAAGTCCGCCGCCTAATGCCTTAAAGCTGAAAGCCGACTCGCAAATAAGTGTAACTGTCTGCCAAAGCACATCAAAGTTAATTGATAAAATAATGATACAACCGATAACATAGAGTATTGCCATAAGAGGTACGAGTTTTTCGCATACTCTTGAAATAGACTTAATACCGCCGAAAATAACAAGAGCAACGCAAATTGCAATTACAACACCCGAAATAAGCGCAACAGTCGAAATATCCATTCCGAAGAAGTGGAGCATATATGTTTTGTCAGGATTAAAGGTTGTATCCATAATCTTTGCAATCGCATTTGTTTGAACACCGCAACCAACGCCGAATGACGCAAACAACGCAAACACCGCAAACAATACGGCTACCCACTTAAAGTTAATTCCTGTTTTCTTTGATACGCCGTTTTCAATTGCATACATTGCGCCGCCGCGCATTTTACCGTCTCGAGTTTTTACACGGTATTTCACCGCAATAAGCGACTCCGCATACTTTGTGGCAATACCAAACACGCCTGAAATCCAGCACCACAGCACCGCACCTGCACCGCCAAGCGCAATAGCCGTACCTACGCCGATAATATTACCTGTACCTATTGTAGAGGCAAGTGCTGTAGTAAGCGCCTGAAACGGGCTGATGTCGCCGTCTGAATCAGGGTCTTTTGTAACAGAAAGCTTAATCGCTTTAAATGTTTTGCGCTGAACAAACTTTGTTCTGACGGTCATATAAATGTGTGCGCCAAGCAAAATTACTATCATTGGCACGCCCCATAAAATGTTGTCAAACTTTGTAAAAAAGTCATTCAGCATTTGTAGAAAATCCATCGAGTTCAATCCCTTCTTCTTTTTTGCTCAATTGCTCAAGGTTACTGTATATTACAATCCTCAAGTTCCCTCAAAATCCTTTTCACATCACTTAGTCCGTCTGCAACACCGTGCAAAAGCGGAATTATATCATTACTCGGCTTGTCAAGGTCAGGCACCATTACTGTTACACAGCCTGCCGAGCTTGCCGATTTAATGCCGTTTGGAGAATCCTCAAGCGCAACGCAATTTTGCGGAGAAAGGCCGAGCATTTCCGCCGCCTTGAGGTAGATGTCGGGTGCAGGCTTGCCAACGCTTACCATTGACGCACTCACCGTAACATCAAAATATTTATATAAATCATGTGCCTTAAGGTATCTCTCTGCCCTCTGCGGAGGAGTTGCCGTTGCAAGAGCGACTTTATAGCCGTTTTCTTTCAGAAAAGAAAGCAATTCTTTTGCGCCGCTCTTAACTTCAATACCGTTTTTCTCAACATAGTTGTCCATAAGCTCAACTCTTTTTGAGCGCACAGCCTCATAATCGAAACCGTCGCCGAATATTCCCTTGAGCTTAGCCGAGGCAAGCGGCCGAGCCATACTCCTTATTGACAAAGCGTGTTTTTCTTCCATAGGAAATCCGTAAAATCTTCCTGCCTCGCACCAAAAGCGAACATAAAGTTTTTCGGAGTCGAGAATAACTCCGTCCATATCAGATATTACACCTTGAATTTTCACCGCTCACACCTCTTTTTTATCTGCATATTAGATATAAATATACCTGCGCAAATCAATACTACCGATACAATTGTTTCTATGCCAAACACACTTTCGCCCAGCATAATGCCGGAAAGCAGAGTGCCGAACACAGGCACAAGCAAATTGAAAACGCAAATTCTGCTTGCAGGGTGATGTTTTAGCAAAGCCGTCCAGATTGCGAATGCGGCGGCAGATACAAAAGCAAGCCACAAAAGCACAAGCAATCCTTTTATGCTTGAAAAATCAAGTTTTCCGCCTGTAACAAAACCCGCAATTAAAAGCAGTATTCCGCCAAACAGCAATTGAAATCCCGTTACCGAAATCGGTTCTCGGTCACGGACTATTCCCTTAGAAATAAAATTACCCGCGGCCGCCGACAAAGTTGACATCAATATCATAAAATCGCCGAACAGCGTGTCGACAGTCACACCACCGCCGCTGTTTACACACAAAACTCCGCAAAAGCCGAGCACGCAACCGATTATTTTACAAATGTTCAGTTTGTCCGACTTAAAAAACAGCGGAGCAAAAAGCACGGTAAAAAAAGTTGCACAGGCGGTTATAACCGAGGTGTTGGCACCGCTTGTAAATCCTATGCCGATATATGTAAAAATATACTGCCCGAAAGTCTGCACCGAACCGAGCAGCATAACAGGCATAATGCCGTTTTTCTCAATTTTAGGCAAGTGCTTGTTCTTGACTAAAAAAATGAAAAGCACCATTATTCCTGCAAGGGTAAACCTTGCACCTGCAAAAAGCAGCTTTGAGCCTATGTCGTTCCCCTCTATGCCAAACTGTGCATAGCCTACTTTTATAAAAGGAAACGCAGTACCCCAAAGCAAAGTGCAAAATATTGCAAGTGCAGCGGCTACCTTGTAATTTTTTATGCTCATCAGCTTAAATAAGGCTTTAATTCTTCAAGCATAGCTTCTTTTTTGCGAAGGCCCGTAAGTCTGAGCACTTCTTCACCGTCTTTAAAAAGGATAAGTGTAGGAATACTCATAACACCGTAGTAATCGGCAACCTGACGCTCGGTTTCTACATTAAGCTTAAAAAATTTCATCTGTGAGCCAATCTCTGTAGAGAGCTCCTTAAAAACAGGACCCATCATTCTGCAAGGACTGCACCACTCTGCCCAAAAATCAACAAGCACAGGCACATCTGCACCAAGAACTTCGGATTCAAATTCTTCTGCAACTATTTCTTTAACCATAGCAATACCTCCTGCTTTTATTATTATCACATATAAACTCATTATCAATAAAATAAAAAAATTTACTGCTATTTTACATTATAACAGAACATACACCGTTTTTCAACTTTTTTTACATTTCATAAATTCAATTATATGAATAAAAAATCATTTTTGCTTACTCAACCGGTAACTATAGCAATGCTGAGGCATAAAATAATCTGAAAGGATGATTTGCTATGGACAATAAACACCCGTTTGTAAACATGCCGTTGCGCTATCCATACAATGCGCTTGAGCCGTACATTGATGAAAAAACAATGATTTTGCATCACGACAGACACCTGCAAGCATATATTGACAAGTTAAATTTGCTGATGAGCGAATGCAGACAGCTTCAAAAATTAAGTTTGCAGGAAATATTAAAAAATCCCTGCCGTATTCCCGAGGAAAAACGCAGAGATGTTATAAACAATGCAGGCGGCGTGTATAATCACAGATTTTATTTTAACGGTATGAGCCCCGATTGCCATGGGCTTGAGCGTGGTGCTCTGCACAGGAAAATGAGCGAAAGTTTCACAAGTTTTGAAAATTTCAAAAATGAGTTTACCGATGCGGCGATGTCTGTCTTTGGCTCGGGATATGCGTGGCTTGTATATGACGGCAAAAAACTGAAAATTATTACTACCAAAAATCAGGATACACCGCTTTGCAGAGGATTTATACCGATACTTAATATTGATGTTTGGGAACACGCATACTACCTAAAGCACTACAACGACCGCAAAGCCTATATCGAGGATTTTGTAAAAGCAGTAAATTGGGCAATGGCAGAAAAACGACTTTGCAACCAGAAAAGTTTTTAACATTTTTGTGTGGTGAGTGTTAATCTTTTTTGAATTAAAAATTATATTGTTTATTTTATCAAAAAAGTTTATTTATGCTTGTGCAAAACAACAGAATTACAATTCTTTATGAAGTAATTATTTACATTAATTATAAAAGATGATAAAATGTAGTTGCGACACAGAATTGTATATTTCACACTTTGTGGTGACCCCCAAAAGTTAGATTTGAAAGCGTAGTGGCTTTTAGCTGCTACGCTTTTGTTATGCAACTAAGGCAT
>NZ_JADNHD010000016.1:0-52699 GCF_015553695.1 Ruminococcus sp. BSD2780120874_150323_B10
AAGCGACCAAGATCTCTCTTAGTCGCTTTGCATAATTATTTCTTTATAACTTTGTCTAACTTTTTGGGGTCAGTTCATTATCAAACAGCTTGATTGCTTTTATCAGTAAGTTTTGCGATTTAACGCACGGTTTTAGCCAAACTTTTATAATCGCTTAATAAAGTGTTTTGCTAAATCATAATTTAATATTTCCGCCACATTCAAGGCAAATTTTATCAATATGTATTATCGGGATAAGTTTTTCATCAATCTGCGATATTTTTTCTTTCACGGCATTTAACGCATCTGTTTCTTTTAATTTACATTCAGGCGGAACCACAAGGTCAAAAAGTACACGCTGATGTTCTTCTCCCTTTACAATTCTGAAATCGTGCAGGCTGAGTGCGCTGTCAATACTGTCAAGCGACTCGTTTATCTTTTCTTTTAATTCAATAGTATATTCATCGGAAACCGCAATCGGGTCCATATGAATAGTAACCACGCAATTATACTTTTCCTGTATTTTTCTTTCAAGTCTGTCGATTACATCGTGTGCCTTTAAAATATCGACATCGTAAGGAACTTCCGCATGGAAAGAAATTATACATCTTCCCGGACCGTAATCGTGAATGAGCAAATCGTGAATACCCGTTATAAGTTCGGTAGAAAGCACAATTTCTCTGATTTCGTCTATAAATTCCGGGTCGGGAGTATTTCCGAGCAAAGGTGAAAGACTTTCCTTAAAAGTGCTTATACCCGTATAAAGAATAAATCCGGCTACGGCACAACCGAGCCAACCGTCGATATTCACACCTGTTACGGCAGATATGCCCAAACCTATTAAAACTACCGAAGTAGCAATACAGTCGGTGAGAGAATCCATTGCCGTTGCCTTAAGAGCAGACGAAGAAATCTTTTTTGACATTGCCCTGTTGAAGAAAAACATCCACAGCTTTACACAGATTGAGCCGATAAGAATACATACCGACAACAAAGTAATTGCTGTGCTTTCTTCGGGATTAATAATTTTTTCAATTGACGATTTCAAAAGTTCCACACCCACAAGGATAATTGCACACGATATTCCCAAACCCGCCACATATTCATATCTGCCGTGACCGTAGGGATGTTCTTCATCGGCAGGTCTGTTGGCAAGTTTAAATCCCAAGAATGTTACAACCGAACTGCCTGCATCAGACAAGTTATTGAATGCGTCTGCAGTTACGGAAATTGATGCGGTGAGTATCCCCGACAAAAGCTTTGCACTGAACAAAATGAGGTTCAGTATTATTCCGACTACACCCGAAAAATTACCGCAAGACGAACGCACCTGCGGATTTTTTATGTCATCATAATTTTTTATAAACTTTGAAAGCACTAAATCCAACAACTAAAAACACCACTTAACAAATAAACTACACCATATAATGGCATTAACAATAATTTAGCACAGCACATCAAAGTTAGTCAAGAGAAACAAATCCCATTGCAAAGAAATGCAACGGGATTTGATAAAATTATAAAGTTATTTTGCTTATTCAGCGTCAGCCTTAGCTTTTTCAATTATCTTTTGAGCAACATTTGCCGGAGCGTCTTCATATCTTGCAAAAGCAAATTCATAACTTCCTCTGCCCTGCGTAACCTGACGAAGATAGGTTGCGAAATTATCCATCTCTGCCATAGGAACTTCGCCCTCAACAATCTGCATACCGCTGTCCTCGGCAGGAGTCATACCGAGCACTCTGCCTCTGCGCTTGTTTACTTCACCCATTACATCACCCATATTTGAGTCGGGCAATGTAACCTTAAGAGAGCCGATTGGCTCAAGAAGTGTAGGAGATGCGTTTGGAATACCGTTTTTATATGCCATACTTGCGGCAGTTTTAAACGACATTTCCGAAGAGTCAACAGGATGATACGAACCGTCATAAAGTGTAGCTCTGATACCTACCATCGGATAACCTGCAAGCACACCTTTTTTAATGGAATCACGCAAACCCTTTTCTACTGCCGGGAAGAAGTTTTTAGGAACTGCGCCGCCGACAACTCTTTCCGCAAATTCAAGACCTTCGCTCTCGCAAGGCTCAAACTCAATCCAAACATCGCCGAACTGACCGTGACCGCCTGACTGCTTTTTATATCTGCCCTGTGCCGAAACTTTTTTCCTGATAGTTTCACGATATGCGATTTTCTGCTTTTTAAGAACCGCCTCTACATTGAATTTTGACTTTAACTTTGAAATTACAACATCAAGATGCTGCTCGCCCAAGCCTGAAATAAGCATTTCGTGTGTTTCGTGATTTGTTACATATTTAATAGTAGGGTCTTCCTCGCTTAGCTTTGCAAGTCCCTGTGCTACCTTGTCTTCATCGCCCTTTGTGACAGGATAAATAGCCATTGTATATGATGATACAGGATAATCAATACCCTCAAGCACTACTTTTCTGAGCGGTGAGCAAAGTGTGTCGCCTGTTTTTACAGACGCAAGTTTTGGAATAGCACCGATGTCGCCTGCGCCTATATAATCGGTTTCAACCTGTTTTTTACCTCTTACGGTAAGAACCTTTCCTATTCTCTCCTGTGTGCCTGTTCTCATATTTACAAGCGGAGTATCGGCACTGACTTTTCCCGATACAACCTTAACATAAGAAAGTTTACCTACAAACGGGTCAACAACTGTTTTAAATACAACTGCGGCAGCCGCTGCATTTTCATTAACGCTGATTTCAACAGGTTCGCCGTCAACATCAACAGCAATTTCGTCACCTTTATCGGCAGCTGTAGGTGCAAGCCATACAAGGCTGTTCAAAAGCTGATCAAAAGCAAATGTATTGTGTGCGTCACCGCAGAATACAGGGCAAATTGTACCGTCTTTAACACCCTTACTTACGCCGAGTATAATTTCTTCCGGAGTAAATTCTTCACCCATAATAAACTTGTCGAGCAGCTCCTCGCTTGTTTCCGCAACAGCCTCTTTAATAGCCTCACGCAAGCCCTCAAGTCTGTCGCCCATATCAGGAAGCGGAGTCTGCACTACAGAACCGTCTGTATCATATTTATAAGCCTTATAATCAAAAAGATTTACATATGTATTTGCCTGACCGTCAACAATGTACGGAACAACAACAGGACAAACAGTAGGGCCGAATGTAGCCTTTAAACTCTCAAATACACGGTAGAATCTGGCGCTTTCGTCACAAAGACCGTTTACGAAGAAAATCTTTGTAAGGCCTGCCTTGGTGGCAGCTTTAACAGCCTTTTCGGTACCGACATTTACACCGTCTTTGCCAGATACAACGATAAGCGCTGAATCGGCGGCACGCATACCCTCTGCTACACCGCCCTCAAAGTCGAACAAACCGGGAGTATCTATAATATTTATCTTGGTATTTTTCCATTCAATGGGAGCAACCGAGGTTAAAATTGAAGTTTGGCGCTTGATTTCCTCACTGTCATAATCAAGAACGGTATTACCGTCTGCAATATTACCAAGTCTTTCAGATGCCTTTGCAAGATATATCATACTCTCGGCAACAGATGTTTTACCGCATCCACCGTGACCTGCAAGGGCAATGTTTAATATTTTTTTAGCATTGTACTGTTTCAAAAGAAACACTCCTTTCGGGATATATATTCAAATCTTAAGCGTTTTCGACAATTAGTAATCAACTTACTTGTCAATTATAGCATATTTGTATAAATCTTACAATAGAAATTTGACGATAAGCTAAAAAATTAACTCCTTGCCTAATAAGACAAGGAGTTAATTGTGCAAATTGCTTATTTTATAAAATTTAAATGTTTAAAACATAAAAATCTGAAAGGTTTTTTGTGCAATTACACCAATTCAATATTACTCAAGAACTGCACCCTGTGCACCCGATGTTACAAGTTTTGCATAACGGGCAAGGTAGCCTGTTGTAATCTTTGGCTGACGAGGTTTCCATTCGGCTTTACGCTTAGCAAACTCTTCGTCAGAAATAAGTAAATTGATAGTATTTGCGTTGATGTCGATTTCAATTGTATCGCCCTCTTCAACAAGTGCGATAGGACCGCCGACTGCTGCCTCAGGTGAAATATGACCGATTGCAGCGCCTCTTGTAGCGCCTGAAAAACGGCCGTCTGTAATAAGAGCTACACAATGGCCGAGGCCGCTGCCCATAATAGCAGATGTAGGATTAAGCATTTCTCTCATGCCCGGACCACCCTTAGGACCTTCGTAACGGATAACAACAACATCACCAGGCTTAATATTGCCTGCGTGAATTGCCTCAATAGCGTCCTCCTCGCAGTCAAATACTCTTGCGCTGCCCTTGTGCTGTAACATTTCAGGAGCAACTGCACTTCTCTTAACTACGCAGCCGTCGGGAGCAAGATTACCCTTAAGAACAGCGATACCACCTGATGTGCTGTACGGATTTGTTACAGGACGGATAATGTCTGTGTCTTTAATCTCGCAACCCTCAATGTTCTCTGCAACAGTCTTGCCTGTAGCTGTGATAAGGTCTGTGTTAAGGAGATTGAGTTTTGTAAGTTCGTTCATAACAGCGTAAACACCGCCTGCCTCGTTGAGGTCTTCCATATATGTATGACCTGCAGGAGCAAGGTGACAAAGGTTAGGTGTCTTTGCGCTGATTTCATTTGCAATATCAAGGTTAAGTTTAACGCCTGCCTCTTTAGCGATAGCAGGAAGGTGAAGCATTGTATTTGTTGAACAACCGAGAGCCATATCAACTGTAAGAGCATTCATAAATGCCTTTTCTGTCATAATGTCGAGCGGACGGATATTCTTTTCGAGAAGTTCCATAACCTTCATACCTGCGTGTTTAGCAAGTTTGATTCTCTCTGAATAAACGGCAGGAATTGTACCGTTACCCTGCAAGCCCATACCGATAGCCTCTGTAAGGCAGTTCATACTGTTTGCTGTGTACATACCCGAACAAGAACCGCATGACGGGCAAGCCTTGTTCTCAAACTCGCAAAGTTCCTCTGCAGAAATTTTGTTTGCCGTGTAAGCGCCTACAGCCTCAAACATACTTGAAAGGCTTGTCTTTTTACCCTTTACATGACCTGCGAGCATTGGACCGCCGCTTACAAAAACGGTAGGAACATTAATTCTTGCGGCAGCCATTAAAAGACCCGGAACATTCTTATCACAGTTAGGAACCATAACAAGAGCGTCAAATGCATGAGCCTTTGCCATAGCCTCTGTTGAGTCGGCAATAAGTTCACGGGTAACAAGCGAATACTTCATACCCTCGTGACCCATAGCAATACCGTCACAAACAGCAATTGCAGGGAAAACAATAGGAACACCGCCTGCAAGAGCAACACCCTGCTTTACAGCGTCAACAATCTTGTCTATATTCATATGTCCCGGAACAATATCGTTCTTAGAGCTGACAATACCGATAAGAGGTTTTTTCATTTCTTCTTCAGTAAGACCGAGAGCGTTCAGAAGTGAGCGCTGCGGTGCGGCATTAACGCCAACCTTAATTACATCACTTTTCATTTTATTATCCTCACTTTATAATTGTTAATAAATCAATGCAAAGCCGCACCGATTTACCTCTATAAGTTTTATTCTAAACAACAGGTGTGAAAACTGTTTAGTAATATAATCTTAGCACAATAAGTGCATAAAATCAAGTTAGTAAGTAACATTTCCTGTATTTTATAAATGAACAGAGTAAGATAATTTAAAATCATAGATTAAAGTATTTTCCCTTTATTATGCATTTGCTTAATTTAAAATGCCTACCGATTCCGCTTTTCTTTTGCGTGAAAAGAAAAGCTCCAAAAGAAAGCACGCTTAAGGGAACAGGGCTTTCGATGCCCTTTTCCCTTAAGTATCCCATTTCCCCAAACGACCAAGGTCAGTGACCTTGGAACCTTAAGCTATTGTTTTCTTTCTAAAATTCACCTTTACCAACAGTTTTGTTCAATAACTTTATAACTAATCAAGCACCTGCTCCATACCGTATTTCTGAATTTTCAATCCGCATTTATCGTAAAACTTCTTGGCGGATTCGTTACATTCCCATACATTAAGGGTAAGATTATGACAGCCGTTTTTCTTGGCAACATCAAGTACATACTCATAAAGCCGTGTACCGATTTTTAGACCTCTTGAGTTTTCGGAAACACATAAATCATCAATATAAAGACTTGTGTAATTGCTTGATTTTGTGCAATGCCTTTGATAAACACAAAAGGCATATCCCAAAATTACTCCGTCATTGTCTGCAACATAAACAGGCTTTTCGTCATCCGCTAAAATTTCTTTTAATTCGTTTGTTGTATATTTTTTTGAACCCGGAATAAATAAATCAGGTCTTTTGTCCGAATGAACCTTATGCACCTGATAAAGCAATTCTTCAATCTGCAAAATATCCTTTTCCTCTGCTCTTCTTATATTCACAACTATCACTCCGAAAATTAATATTTTTTGCAATAATCAACAAATTTATTATACTACTTCTTTCATAGGTGTGCAATAAATTTACCTTTTATTAAAATAATCATCTTTTGTCATTTCCATTTCGGAAGCACTCCATATTTCACCGCAAAAGCAGTTTTCTTCCTTGTTTTCATTTTCAATTTCTTTAAATCCGACGGATTTATAACAATGATAAGCCGCAAGGTTATTATCAAAAACTCCGAGAGTAATTTTATTGACTTTCAATATTTCAAACGAATACTTCAGCGCAAGATTGAGCATTTCCTTTCCGTATCCCAATCCTCTTTTAGAATCGTCCGTAATTACAAATCCAAAGCGTAATATTGTTCGTTCTTTATCTGTAAATCTTAAAATGAGATGACCTGCGACAGTGTTGTTATCAATTAATGTCATAGGGTAAAAATTATCCTCATCAATGCAGTCGCCGTTATTATCACAGTATTTTCTGTTCATATCTTCGGCGGTAATCGGATATGTCTGCCACCTGTCAGAACACCACTTTCTGAAAGCAACTTCGTCTTTGCTCCACTTCACAATAAATTTTGCGTCACATTTTTTGTACGGTCTTAGCCTTAGTTTTTTTAAATCAATTTTTGTCTGCATAGTTGCATCCTCCGCTAAAATAAATTTAACATTCAGGCAAAATAAAAAGCCCCAAGCCAAAAAGCTTAGGGCGAATAAAATCCGTGGTACCACCTAAATTCAGAAATACAGTTTCTGCACTTAAACAATGCGGGATAATCAAATTATCCGATATTGCCTCCCTTATAACGGTGGGAACTGCCGTTGAAGCCTACTGAAAATAACTTTGTTCGGTTCAAAGCTCAAAGGCTACCTTCCTTACTTCCGCCACGGGAATTTTCACCGACCATTCCCTCTCTGCAGAGTCAAAAAGTAAGTACTCCTCCTTATCAATGCTTTTGTCTAAATATTATCAGTATATTAACATTGCAAAAATAATATGTCAATACATTTTTCAATTTTCGTAAAAATTCAGAATATCCTTGTAAATATCCGATTTATTTTTCTCGTTAAGAATTTCGTGACGATTGTTTTTATACAGTTTTTGGCTGATGTTTGCATAGCCGAGTTCTTTTAAGAAAACTATAAGTGCGTTAAATTTCTTTTTTGATTGAATAACAGGGTCATTTTCACCTGCTATTACAAAAATCGGTAATCTTTTATTATAAACTTCCCAATCATCCGAATCAAATGCGCTTAATTGCAGTTTAAACAGATTTATAAAACCGTTTGTGGTAAACACAAAACCGCAAAGCTCGTCCTCGTTATACGCTCTGACATTGTCTTTATTTTCCGTTATCCAAGAATTAGGTTCGGCATTCTTTTCGTTGTATCCGATAAAAGTTCCGTTGTTCAGCAATTTATTGGGCGCCTGCTCTTTGTAAAAAGGTTTTAAAATTTTTGAAAGAAAAAGCCCGAAACTTGCATTGCCGTTATGGGTAGGCGGGCCGCAAAGAACAATTTTGTCAATTTCCTTTTCATACTTTTTCATATAATTTCGTGCAACAAGTGTGCCCATACTGTGGCTGAAAATATATAACGGCAGATTCGGATAATTTTTCTTTATATATTTGGTTACAGCGTGCATATCATCTATAACGGCACTGATGTCCTCTGTATAGAAATTGCCGAATTCTCCCTCGTTTATCACACTTGCACCGTGACCTCTGTGGTCGTGAATAACGCATACATAGCCGTTATCATTAAGGTAATTCATAAATTCAAAATATCGTTCTTTATGCTCGCACATTCCGTGTGAAAACTGAACTATAGCCTTTGGCTGTGTTTTCGTTTCTGAAACAGCAACTTCGAGCATTAAATTGTCAAACGGAGATTTTATTTTTTCAATTCTCATTTACAAATCCCTTTCCGCATAGATAAATTTTACATAGTATAAACCTCTTGACCGCAAAAATCAAGAGGTTTATGGGAAAATTTTTATTATTTAGAACACGAATATACAAAAGATTATATTTGTTTATTTATATATCATTTTCAAAAAGATTGCTGTGTTTTTTGAAAAATTCATAGTAAATCTTTGTATTTTCAAGTTCCCACCAATCTTTTACTTCAACCGGGTTTGAGTCGAGGTCATAAATTTTTGCATTGTCCATAGCAAGCAAAAACGGCGAGTGTGTGGCAATTATCAATTGACAGCCGCAATATCGGGTCAGTTCTTCAAGCATTTTTACAAGTTTTAACTGCATTTTTGCCGACATACTGTTTTCCGGCTCATCAAGGCAATACAACTTGTCGTTTTTCAGCTTTGTTTTAAAGTATTTCAGAGCAGTTTCTCCGTTGCTGAAAAGTTCGGTTTCCTTGCCCGCAGTTTTTTCAATAAACTTTCTGCGTGACACCGATTTCCTGCGTGACATAACCTGCATTTTAAACTGCTCGTAATCGTCCATTCCGCTGAACCTTATACTTTTGCCATACTTTAAAGCACCGTACTCATCACGGGCAATGTCCTTTTTCTCGGAAATTTCGTCATTATTTGTACGAATAGTGAGCATATAATCAAAAATATCATCGCTTGTTATAATACGACTGCCGTCAGGTATTTTGTGCTTGAACCCCTCATCATCGTAGCCGAGAGAATACTCACAATTTTTTACATATTCATCAAATAATTCGCTTGAATTAAACGGAGCGATGCGGTTTAGCTCAAGTTTTTGAGCAATAAGATTTAAAAGTGTGCTTTTTCCCGAACCGTTGCCGCCGTAAAAAATCGTTACATTTTTAAATGAAATCTCATAAAGTTCACGATTTCCGAACATTCTGCACGGGTATGTGTTATCTATATAACCGTAAATGCCGCCGTTGCGTTCACATTGTTTTTGAATCATCGGTTCTTCAAAATCAATCGGTAATGTAAAAGTATCTAAATACATCAAAGATCACCTGCCGTTCGTAATTTATATGTTTTAATAATAACATATAAGGTATACAAAAAACAGTACTGTGCAAAAATTTTCTTTCAAATACAAACAGCTTCTTGAGAAATACATAATACATATCTCAAAAAGCTGTTTTTTAGTAAAGTTATTAAGTTAATTCATTTCCGTCGGAATCAAGAAAAACATACTGTGACGGAATTGACGGATAATAAAACACATAAGGAACTTCTTTTACTTTTTCTTCATAAATACCGTTTTCCCCTGTAATTTTAACCGACGCACAATCGGAATTATTTACTACAAATGAATATCCGCCGTTCCAATTAAGGATTGCGATATTATCCGTTTCGCCATTCATAGGTTTATAAGTTCTGACAAACGAATATTTATCGTCGCCTTTTACTTCTACTTCCATCGGGAGATAATAATGTGCCTGATATTCATTGCCTGAAATAAACCAAGCCAAAGCCTTATTATCGGCAACACTCATTCCAGCATATTGTATATCCGTTGTTTCAAAATCCGAAACAGGCATTTCCTTTCGGGCTTTTTCTGTAAGTTCATCTGTTCCGTTATATATCTTTGTACAGCCCGTAAGACTTACGCAAAACAAAACCGTTAAAATCAAAACCGGTTTCCGATATTTTTTGTTTTTCATACAATATGTACTCATTTCCATATCCCCATTCATATAATTTGAATTTATTAAACTATTTTCATATATAAAAGAGGATACGGATTTCCCTCTTCATCATAATCGGTTCTTTTATATGTTACAAATTCCATATGTTTATAAAATCCTACCGACTGCGGATTTTGTTCATTGGCGGTAACTTCTTTTATACCGAATTTTTCAATACCGTATTTCAAAAGTTGCTTGCCAATACCTTTTCCTCTTTCCGCCGAACAAATAAACAACATTTCAAGCCTATTGTTTTCAGTCCCCATAAATGCGATAATTTTATTAAATTCATTTTCGGCAATAATTAAATGCTCAACCTTACTCAAAGCCTGCGAAACATATTTTTTAATTTGCTTTTACCTCTGTATCAGATAAAAAATGATGCATAGCTCGAACAGAGTTTTCCAAAACATTTAACAGATTTTCCGATAACTGCGGTGTTCTTTCAGCCGCTTCATATCAATACCCTTATTTAATTTATTGTTTTTTTATATTATAACATTTGATATGTTAAAGTCAATTCAAATAAAAAGCCCTTTGAGAAAAGGCTTTCTCCTCTCTCAAAGGGCAAGTTGGCAAACTGGGATTTTCACATTATCTATTACAATGTAAATAATGCTTTTTCGTAGTCCTTAACATAATACTTAATATTGGTTTTACCTTTTTGGATTACGATATGTCCCTCTTTTTCAAGCATCTCCTTTTGTGCCTCAACGCCTCCTGGATACTTTGCATTTAATTCCCCTTTTGCTTTTAATGTTCTCCAATAAGGGGTTTTATCTTCTGCACGCTGATAACTCGCCCATGCAACTATCGAAACAAAAATTCCAGCTGTAATTGGCTCTGTAAAATCAGCACCATTTTGTTTAGCAAAGAATTCCCTTATTGTACCTACTGTAAGTAATTTTCCACAAGGCACAAGTCGCATTACTTTGTCGTAGTCAATAGGTGGGGCAAAATACATTTTATCTCCACCATATTTTTCGATGCTCTTTTCATCTGTTATGATTTGAACTTTTGGCATATCCTTGCTATCCATAAGCATAGCATTAAAATCTTTTTTATCTTCATTTGCCATAATGTATCACCTCCAAACCAATCATATCTTAATAAACGAAACCATACAATGAGACAGTTTTAAAAATCCTTACGAAACTTCAAATTTTCATGTGTTCGACAAACTGGAATCTGTCGTATTAGAGATACCAAACCAATCCATTTTCTGTTGCCTGGATCATTGCCCCCTTCGGTACCTTTCGCAATATGATTAAAACATCCATATAATCGGGTGCTGGAGAAATTAGTCCCATAAACGAAGGAACTACACATATTGTCATCAACCACTTCATTGAAATCGGGCAGACCACGAAAACAGCAAGAAAGATTATCCCCGGAATCAAAGGTGCCAATGACATCATTATATATCGTCCTCTGCTAAGTGCTGCTGAGGATGCAGCATATGCTCTCAACTGTTTTAGAGATACTCCTATATAAACTTTTGCCCCCTTTGGATAACTTATAGCATGAAGAAATTCATGTAACGGCATCGCAACAAAAAAGCCAATAATAAATGACAGCGGCATAAACCATAAATTAAATATAAATTCGTCTGATTGCGCCTTTTTTGTAAAAATTGCAACAAAGCATACAATACAAGGGATAATCATGTATGGAATTGATGCTTTAATTATGTCATCTGGTCTGTCAATTAGAACTGCATTTTCAGGAATGATTTTTTCTTCAATCTCTCTGTCCCACGGCTGCTTACCGTCCCAAACGTTTTCCCAGTTTTTATTGCCATCCCATATTATCTGCGCCATTTTAATATCCTCCACAAATTCCGATTTTCTTAATTCTACAAACTTTAATTTTACTTAGTAACTATGACTTTTCCTTCAGAATCCAGAAGAGGTGTAATACCAGCCCCGTATCCAGATTTCCAACAAAGGTAATTAACTCCCGTCTCCTTATCTACAAGAATTTGACGGGCCCCTTCATCTTTAAGCTGGCTTCCGTCTCTAAATATAATTTCAAATCTTTCTTCTTTCTTTGCCATGTTTCTTTCTCCTTTTTTCAAGCGTTAAATTTCGATTTATATTTCTATTCATTTAAAAAAATGGGCAATCCCGATTGGAATTGCCCACTCGTTATACTATGTATCTTAACATAATATTTTATATTTCACAATCCCTTTGAGAAAGGGATTTCTCCTCTCTCAAAGTACAACCTGACAAACTGGAATTTGCACTTCCTCACTCGTCTTCTTTTTTATTGTTTTTACTAATATTCGAGCTTAACAATAAAATTCCAGAGCATAAAAATAATACCCAAATTATAATATTTTCTTGATTTATCGCATTATAAATCAAGCATATTATGCTTAATATAATCTGTACAATTGAACAAATCACTCCTATTTTTTGTGTCTTTTTATCCATCATTGTCTCCTCCATAAATCTCGATTTGTATTTCTGTTTGTTTTAAAAATGGGCAATCCCGATTGGAATTGCCCACTCGTTATACTATGTATCTTAACATAATATTTTATATTTCACAAGCCCTTTGAGAAAAGGCTTTCTCCTCTCTCAAAGGGCAAGTTGGCAAACTTGAATTTACTTTAATAAATATTTTTCAAACGCTTTATGATTATCAAAGTGGACTTCTCTAAAAAACAGAATTAACCAAATAATATAGGTTGGTATAGCTATATATGGGGTTAAAAAGCAGGATAATAATGCTCCTGCCAACATTATAATAGCCCACATAAAGCACTGATTTCTTATATCACGAGAGATATGAGCTTTATCATACAATGCCTGTTCTTCTTTAGAAAATGAATTAAATCCTGAAACAAATTTTGCTGCTTTTTCCTTAAAAATCGCAAATAACACACCTATAATCAGAAATGGTATTACCAAAATTATACACGACCAAAATCCTATATTCATAATACATACCTCCGCTTCAAACTCCGATTTGTATTTCTGTTTGTTTTAAAAATGGGCAATCCCGATTGGAATTGCCCACTCGTTATACTATGTATCTTAACATAATATTTTATATTTCACAAGCACTTTGAGAAAAGGATTTATCCTCTCTCAAAGAGCTTGGTAAACTTGAAGTTGATGTTTACTTGTTAGTGAATCTGCCCAACTCTGCAAACAAAGCAGCAGCAAATATACATTCAACCAAGATAAGCGTGAGTGCAATAAAAAGTGCAGAAAAAATACACCCTATAACAAGTGATAAAACAGGGATGATAATTGCGAATATCCGATAGCTTATCGACTTATATAACCACGAATATGGCAATAAATGTGCACCAAATACCATTGCATAGACCATTACCATTTTATCGGGTACAGCATTAAATACCCACATTACAATCAATAAATACAAAAACTGATTACAGGTAAATAGAAATCCTACATTACCGAGCGGATTGCTTTTATCAAAGATATCAACCTTTAATATTTTACCAATCGTCCAAGAAATCGGTAATAACGGGCATGAGCAACAAAGCACAAGCAAATTCTCTGTATTTTGTGGCAAGTCCAACAATATTACAATTAGTATCAATAACCATATAATTATAGAGGCACATATAAACGGCAATCCTTTTTTCTGCTTAATTGCTATATTACTTCTTAATTCATCCAAACACATCTTCATTCCTCCACAAATCCCGATTTATCTTTTTCTTTCTGAAAATTATGCGATTTTCAGCATTTGAAGTACATCTCTTTTATTTGGTTAAACGGTACATCTTTACATCATCTTAATAGAGCTTTGCACCTGCCGGAATATGGTTATCTACCATTAAGAGGTGGAGCTTTTCTTCGCCATCTTCTGTATGAACAGCGGAAAGGAGCATACCGCAAGAGTCAATACCCATCATTGCTCTCGGTGGAAGATTTGTGATTGCCACAAGTGTCTTGCCGACTAACTCTTCCGGCTCATAATAAGCGTGAATACCGCTTAAAATTGTGCGGTCTGTGCCTGTTCCGTCGTCAAGAGTAAACTGTAAGAGTTTCTTTGATTTCTTAACAGCCTCGCAAGCCTTTACCTTTACCGCACGGAAATCACACTTGCTGAATGAGTCAAAATCTACAAAGTCTTTGAACATAGGCTCGATTTCAACCTTAGAGAAATCGATAACCTCTTCTTTTACTTCTTCCTTAACCTCGGGTGCTTTTTCAGCAGACTTTTTATTGTCGCTGTCTAAAGATTTCATTGTCGGGAACAACAATACATCTCTGATTGCAGGTGAATCTGTGAGGAGCATAACTAGTCTGTCAATGCCGTATCCGATACCGCCTGTCGGTGGCATACCGATAGAAAGCGCATTGAGGAAGTCCTCGTCTGTGTGGTTTGCCTCTTCGTCACCGTTTGCAAAAGCCTCTTCCTGCTTAGCAAATCTTTCTCTCTGGTCGATAGGGTCGTTAAGCTCGGAGTAAGCGTTACACATTTCCCAAGTATTGATAAAGAGCTCAAATCTCTCTACCTTTTCAGGGTCATCAGGCTTTTTCTTTGTAAGAGGAGAAATAGCAAGCGGATGATCCATAACAAATGTAGGCTGGATAAGATTCTTTTCGCAGAACTCTTCAAAGAAAAGGTTTACGATATCGCCCTTTGTATGGCGCTCTTCAAATTCAATGTTCTTCTCTCTTGCAAGAGCCTTAGCCTCTTCGTCTGTCTTTACTTCGTCAAAGTCAATTCCCGCATATTTTTTAATGCAGTCAACCATTGTAATTCTCTCAAAAGGCTTACCAAAATCAATTTCAATGCCGTTATATGTTATTACAGAACTGCCGCATACCTTTTCTGCGAGATATTTAAACATACTCTCTGTAAGGTCCATCATACCGTAGTAATCGGTGTATGCCTGATAAAGTTCCATAAGTGTAAATTCAGGGTTGTGTCTTGTGTCTACACCCTCATTACGAAATACTCGTCCGATTTCGTAAACTTTCTCAAGACCGCCGACAATAAGTCTTTTAAGGTAAAGTTCAAGAGAAATACGAAGTTTTACATCTTCGTCAAGTGCATTGTAATGAGTTTCAAACGGTCTTGCTGCCGCACCGCCTGCATTTGCAACAAGCATAGGGGTTTCAACTTCCATAAATCCTCTTTCATCAAGGAAGTTACGGATTTCTTTGATTATTTTTGAACGCTTTACAAATGTATCCTTAACCTCTTCGTTCATAATGAGGTCAACATAACGCTGTCTGTAACGGGTATCTGTATTTGTAAGGCCGTGGTATTTTTCGGGGAGAATCTGGAGGCTCTTTGAAAGAAGTGTTACAGAAGTTGCGTGAATTGAAATCTCGCCAGTCTTTGTCTTAAATACTTCGCCGCTGATGCCAACGATGTCGCCTATATCGTATTTTTTAAAATCTTTGTAGCTGTCTTCGCCGATATTATCTCTTGCCACATAAACCTGAATTGTGCCCTTTAAGTCCTGAATATGGCAGAAAGAAGCCTTACCCATAACACGCTTTGACATAATTCTGCCTGCCAAAGAAACCGACTTGCCCTCAAGCTCTTCAAAGCTTTCTTTAACATCTGAACTGTGGTGTGTAACATCGTACTTTGTTATTTCAAACGGATTCTTGCCTGCCTCCTGTAAAGCCGCAAGCTTTTCACGGCGAATCTTTAAAAGCTCACCGAGATTTTCAGTATTCTGTGACTGATTCTTCTCACTCATTATTTATATTTCCTTTCAACACTGCTTACTTTGAAATCTCTAAAATCTTAAGTCCCTGAACGCCGGCAGGAGTTTCAACCTCAACTACATCGCCTACGCTTCTCTCCATAAGAGCTTTACCGATTGGTGATTCATCAGAAATAACGCCCTCTCTCGGGTTAATTCCGTTTGAACCTGAACCTAAGATTTTGAAAGATACCTGTCTGCCGTTTGAAACATACTCAACCTTTACAACAGAAGTAAGGTGAACATGCTCGTTTGAAGTGTTGCTCTCATCAATGATAACGGCATTTTTAAGAGTAACCTCAACAGTAGCAATACGAGCCTCAAGCATAGCCTGCTCGTTTTTGGCGTCATCATATTCACTGTTCTCCGAAAGGTCACCGTATGAACGGGCAACCTTGATTTTTTCCGCAATTTCTTTTCGCTTTTCGGTTTTTAAGAATTCGAGTTCTTCCTCGTATTTTTTAACGTCTTCTGCTGTAAGCATAATTTGTTTTGCTGCCATTATACATCGTCCTTTCAATCAGAAAAATGAAATCTGTAGAATTCTTACATACTTTTTAATTATAAAATTTTTTAATGCCAATGTCAAGCAAAATCCAAAATATTGGCAGCAAAACACATATACGGAAAAAGTGAGGCAAGCCTCCTCTATTCATCGGTTTTGTTTATTTTTTCAAACTGCGCATATAAGGATTTTACAGTTTGACTTGTTGAAAAATTACTGCACATTGTCGGCACTATCGAGCCTAAACTGTACTGTCTTCCGAGTGAATACAATGCAGAACAAAAATACTCCGTTTCAATCTCCTGCGGCTTTATTCTGTCAAAGCCGTTAGGCATTTTAAAGTAATACTTATAGTAAATCTCGCCTAAAACCTCCGCTTTCGGTCTGCCGTTTGTCAATATCAATGTTTTGTCATTTGACGAAAAAGTATTTTCTATTGTGCGTGGAGCAATTATGAGTTGACAGAGTTCAAGCTCCTCCGTTCGTTTTGTAACAGTTGCGCAAGCTCCCATATTCTCCATTATCAGTTCGTTTTCATCGTAATATACATCGGGAGAATTTGTAACAACGGTAACATCAGAGGAATATTTCATCACATACTTTAAAAATTCACTGTCCCTGCCGTCGGGATCATATATGCCGATTTTTAATTTTTCCGCAAAATCACACATAGAAAGCAGGCATATTGCAAGATTGGTACAAAGTCTTGCCGTGAAATCCGAATTTTCAAATCTGCGAAAACCACACTCATCGTGGAAATCTATTTTAGGCGAACAGATTATTCTGTTTTTACTGTCGCCGATTATTTTTTCGAGTTTTTCAAATCTCGGTTTTCTTCCGTATGAAATGTATGTAATTTGTTTAAGGTACACACCTCTTGCTCTTTTCACCTGTACTACCGCTCTGTCACGCTTAAGTCTGTCAACTAAACCTTTCATTCCTTTTCTTCGTTCGTGCTTTTTAACAGTCAGTGCCGTAAGCATAAAAAATCCCTCCGCATAACTTTTTATAAAGTATATGCAAAGGGATTAATTTTAATTATTAATTATGACTGAAATTCTGTCATAGGATTGTACTTAACACCGTTAAGTCTTGTTTCAAAGTGGAGATGCGCACCTGTGGAGTGACCGGTTGAACCTACAAAGCCGATAACCTGTCCCTGATATACATGCTGACCCGTATAAACCATAGTTGTGGAGAGATGACCGTAAACAGTCATCTTACCGCCGTCATGAGCAATCATAACATAGTTGCCGTAACCGCCGCCGCAACCGCATGAACCGTCTTTACCCCAGTTGTGATAACAACCGTTGTAAGAATCAATTACTACGCCTTCTTTTGCGGCAACAACATCCGCTCCCATAATTCCTGCGTCTGCTATATCAATTGCACCGTGGTTATAAGAGCCTCTGTCCTCGTTCCATTCGGAAGTAAGATAGTAATAGCCCGGGCACGGCCATACAAAACCTGACGGTGAAACCTCAAGGTCATCGTGAACAGTGCCGCTTGATGAGCCACCGCTGTTTGAATTATTATTTCTTTCCTGCTCGGCACGCTCTGCCTCAAGTCTTGCCTTTTCAGCGTAATAATTAGAAATAGCCTTTTCTATATCATCACTTTCAAGTGCGCCGTTCTGGATTTCGCTTGTCGCCTTATCGCTTGTCTTATAAAGTCCTGCCAAAAGTTCTTTATTCTCTTCAAGAATTTTGTTAAGCTCCTGCTGGTCGCTTTCAAGGCTTGCCTCTTCTGCCTCGAGTGAATCCATATCCTTTTCAAGTTCTGCCTTTTCTTTAGAAATATTCTCAAGGTCGCCCTTAATTGAATTGATAAGATTATTATCGTAATCAGAGAGTGCCTCTACAAGCTCCATTTTATCAAGAAAATCAGAAAAGCTCTTTGCTCCGAAAATAATTTCAAGGTCAGTTGTATTGCCTGCCATATAAATATTTCTGAGTCTGTTGCGGAGAGTATTCATCTGATTTTCAATGCTCTTATTAGCGTTATCAATAGCTGTCTGCTTGTCCTGAATTTTGCCGTTAAGCTCATTAATGCTCTGATGGCTGAGTTCGATTTTATCATCGAGAACCTGCACCTTGCTTACAAGCGCCTTAACATATTCTTCCTGATCTGCAATATTTTCTTTTGTTTTTTCAAGAATTTGCTGATATTTATCGCTCTGAGCCTGAAGTTCCTGTCTTCTGTTCTCAAGTGCGTCTATATCGTTCGGGTCAATTGTGGTTGCCTGAGTTTGCTCAGTTGATGCCTCTTGTGCAGCCTGCTCCTCAGCAAATACAGGATAAGCCGAATATGCAAAAATACACATACTGAGAATTGCACAAAGCACTGCTTTGAATCTTTTTTTAGAAATTCGCATTAAATATACTCCTTTGTTATTACCAGCCGAGAATTTCGTTTCCTTCCATCTTCAGATACTTACGCATTGAAATAAAGCTGCCGAATGCACCGATAACCACACCTGCAACAATAAATATACCGCCAACCTGCAGATAAACATCCGAGAACGGAATAGTGGAAATTTTTACAAATGAATTTACTGCCGACATTACGCCTTCATATACCACATAAAGTACGCCTGTACCGATAATGGCTGAAATAAAACCGAGAACCATACCCTCGACTACAAACGGCAGTCGAACAAAAGCATTGGTTGCGCCGACAGACTTCATAATACTTATCTCAAATCGTCTTGAATACATTGTTGTTCTGATTGTATTTGCAATGATAAACAGAGAAATAATCGTAAGTGCAACAACTATCGCAAGACTTATGTAGCTTACAAGATTGCTTATATCGGTAAGTTTTCTCGCAAGCTCACTGCGGTTGTTGATAGAATCAACACCGTCAACCTTTAAAATTGCGTCAATAGTTTGGTCGTACTTTGACAAATCGTCCATTGCAATTATATATGCATCGGGCAACGGGTTGTTGTCGCCGTTTACATTTTCAAATACAGCTTCCGGAAGTGAATCTTTAAATTCGTTGATTGCATCTTCCTTCGGGTAAAATCTTACAGAGGTAATATTATCAAGTTTCTCAAGGTTTTTGCCAATGTAAACCGCCTCAAGGTCAGATGCTCCGTCCTTGATGTAAACGGTTGTTTCATTGGTTTTTCCCACAGAGTCAACTTCCTTTTCTATGTTTACCGAAATAAGTTCAGCCGCACCTGTAAGCACAAGACAGCTTACAAGAACGCATATCGAAGCAATACTCATAATTCGGTTGCTCCATATACTTCTGAAACCTTCTCTTATTAAATAGCCAAAGCCACTCATATTATGTTCCTTTCTTTTTAGTCTGGAACGACATCATTGTCAACAAAGTTTTCTTTTGTTTCTTTGTTAAGGGCAATACCCTCAATAATTTCGTCAATATCCTCATACTGCGCATCATATGCAAGTGCAGCTTCGGGATTTTTAGTGTCGCTCTTTACTCTGCCGTGGTCAATTACAATTACACGCTTGTTAAACTGTCTTACAAGTTCGTGTTCGTGAGTAACAACAAGTACAGTTGTACCCATATCGTTAATTTCACTCAAAAGTTGAATAATATCATGTGACATTTCAGGGTCAACATTACCTGTCGGCTCATCGGCAATGATAATTTCAGGATTATTTACCAATGCTCTTGCAAGGCTGACACGCTGCTGCTCACCGCCCGAAAGCTCACTTGGCTTGTTTTTCATTTTATTTTTTAGTCCGACAAGCTCAAGAATGTACGGAACTCGTTTTTTAATTGATGATGCGCTCGCTCCGATTGCTCTCATTGCAAAAGCTACATTGTCAAAGACATTCATCTTATCTATCAGTCTGAAGTCCTGAAATACAATACCCATATGACGACGAAGATACGGAACTTTTCTGCGACGCATTTTTGTTATATTAAGATTATTCACGATTATTTCACCTGACGACGGACTTTCCTCGTGCATAATCAGTTTTAAAAACGTACTTTTACCTGCTCCGGACGCACCTACTATAAAAGCAAACTCGCCCTTGTCTATATGTATAGAAACATCATAAAGCGCATGAGTGCCATTCGGATAGGTTTTAGATACATTGTTAAAATCTATCATAAATTTCACCTTTATTACAAAATACACACTTATTCTGTATATTTTGCGTTATATAATACAATATTTTGTAATATTTTGACAAGTTAATTCTAAAAAGTCAAAATGGCCTGCACTACCGAAAAATCGGCAGTGCAGAGCCATATTAAATTCACTCAATCAATACTTTGCAGGACTTGCGTTAAGGTATTTTTTAACCATAAGAGCTACCTTAAATACGATAGCGTCCTCAAATTCACGAAGGTCAAGACCTGTAAGTTTCTTAATTTTTTCAAGTCTGTAAACAAGTGTATTTCTGTGAACAAAAAGTTTTCTTGATGTTTCAGAAACATTGAGGTTGTTTTCAAAGAAACGCTGAATAGTAAAGAGTGTTTCCTGGTCGAGGCTCTCGATTGAACCACGCTTGAAAACTTCCTTTAAGAACATTTCACAAAGAGTTGTGGGAAGCTGATAAATAAGACGGGCAATACCGAGGTTATCATAGCTTACTATTGTACGCTCTGTATCAAATACCTTTGCAACCTCAAGTGCGCTCTGTGCTTCTTTAAATGAACGGGCAAGGTCCTTAATACCTGTTACCGTTGTACCTATACCTACAACGCAGTGGGTGTAGAATTCACTTGAAAGTGTGTCTGAAATAGAGCTTGCAAGCTTTTCAAGGTCACGGCTCTCTGTATCCGCCTTAATCTCTTTTACGAGTGCAATTTCGTACTCATTAATATTGATAACAAAGTCCTTTGACTTGTCCGGGAAAAGATTCTGAATAATATCGTATGCAGAAACATCTGTTTTTGAAACGATTTTGATAAGAAGACAAACTCTTGAAACTTCGCTGTTAAAGTGAAGTTCTCTTGCCTTAAGATAGATATCGCCCGGAAGAATGTTGTCGAGAATTACATTCTTAATAAAGTTTGAACGGTCATATTTCTCGTCATAATACTGCTTAATGCTTGCAAAAGAAACAGAAAGTAGCTGTGCGTACTTCTGAGCATACTCATCTGTACCCTGTACAAATACAGCGTAATCATACTTAGCGTTGCTGCCAAATGACTTATATGTATAGCCGTTGATTACAAAAGGAGCTGTTGAACTTAAGGTTTCTGAATTTACGCTTTCGTTTACCTCACCGATTTTGCCAAGCTCTGAACAAGCTATAACAACAGAAGTTTCGTCAATAACGCCTATTGTTCTGTCAATTGCATCTTTCATCTGGTGAACAATACCCTGGAATAATCTGTTTGACATTTTATTTACCTCTTTTTCTAAGCAAATATTCATATAATTGTAAGCATATTATTCAGGCTGTATTTTGCTTTGACCTTAGCTGCAAACATATACAAAATGCATAACACCTGTAATTTTTGCAAAACAAGCCTTTTCAGCAAAAATTCTTATAATAAGAGCCTAATGAATTAATATATTTAAAATACAATATATCTCTTATATACATATTACACAAAAACGAGAAAAAAATCAACCTCTATTTTCAAATTTCTTTATTTTTTTTATAGATTTTGCATAATCGGCAAAAGGTTACAAAATTGATAACAATATTAAACAAATTTAACCTTTGCTTTTTAGTAATTTGCCATAAAAAAACCGTTTTTCATCAGAAGTCGTGAAAATTATGGTTTAGCAAATTGTTTCGGCAAGTAATTATAAAAGTTTGGTCGACCTTTTCAAAGGTCGTGGGTGTGGGCAAAGCCCACAAATACTTTCCGCTTACGCAATTTAACAATAGCCAAACAGCTCGCTGTTTGGCGGCTTGAGCGCAACGGCGTTAGCCTTTAAAAATGCGATAGCAACAAGAAAGACATTCGATATATAATGAAAAGTTAATTATTTCTTTTACAAAAGGCTGTCGCCTGTTTTTCAAACTATGTGCAAGCAAGCAAACAGCGTGGTTGTTTGCGCCTGATAAATTGTTATATCGGAAGATTTTTATGGGCGCTGCCCATACCCGCAATTTTTGAAAAAATTGAGTAAACTTTTTTGTTCTTTTGCTGATAATTTAGCGTTAGCTAATTTTCAATGCCCGACCGACACTCCGCTAAACCATAATTTATCTCAATTTTGATAAAGAACAAGAATTCTAAAAGCAAACTAAGGCGGAGCACAATGCGCTCCGCCTTAAATAAGTACATATTAAAATCAGTTAATAATTGTACGCTCTGTTTCTTTATCAAAGATGTGGATCTTATCAAGCTCAAATGCAGCCTTAATGCTGTCACCCGGCTTAGCGGTTGAAGTAGGCTCAACTCTTGCAGTTACAGGGATACCGCCGATATTTACATAAAGGTAAATCTCAGCACCCATAAGCTCTGTAACATCAACATTACAATCAACAACGCCGTTGTCGCTTGCGCACTTAGCAAGGAACTCAGGCTCATCGTGAACATGCTCAGGACGAATACCAAATACAACTTCCTTGCCTACATATGGATCAAGCACGCCGCCCTTAGTTTTCTCTGAAGGAACGATAATCTGATACTTGTCAAAGCAAAGTGCATACTCTGAACCAACCTTCTTAAGTGTAGCGTCGATAAAGTTCATCTGCGGTGAACCGATAAAGCCTGCTACGAACATATTGCATGGCTTGTCATAGAGATGCTGTGGAGTATCAACCTGCTGAATGAAGCCGTCCTTCATAACAACAATTCTTGTACCCATTGTCATAGCCTCTGTCTGGTCATGAGTTACATAGATGAATGTTGTACCGAGTCTCTGATAAAGCTTAGAAATCTCTGTTCTCATCTGAGCACGGAGCTTAGCGTCAAGGTTAGAAAGCGGCTCGTCAAGTAAGAATACCTTAGGGTCACGAACGATAGCACGACCAAGAGCAACACGCTGTCTCTGACCACCTGAAAGAGCCTTTGGCTTTCTGTCGAGATACTGCTCAATACCGAGGATACGAGCTGCCTCTTCTACTCTTCTCTTAATCTCGTCCTTAGGAGTTTTACGGAGCTTAAGACCGAAAGCCATATTATCATATACAGTCATATGCGGATAAAGAGCATAGTTCTGGAATACCATTGCAATATCTCTGTCCTTAGGTGCAACATCGTTAGCGAGCATATCGCCGATGTAAAGTTCACCCTTTGAGATATCCTCAAGACCTGCGATCATACGAAGTGTAGTTGACTTACCGCAACCTGACGGTCCAACGAGAATAATAAATTCCTTGTCTGCAATTTCAAGGTTAAAATCTGTTACGGCTGTAACGCCACCGTCATAGATTTTATAGATGTGTCTTAAAGATACATTTGCCATTTTTATAAACCTCCAATAATCCGATGAAGCAAAAAACCGAAAATCTATATCAAAGAAAATACTGTTTTGCTTTATTACAGTTAATAATATATCACTTTTGCTGTTTTTTTACTATACTGATTTTGACTAAAATTTTAGTCATTATTTTATTTAATTCAGCGACTAGTTAAAAAATACTGCCTGATTTTAGTGCATATTGCCCATAAAGATTGACATTTTGTCTAATTCTGATAACATTTTAGTCTCTCCTATATGTAAATTGCTATCCAAATACAAATCGCCGATTGATATTCGTTTAAGGTGCACAACATTTTTTCCACATACCGCAAACATTTTCTTTACCTGGTGGAATTTACCCTCGCAAATCGTTACAATTGCGGTCTTTTTATCCGGATTTTCGCCGGAAATTTCAAGTTTTGCCGGCATACAGCGTGTTCCGTCGGCAAATACAATACCGTTTTCAAAATCACTTATCATTTCTTCGGTAATTTCACCGTCAAGCTGTGCTATGTACTTTTTCTCGACATGTTTTTTCGGCGAAAGCATATTGTGCGCAAATTCCCCGTCATTTGTAATAATAAGAAGTCCCTCGGTATCCTTGTCCAATCTGCCTGCCGGGAATAAGCCGGGGCGCTGAAACTCCTCAGGCAAAAGGTCTATTACGGTTTCCGCTCTTTTATCGTTGCTTGCGGATAGAACTCCGGCAGGTTTGTTCATCATTATATAAACATATTTGCTGTACAAAAGAGGTTGTCCGCCGACGGTAATGTCATCAGCCACAGCATCTACTTTGTGTTGCGGCTGTTTGATACATTCTCCGTTTACGCATACTGCACCGTCTTTTATAAGTTTTTGTACTTCTTTGCGACTGCCGACATTTTGAGAAACCAAAATTTTATCAAGTCTGTCCATTTTACCTTCCTTTCTGCCTAAAACAAAGGCAGATAATCTTCTCCGTATACGCCGCTTGTTATGTGACCGCCGATAATTCGGTTTTTATAAACGAGTATAACAGCCTTTTTTCCGTCATCAATACTGTATGTATAGCGTTTTGCGGGCTTACCCGCATAATTGCTCAAATCAAATACGGATTTTTTCTGAATTTCGTTATACTTTTCATATACGCTGTTAAAATCCTGCGGAATAATTACCTCGTCAACCGATTCGTCAACCGCATTTATTCCCAACTGTTGAAAAAATTTTATTCTGTCATCACTGCTGTCAGCCTTTAGCGAATAGTTTTCAGAATTAAATTCCGCATAATCTTCTACATGTGTGAAATCTGCGTTTATAAGAATTATAAATACGGTAATCACTGCCAAAACAACAATTAATGCTACAATAAATCGTTTCTTTTTAAATCGTAAAACAAACATTTCAAAACCTCCATATACTTTATATGTATATGAAAGCTGTGTGCGCAAATTGCATTAAATAAGATTATAAATTTCAAGAGGAGTGTCGGCAAAAACCTTTCCGCCCTCTTTCTTCATCTGTTCAATATCGCCGTAGCCGTAGCTTGCGCCGACAAAATCAATCCCCGTCTGAACAGCGCCTTTGGTATCAAAGTAGGTATCGCCGATAATCACAGCGTTTTCCCTGTCTTTTTCAAGACTTGTACCGAGAGAATTAAGTGCATACGGAATTAAATCTTTTTTATCTTTTCGGCTGCCGTCAAGCGTAGAACCGCACACTGCGTCAAAATACTGTGAAAGTCCGAGAATTTCAATAATCTCTTTGGCAAACAATTCATATTTAGACGAACAAACCGCAATCTTCTTTCCGTCAGCTTTGATTTTTTTAAGCAGTTCTTCAATTCCGTCATAAGCTTTGTTTA
The DNA here is from genome assembly GCF_015553695.1 of Ruminococcus sp. BSD2780120874_150323_B10. NCBI lineage: Bacteria > Bacillati > Bacillota > Clostridia > Eubacteriales > Oscillospiraceae > Ruminococcus > Ruminococcus sp. BSD2780120874_150323_B10. The sequence goes on from NZ_JADNHD010000016.1 coordinate 25,455, forward strand.
CAAATTTACCTTTTGTATTATAAATATCTCTGTAAACCTCTACGCCATGCAGACTTTCCTCTTGAGAAAAGTGGCAGATATTCAAAAATGTATCAATTAACGGCGGACCTATATACAATGTGTAATCGCTAAGATCGGGCACGGGTTTTCCCATTTGTTTTATTGCATTTTCGAGAGAATATTTTATACCGTCGGCACTTTTACTGATAGTGCCGTCAAGGTCAAAAAGTATGTAATCGTGCTTAACCATTAAACTTTTCATCCGCCTTTTTCTGGAATTTTTCAGCCTTTACACTCACTCTTGTGTGAGTTCCCTTTGCAATAATTCCTTTTGCGTCACTTGCGCTTACCTCAAAATTAAAGAATCTGCCGTCATTTTCTTTTAATACGGCTGTAGCGGAAATCTCTGCGCCGAGAGGAGTAGGACTTGTGTGTTCTATAGAAATTGCTGTACCTACTGTTGTAAGTTCGTCATTATTTAAAATTTCTTCGCACAGTTCAAAAGCCGCATTTTCCATAAGAGCAACCACTGCGGGAGTAGCAAGTACGGCAAGTCCGCCGCTGCCCATAGACACCGCAAGCTGCTCTTCTTCTACTTTTATTGTTTTAGTGAGAGTTTTTTCTTCCATAATAATCACCTTTCCCTGTTGTCTATCACGAAAAATTGTGATATACTTATTATTATGATACAATAAAAATATTGATTAGGCAAGTATGCCAATCAATTTTGAGGAGTAAAAGATAATGAAATTAGGCATTGTAGGTTTACCGAATGTCGGTAAAAGCACACTTTTTAACGCAATCACAAATGCAGGTGCTCAAAGCGCAAACTATCCGTTCTGTACAATCGAGCCGAATGTAGGCGTTGTAGCTGTTCCGGACAAACGTCTTGACAAGCTTGCGGAAATGTATGACCCGGACAAATATACCCCCGCATCAATCGAATTTGTTGATATTGCAGGTCTTGTAAAAGGTGCGTCAAAGGGTGAGGGCCTTGGCAACAAGTTCCTTTCAAATATTCGTGAGTGTGACGCTATCGTTCATGTTGTTCGTTGTTTTGAAAACGATGACATCATTCATGTTGAGGGTTCTATTGACCCTGCAAGAGATATTGAAACAATCAACCTTGAGCTTATTTTATCGGATGTAGAAATGCTTGAGCGTAAAATCGACAGAACGCAGAAAATGCTTAAGGGCGACAAAAAATATCAGAAAGATATTGATTTCTACAAGCGTGTGCTTGAGACACTCGAGGCAGGCAAACCCGCAAGAAGTGTTGAGTGTAACGAAGACGAGGCTCTTTTGCTTTCTGATGTTGCATTGCTCACAACCAAGCCTGTAATTTATGCCGCAAATATGAGCGAAGATGATTTTTCAAACGGTCTTGATTCTAACGAGGGTTACAAGGCTGTTCAGAAAATTGCCGCCGAAGAAAAAGCAGGCGTTCTCCCTATCTGCGCTGAAATTGAGGCTGAAATCGTAGAGATGGATAAAGAAGAAAAAGAACTTTTCCTTTCCGATATGGGACTTGAACAGAGCGGTCTTGACAGACTTATCAGCGAGTGCTACTCACTTCTCGGTCTTATTTCTTACCTTACAGCCGGCAAACAGGAGGTAAGAGCCTGGACAATCAAAAAAGGTACAAAAGCACCGCAGGCGGCAGGTAAGATTCACACCGACTTTGAGCGTGGATTTATTCGTGCCGAAGTAATTGCTTATGACGACCTCATTGCTTGCGGAAGTATGTCGGCAGCAAAAGAAAAAGGTCTTGTTCGCAGCGAGGGCAAAGAATATGTTATGAAAGACGGAGATGTAGTTCTTTTCAGATTCAATGTATAATTGCTCATTATTAATTATAAAAATTCAGCCACCGTTTTTTGCGGTGGCTTTGTTGTAGGTGAAACAATGGAAATCAATAAAGATTATATATGGAATTATCTTAAAAATTCCGATTTACCGATTATTCTTTACGGAATGGGTGACGGCGCAGACAAAGTTCTGTCCGCTTTTAAAAAATACGGAATAACCGCAAGCGGAGTTATGGCAAGCGATGATTTTGTAAGAGGTCAGAGTTTTCATGAATTCACGGTAAAAAAGCTAAGTGACTTTGAAAATGAGTATTCAGATTTTATAATTGCACTTTGCTTTGCCACTCAACTGCCCGATGTTATGCAAAATATTTTTGAAATTGCCAAAAAGCATAAGGTCGTTGTTCCAAGTGTTCCTGCATTCGGCGATATTCTTTTTGACGAAGAATTTGCAGAAAAAAATAAAGAAAGCATAACAAGTGCCCGAAATTTGCTTGCAGATGATTTATCAGTAAAAGTTTTTGACAATATTATTGAATTTTACAAAACAGGAGAACTCTCTCTGCTTGACGGAATTACAACCGATAAAGACGAGGCTTTCTCTCTCCTGTCGCTCGGTGAAAACGAAACCTATGTTGACCTCGGCGCATACAACGGAGATACTGTAGACGAATTTTTGCATTACACAAACGGCAAATACAAATTTATTACCGCACTTGAACCGAATGCAAAAAACTACAGTAAATTACAGGCGCATTGCTCGGAAATGAAAAATCTTGAACTCTGGCAGCTCGGTGCGTACAGTCACAACACCACTCTTTGTTTTAACAACAAGGCAGGCCGCAACAGTGCCATAGTAAACGAAAGCAACACAAAAACTCCTGTTGCCGCCGTTGATACAATTTTGTGCGGGCGGGCGGCAACATATGTAAAAGCAGATGTTGAGGGCGCTGACTTTGAAACAATTTTGGGCATGAAAAATACGCTGAAAATGTTTAAGCCAAAGCTCAACTTTTCAGCGTATCACAGATTTGAAGATATTTTCAGACTGCCGCTTTTGATTTCGGGAATAAATCCTGAATACAAAATATATTTGCGGCATCATCCGTACATTCCTGCATGGGATACTAATCTCTATTGCATTTAATTATTTTTTGAAGAACCAAATTCATTTAATATATCATCGATTTCGCTTTCATCGGTTACCTTATCGGTGGAAGCGTATTTACTGTAATCAAAATCATCGTCATCATCATTTAAATCGTATGTTGTTTCTACAGCTTTCGGTGCTTCTGCCTCGGCAGCCTTTTCATTTACAAATTCTTCGTTTCTGCGCTTAGCCGCAAGCAATCTTTCCTCTGCTTCCGCCTCTGCCTCTGCCTCTGCTTTTTTACGCTTATCGCCAAAAGCAATATCGCCGACAAACAAGCCGAAAATACCCGAAATAAGGTAAGCAACCAAAAGAATTATGTTTGTAAGGTGGAAACCGCCGTTATAAATAAGCATACTCGGAATGAATACGACAGGAGCTATAAGTGTAAACAAAAAGTCCATTCCGTACTTTGAACAATACATTGCGGCGCACACTATTGCAGTTGCCGGGAAAATAAAATAATATGCCACTGTCGAAAATCCCTGCAAAGATTTTGAAATAAAGATAATCGGCACGAGCATATAAACCAAAAGAATTACCACACCATAGGGTAAATATTTTTTAACCAAACCGTTCATAATAACCTCCGTAATAATATATTGTAACACTCATTCTATTATAACTAAAATTCATAAAAAATCAATAAGCTATGCAATATTTGTTGTTTTGCATTAAAAAACGAGGCTTGCGGTAAGCCTCGTTTTATATTTTTTCTCAATTACTTAAGTCCATCGGTGATTTCCTCGGTATAATCAGCTTTCTGTGACTCGACAAGTTCTTTGTACATATCGCCCTTGTTGGTATAACCGTCAACATTTCTGTAATGATACTCAAGATTGGTTTCACCTGAAATGGAGGTATTGTTCAAGTCAACATTCTGTGTTCCGTCAGCATACTGCATAATGTCTTTAAATCTGACAGGGAAATAAACAGTGGTTTCGTCAAACGCCTTTTTATCCTCAACGCTCTTTACCTTACCGCTGTAGATAATGTAAATCTGGTTATTGCCGTCCCAGTTCCAGCCGTTTTCATCTTTTGTATAAAGGAAGTATGTACCTTCAAATTTCAAATCAGACACACCGATATACTTATTTTCACCTGCAAAATATGCATTGATAACATCTTCGGTCTGCTTTTTCATAGCATTAAGCGTATCCTCTTTAATATCTGCCGTCTTTGATACATATTGATCAACAGCGGTACACTTAAAGTCCTTTGTGGTTGAAGTAAATACACAACCGTAATCCTCAACAAAATACTCCGGGTCATTGCTTACTGTAACAGTAATTGTATCGCCGATTTTTATATCGTAGCTTTTGCTAAGGTCATAATAAATGTGCTCATATACCTCGTCTTTTGAATTGTTTACTACTTTGGCATATACATTTGGTGATGTACCTGAAAATTCAACTGTAACACCCTCAAATGGGTCTATTTTCTTGGTTTCTTTAAGTCCCTCAACAGTATATTCTTTCGATTCGCAAACATACTCAATCTTGTATTGTGCGGCGGCATCATTGTCATATTCAAAATTTACCGTTACCGTATCACCGTTTGAAAGACCGCTTGTTTTATCAAGATCGTAGTCAATATCTACCGCATCATAATAATCGGCAATCGAACTCCATGTAATATCCGAATCATAGAGATTTTTACATGTCATATCCGAATTATAGGCTTTTTTAAACGAAGATGACGCCTTCATCAGATCATCTAAATACTTATCGTAATCAAACTCTGCTGAAGCTGTGCCGTATGCGTCGTATCCGTCATAACTTACTTTGATATAATCACTAAGATTAATTTTAGTTTTATGATTAGCAACGAGAACCAAGGATACAATAATAATGATTAATAACGCACAAGCGCCGCCTATAATACCAAAAAGCAACTTTTTATTCATCGGCTTTTTAGGCATTGCAGGTTGAACGAAAACTCCCTGATTAACACCTGCAGGCTGAAAATTATTAGGCTGAAACTGTGGGTTTTGCGATTGTGCCGAAACACTCTGCTGCGGTTGATTATACTGCGGAGTATTTACCTGCGGCTGAACACTCTGCACATTGTTTTGTACATCATTTCTGGCATTACTCTGTGATTGAACATTTGCACCACAAAAAATGCAAAATTTACTGCCATCTTTAATTTCTTTGTTACAATTAGGACAAATCATTTGTTATCCTCCTTTCAAAATTTAGACAAACATTTGTGTTTTCACATATTTATCACATAAATTATACTATTTCGCACATCAAATGTCAACATTTAAGGTCTATCGTCAATAACAAAAAAGCTATAATATTTATTCAAAAATTCATTGACAACAAATACAAAATAAACTAAAATAAATATGTATGGGGTTTATATCCCGATAATATTATCTTAAGAATTTGGGGTGAAAAATTAATGGACGCAGACGGTAATAAAGGCGCAGTACCTGGGCGAAGTTGCAACAAACGAAATGACCGCTATTGCGTTCATTTTTTGTCGCTCAATATATAAACTGAATATGGTGCTCGTCTTTACTCCCTAAACAGCTGAAGGAGGAAAGATGATGGAAACAGTTAAGGTTGGTATAACCGAAACTATCAGAGTGCTGCTTGAAGAAAAAAAGTTTAACACTCTAAGAGATATTCTTGTCACCCTTAAGCCATACGATATTGCTACTATATTTGAAGAGCTGCAGGACGAAAAAACTCCTCTGCTTTTCAGAATTTTGCCGAAAGAGCTTGCCGCCGAAACATTTGTGGAAATGGATGACGAAACTCAAAAGCTCTTGATTCACGGATTCAGCGATACAGAGCTTAAAGAAGTTGTTGACGAGCTTTTTATTGACGATGTGGTTGACCTTGTTGAGGAAATGCCCGCAAATGTTGTTAAGCGAATTTTAAAGCAAGCAGACAAGGATACAAGAAAAACTGTTAACGAACTGCTCAAATATCCCGAGGACAGTGCAGGCTCAATTATGACAACCGAGTACATTGTACTTCGTCCCGAAATGACAGCCGAGCAATCTATAAAAAGAATCAGACGAACAGGTGTAGATAAAGAAACTATCTACATTTGTTATGTTACAGATGACAACTCAAAACTTATTGGTATTACAAGCGTAAAGGATCTGCTTTTATCTGACGATGATGTTATTGTTTCGGAGATAATGGAAGAAAATGTAATTTGTGTAAACACTCTTGACGACCAGGAGAAAGTAGCGCAGATGTTTTCTAACTATAATTTTCTTGCGCTCCCCGTTGTAGATACCGAAAACAGACTTGTCGGCATTGTAACAATCGACGATGCTATTGATGTCTTGCAGGAAGAGGCAACCGAGGATATTGAAAAAATGGCTGCCGTAATGCCTTCCGATAAGCCTTATATGAAAACAAGTGTTTTCGGAATTTACAAAAAGCGTATTCCGTGGCTGCTTGTACTTATGCTTTCAGCCACATTTACAAGTGCTATCATCTCTCATTTTGAATCTGCGCTTGCGAGCGTAATCGTGCTTTCGTCATTTATTCCGATGATTACAGGTACAGGCGGTAACGCCGGTTCGCAGGCTTCGGTATCGGTTATCCGTGCTCTGTCGCTTGGTGAAATCAAATTCTGCAATGCAGTCAAGGTATTGTGGAAAGAGTTTAGAGTATCTATCCTTTGCGGTGTCACACTTGCCGCCGCAAATTTTATAAAATTGATGATATTCGATTTAAACGGCAAAGAAAACGCCCTTTTTATCGGACTTGTAGTTTCGCTTACACTTATCGGAACTATTATAATGGCAAAACTCATAGGTTCGTTCTTGCCTATGGTCGCACACAAAATCGGTGTTGACCCTGCCGTAATGGCATCACCGCTCATCACCACAATTTGCGACGCCTTATCACTTTTAATTTACTTTGGAATTGCAACAACAATTCTTCATATTTAAAAAAACAGGTCATATCTGCAAATACAGCAGATATGACCTTAATTTTTTTCGGAATTCAGCAAGCCTAAAATCACTCCCAAAGCTATGTTTTGTTGTTTTGGCGATAATTCTCTGTAGCCGCCGAGCAAATCACATTCGTCCTCATTCAAAGACATTTGCACTGTTTTATCTATCGGCTGACGAATGTTTGTATAGCCGATAATGTAATCAACCGATGTATTAAAAATGTCTGCCATTTGCATAAGAGTTGCAATGCTCGGTTCACTTTTTCCGTTTTCGTAAGCACTAATCATTTTTTGAGAAACATTGAGCTTTAAAGAAAGAGAAATCTGACTTAAGCCTTTTTCTTTTCTCAACATTGCAATTCTATTCATAAATCTTCCCCTTAAATTATACTTTTTAAGTATAATATTATTACATAATTGTTGACAAATAATGAACAAAAATATCAGAAAATTGAGTAAAGGATATGACACTATATGGCAAGTATAATTAATCTTTTTAAAGGGTCAAAGGTTGTGGGTGTGGACAAAGTACACAAATACTTTCCGCTTACGCAGAACAGCTTTATATTTGTGAGTTTGAACAAATAGACAAAAGCCTTGCAGGCGAAATCCTGCAAGGCTTTTTTATAGATTATTATAATTAAATATTAACTTGTTCCTCAACAATGGATTCTAAAGCTTCCGACTTTTTGCCGAAAGAAAATACCTTTACCTCTTTGTACCACATACAGCACACAGCTGACACTGCAAGCGGTAAAAATCCTAACCATATGCTCTCCCTTGCCCAAAAAATTTCAGCCACGCTTGCAAGAGCAACGCCTATATGGAAGAAAAGCAATGTCATTCCGAAAAACTGCGCTTTGTGTTTCATCTTTATGTCGCCGTCAATAAGATAAGATGTAAGCGATGTTACCGTTTGTCTTATATTATTGGTCGAAAAAATTGTTGAACTGCCGTATCCCGCATCGCCTGCGTAAGCGTTCCATTGAATAGGAGCGGCAAAAAACAGCGGCAGCATTGCAAGGTACGAATTTTCTACAAAATTAAGCACGCTTACAAGTATAAAAGCAACCGATGTCAAACCAAGACTTATTATTTTTGTATCAAGTTTTATAAATTTGTGGAGCAACACATATGTCACATTACCGCAAGCATACACCAAAGCGGCAAGCACCATATAAATTAATAAAGAATGTTCCGGCTCAAACAAATTATGTACAATATGTATCATATTTGATGTTTGCGATGAGGCAAGCAGGTCGCAATGATTTATGATTGCGTACGCACCCATAAATCCGCCGATTGAGCTTACACAAAAGTGTAGCCACGCTTCTTTTTTAACATTTTTCTCCACGATTATCGCCCTTTTATTAGTTTTTCGCTTATAATTATATCACAACAAGCGACAAAATTCAATTATAAAAGCGCTGATAAGAACGGGGTTTTCAGCTATCTTTTTGTGTATCGTCAATTAATCTGCCTTTTTCGACATTCGGCTTTATAAAATTGTTGTAAGAATATTCCGCTAAGATTTCAGAACCTTTTGGGGTGTTCTTTTGCCTGCCAAGCACCTGGCTTAATTTTATTTTTCTCTCTGCCCACATCTTACCGTCTGTTGCGTCATTCAGCATTACGGGCTGAACATTGTCCATAGTATGGGCAAATTTTGCCTCGGCTGTTTCGGCATTTTCAAATTCAATCCAAAGATTTTTCAGCTTTTCGCACTGGTCGTCGGGCAAAAGTCCGAAAATTCTGTCTGCCGCTTTCTGTTCCCTTTCGTGTTGAGTTTTCTTGCCCTCTTCGTCATAACAATAGGTATCCCCTGCGTCAATCTCCACAATATCGTGCAGTAAAAGCATTGTAACCGTTTTTAAAACATCTATTTTTTCGTTGGCATACTCACTCAAAAGCACGGTCATAAGCGCCATATGCCATGCGTGCTCGGCATCGTTTTCCTTGCGCTCTCCGCCTGTAAGCAATGTCTGACGCTGTATGAATTTTTCATTGTCAATTTCCTTTATAAAGTCAAATTGCTTTTTAAGCCTTTCGTCCATAATTACCTCAACTTACAACATTCTTAGGAGTGCCGTTTATAAATGAACCGATATTGTCTGCAACAATATTCATCAATCTTTCCCTTGTTTCAACGGGCGCCCATGCGATGTGAGGAGTTATAATGCAATTCTTTGCCTGCATTAAAATACAGTCCTCCTCCATCGGCTCAACAACCAAGGTATCTACTGCCGCTCCGCCGATAATATCGTTCTGCAACGCATCGTAAAGGTCGTTCTCTGCCATTACTCCACCCCTTGCGGTATTCACAAACAATGCATTGTTTTTCATTTTTGCAAACTGCTCTTTGCCAAACATTTTATCCGAATCGCTGTTAAGCGGGCAATGAACCGTTACAATGTCGCTCCTTTCAAGCAACTCGTCAAAACTTACAAACTCCACTCCGTCAGCCTGTTTTTCGGAACGATTATACGCAAGGACTTTCATTTCAAATGCCTGCGCAATTTTTGCAACCGCACTTCCGATACTTCCAAATCCTACAATACCTATTGTTTTTCCTGCAAGCTCGTTTAGCGGATATACAAACGGCGAAAAAGTCTTGCTCCTTTTCCATTGACCGTCGGCAACAAATTTTGCATATTCACGCACCTTGCTGTAATGCTCCAAAATTAATGCAAAAGTATGCTGTGCAACGGCATTTGTGGAATACGAACCTGCATTGCAGACTGTAATACCGTGCTTTCTGCAATATTCTATATCAATGTTATTGTATCCTGTGGCAAAAAGTCCGATATATTTTAAATTCTTTGCAAGTTTTAAAGAACCCTCGTCAAGTCGGGTTTTGTTGCAGATAACCATATCTGCGTCCGCAATCTTTTCTGCGACCTCATCATATGTGAGAAGTCCGTACTGCACCACTTCTCCGAACTGTGAAAGTCGGTCGGCAGGTACAAGATTATCCACAACAGTTTGTGCGTCCGTCAATACAATTTTCATACTGTTACCTCCGTTTTTATAAGTTAAAAATCTAATTTTATTATACACAATTTTTTTAATCTTGCAATCATTTGACAAAAAATGTATAATTATTGTGGAGGTATGACTATGTACAAAAATATTTTATTTGATGTTGACGGCACACTTTTACCTATGGATGTTCACGAATTTGTTAAATATTATTTCGGTTCACTCTGCGAAAAAATGATACCTGTACTTAAAATCGAACCGAAAGCGCTTACCGATTCTATTATGGCAGGGCTTGGCGCCATGGCTAAAAATGACGGTTCCGCACTTAACAGAGATGTGTTTTGGAAAGCCGCCGCAAAAGTAAGCGGTGTTGACCTTATTAAATACGAAGATATGTTTACCGATTATTATAATAATGAATTTGTCGCCGCAAAGACCGCAACCTTCGTTAATCCTTATGCAAAAAAATGTGTTGATTTTGCAAAAGAAAACGGATACAAAGTAATTGCCGCAACAAACCCGATTTTCCCTAAGCCGGCTACATATAAAAGACTTGAATGGGCAGGACTTAATCCCGAAGATTTTGAATATATTACCGTTTATGACAACTCGTCAAGCTGTAAACCCAATCTTCTGTATTTTAAAGATTTATGCGAAAAATGCGGCATTTCTCCAAAAGAAAGCCTTATGGTCGGCAATGATGTTGACGAAGATTTGTGCTCCGCCGAACTCGGTTTTGACACATTCCTTATTACAGACTGCATTATAAACCGTAATGATAAGGATTATTCATCATACAAAAACGGAAGTTTTGAGGATTTTTATAATTATCTGACCGCACTTAACAAATAATTTTATCTGCAACATAATAAAACAAAATTTTCACTCCATATCTATTATTATATAGTTATGGAGTTTTTATTTGCCTTTATAAGGCAAAATAGCGAGCTGAATTTTCAGTAAAAAGGATGTTTAAAATGCTCAAAACAAAATTTGAAAACAATGTGCTGACAGCGTTCATTGAGGGTGAACTTGACCATGACTCTGCCGCAAGAATACGCACAAAGCTTGACGGAATCTGTGAATCAATTAAGCCAAAGCTGTTAAACCTTGACTTTTCCGGGGTATCGTTTATGGACAGCTCAGGAATCGGTCTTGTACTCGGAAGATACCGCCAGATGAAATTGCTCGGAGGTTCTGTCAGGGTAATTAACATACCCGAAAATATGTACAGGCTGTTTGCTCTTTCCGGGCTTGAGGGATTGGGGGTGCTGAGATGAATTTAATAAACGAAATGAGCCTTAGCTTTCCGTCAAAAAGCAGTAACGAGGCTTTTGCCCGAAGTGCGGTTTCTGCATTCGTCATCGGTCTTGATCCAACCGTTGCCGAACTTTCAGACATAAAAACCGCAGTTTCCGAGGCTGTAACAAATTGCATTGTGCATGGCTACCGCAGAGAAAGCGGAACTGTCTACATAAACGGAAAAATTTACGAAAACAACAAAGTAGTAATAAAAATTCGTGACAAAGGCTGCGGCATTGCAGACATTGAAAAGGCAATGGAACCGCTCTTTACCACCGCTCCCGAAGAAGACAGAGCAGGTCTTGGCTTTGCGGTTATGCAGAGCTTTTGCGACAAAGTAAAAGTCAAATCCACTGTCGGCAAAGGCACTGTCGTTACGCTTGAAAAAGTCATTTCTTCGGGCAGATTCCTTTCAAGAGGTCGTTAAACGGTATGTCGGAAAGCCGTGGTGATATTATCGGGGATAAAAACTCTCTCGCACAAAAGCATATGGGACTTGTCCATTCCTGCTGTAAGCATTTTACAGGCAAAGGAGTGGAATACGAAGAACTGTTTTCGGCAGGTTGTTTGGGACTTGCAAAAGCCGTAGAGCGTTTTGACGAAAGCCGTGGACTAAAATTCTCTACCTATGCCGTACCGGTTATATTGGGAGAAATCAAGCGTATATTTCGTGACGGAGGTTCTGTACGGGTTAGTCGCACTCTTAAGGAACTTTCAATGAAAATTTGCAGACTTAATACCGAGTACGAAAAAAACAACGGCAGAGAAATGAGCGTTACCGAGCTTTCGCAGGCTTTGAATGTAAGTGAAGATAAGATTTGCGAGGCGCTTTCTGCCGGCTCTTCTCCCCTATCCCTTAATGCCGATTATGATGATGAGGGAAATTCCCGAATAGACATACCCGTAAGCGATTCGCAAGAAGAAATCACCGAACGGTTGAGCCTTAATGATGCAATTGCCGAACTTGATGAGCGTGACAGACAGATTATACATCTGCGCTATTTTCAGAATAAAACCCAATCACAAACCGCCGACTGCCTTGCAATGACGCAGGTGCAGATCAGCCGCAGAGAACGCAAAATTCTTGCCCTCATACGAGAAAAAATGAGCGTTTAGCTCTGCAACTGTCTTGTAAATTGTAAAAATCCCGATAAGGTGAATTTTTTGCCTTATCGGGATTTTATAATGTTTATTCTATGTAATTATTTGATGTTCTTTCCTTTGAATATATTATTTCTCCGTATATTGCAGGAACTATTGCGCTTACCAATACTATAATAATTGATATAAAGAACAATACATTACTTATATTTATTACGAATAACGAAATTATGCCTAATATTATTACTGCAATTCCACAAATCACTCCAAAATAAGCTGCAAAGCGATGTACTTTTTTCCAAACGGATTTACTGCTCAATGTGGCGTTTGTTCGTATGCCAAGCAAAGAATTTTGCTTTATTTTAGGCATTAAATTGAATAAATAAACAAACATACAGCCCATAAAAATACAAGTTAACGGTAAAAACAGATTATCTATATTTACTTTATTTTGCAATACCAGTGCAATCAGCATCCAAAAAAATAAAAACAAAAAAGCAAAAATTGATACTATACATCTTACGGCATATTTTCGGTACGACTTATAGTTTTCATCATTTTCTTTAACCTTTGCGTAAATCGCATATATAATTGAAAACAATACAAGAATACTCGGAATAAATAAAAGCATCCATTTTGATGAATAGGCATCTGCAATCCCATTAACATTATAATGTGAGGGCAACTCTTCATTTGGATTAAAAGCAATAAAAACACCTGTTACAGCAATATTAATCAATGATATAATTAACAAAATATATTTTTTCATATTATTTATCCTCTCTGCCTGTTAAATCGGACAACATTTTTAACATATCTTCCAATACGCTTGTTTTCAACGAATAAATTACATTTTGACCGATTTTTTCCGACTCCACAAGGTCAGCTTGCTTTAAAATACTGAGATGATTACTTATTGATGGTTTGGTCATATTAAATTCCGCAGCAATTTCTCCGGCATTTAAACTATCCTTTTTTAAAAGTTTAAGTATTTTTCGCCTTGTAGGGTCAGCCAAAGCTTTCCATACATCTCCCATAAAAATCACCCCTTTTATGTATTAGTTAATTAGTTAATTATCTAATTAACTAATACTATTATATCAATTTATTCGTATTTGTCAACAGATATTTATAAGCATACAAAAAGAGCAGTCCAAAATGAACTGCTCATGGTTTTTAGTTTAATGCGGATATTTTTCAAGCAAGTCCTGTAAATCGTACGGTGTTGCCTGATATACATAATAGTTAAGCCAATTTGTGAAAAGCAAGGTTGCGTTACTTCTCCACACCATTGGCGGTGTGAGCGACGCATCGTCATTTGGAAAGTAATTGTACGGAACTTTCGGATTGATTCCCTTGTTCTCATCACGAAAATACTCGCTTGCAAGGGTATCTCTGTCATACTCGGCGTGTCCCATTACAAATACCTGTCTGCCGGATTTATTGGTAACTATAGCCACTCCCGCAAGCTCTGACACTGCAAGGATTTCAAGTGCACTGTTTCTGCGTATATCATCTTCCCTTACTCCCGTATACCTTGAATGAGGAATACAGAAAGTATCGTCAAAGCCACGCATAAGCGGATGATGCGGGTCTAAAATCGTATGATTATAAATACCGCTTAACTTTTCCTTAAGTTTATGCTTTTGGATACCGTAATGATAATACAAACCCGCCTGCGCACCCCAACAAATGTGGAGTGTGGAATAAACATTGTGCTTTGACCATTCCATAATCTTGCAAAGCTCTTCCCAATAGTCAACATCTTCAAACTCAAGCTGTTCAACCGGTGCGCCCGTGATTATCATACCGTCAAAGGTTTCATTCTTTATTTGGTCAAAGGTTTTATAAAAAGTAGTCAGGTGATGAGGTGAGGTGTTTTTTGATGTATGCGATGCCATCTGCAAAAGCTCAATGTCAACCTGTAGAGGACTGTTGCCCAAAAGTCTTAGAAGCTGGGTTTCGGTTGTAATTTTTGTCGGCATCAGGTTTAAAATAATAATCTTAAGCGGACGAATATCCTGCTTTATCGCTATTTCGTTTGGCATAACAAAAATATTCTCAGACTCAAGTACCTTTATTGCCGGCAAATTGCTCTGAACCTTAATCGGCATAGCCTCAGCACCTCCTTATACATTTCAAATATAAAATCAATTAATACTGCTTGCCCCAATAAACCTGGTGCTTAGCAGGTTTGCCGCAGCATACACAAACATCGCTGATGTGCTCCTCGACAAAAGGAATGCAACGGCTCTTAACACCGCCTGTAGCGTCCTTGAGTTTATCTTCACAAGCGCTGTCGCCGCACCACATAGCCTTAATAAAGCCCGGGTGATTCTTGGCGGTATCAACAAATTCGTCAAAGTTTGTTGCTGTAAATGTTTTTTCTTCTGTATTCTTGCGTGCTCTTTCGTACATATCGTTGTGAATTGTATCAAGAAGCTCTGCAATATAATCGGAAAGTCCCTCAAGCGGTACAAAATACTTCTCACGGGTATCTCTTCTTACAACTACGCACTGACCCTTTTCTATATCCTTAGGTCCAATCTCAACTCTTACAGGCACGCCTTTCATCTCATACTCAGCAAACTTCCAGCCCGGTGCGTGGTCGCTGTCGTCAAGTTTAGTTCTGAAACGCTTTGTAAGCTCTGCCTTAAGTTCGTAAGCCTTGTCAAGTACGCCTTCCTTATGCTGTGCAACAGGAATAATTACAACCTGTACAGGTGAAATTCTCGGCGGGAGCACAAGACCGTCATCATCGCTGTGAACCATAATGATAGCGCCGATCATTCTTGTTGACACACCCCATGATGTCTGGTGCGGATAATGCTGCTTATTGTCTTTGCCTGTAAATGTAATGCCAAAGCTCTTTGCAAAGCCATCGCCAAAGTAGTGTGATGTACCGCCTTGGAGAGCAACACCGTTGTGCATCATCGGCTCAATTGTATAGGTTTCTTCTGCACCGGCAAACTTTTCTTTCTCTGTCTTTCTGCCGATTACAGCCGGAATAGCAAGAATTTCTTTATAGAATGACTCGTAAACATGGAGCATACGGAGTGTTTCTTCCTTTGCCTCTTCCGCCGTTGCATGCATTGTGTGACCTTCCTGCCAAAGGAATTCGGAAGTTCTGAGGAAAGGACGGGTTGTTTTTTCCCATCTTACAACACTGCACCACTGATTGTAGAGTTTTGGAAGATCTCTGTATGTGTTGATAATTTTCTGATAATGTTCGCAGAAAAGAGTTTCCGAAGTAGGGCGAACACAAAGGCGCTCGTTAAGTTTTTCACTGCCGCCTATAGTTACCCATGCACATTCAGGTGCAAAACCCTCTACATGATCCTTTTCTTTCTGTAAAAGGCTTTCAGGGATAAACATAGGCATATACACATTTTCGTGACCTGTTTCTTTAAATCTTCTGTCAAGGTCAGCCTGTATATTCTCCCAAATAGCATAACCGTAAGGACGGATAACCATACATCCCTTAACGCCTGAATAATCAACAAGCTCGGCTTTTTTTACAATGTCAGTGTACCATTTAGCAAAGTCTTCATCTCTGCTTGTAATAGCTTCAACCATTTTTTTGTTGTCTGCCATTTTCATTCCTCCAACTTAAGAAATATTCGTGTATTATAACATTTCTATTATACTATAATTAATTTTTTTTGCAAGTACCGACATTATTTTTATTATAAAAAGTAAAAGAGGTCAGACAAACCGCCTGACCTCAAGTTTTTAATTCAATTATGCATTTGCCTCAATGTAAGAAACAAGTGAACCAACAGTCTTGATGTTCTCAATCTCATCATCGGGAACTTCTACACCGAACTCGTCTTCAATTGACATAAGTAAATCTACTACATCAAGTGAATCAGCGCCGAGATCTTCCTGTAAATCTGTATCAGCTGTTACCTTATCTTCTTCAACATCGAACTGCTCAGCAAGAATTGCCTTAACTTTTTCCAATACCATTGGAATTCCTCCCATAATAAAAAAATATTTAATGTATCCATTGTAATTATGGACAAAAGTACATATTTTATGCTACAATGGAATAAGCAATCGAGTAATCGGTTTGCTTCTTAGATTATATTATTGTTTATTTATTCTTTTGTCAATAGAATTTTAAAATTTTTCTATTTTTACCAAAAATTTTTTTAGGGGGTATATTTTTATGAGTACTAAAAAATACGCAGTAATAGGTCATCCTATCGGACATACTATGTCACCTTTTATACATACAAAATTGTTTGAGCTTGCAGGAATCGACGCCGTTTATACAAAACTTGATGTTGCTCCGGAAAGTCTCGGATATGAATACGACCACATTCTGTCTAAATTGAGCGGCTATAACATTACAATTCCTCACAAGCAGAATATTATTCAGTATCTTGATGAAATTGATGAAAAAGCAAATATGTACGGCAGTGTAAACACTGTTGACAACAGAGATTACACAGCAAAAGGCTACACCACAGATCCCGACGGATTTTTAAAGGCTCTTGATGCGGCAAAAATCAAATTAAACGGCAGAGTTGTAATTTTAGGCTGCGGCGGCGTTGCAAGAACAATGGCTTATGAGGTTGTTCTCAAAAACATTCCCGTTCTTTTTGCAGTAAGATTGGAAGATGTCGAAATTGCAAAGAAACTTTGCGAAGAAATTAAGAGCACTGTTATCGGTTCTCAACCGTCATACTGTCTTATCAGTGAGCTTAATGGCGACATTGATGTACTTATCAATGCAACTCCTATAGGAATGTTCCCTAATGTTGAAAATCAGCCCGTAAGCGATGAAGTTATCGCAAAGTGCAAGAATGTTTTTGACGCAGTATATAATCCGCTCGAAACCGTACTTATCCAAAAAGCAAAAGCAAACGGTTCAAACGCTGTCGGCGGTATGTCAATGCTTGTATGGCAGGCTGTTGTTTCACACGAAATATGGGACGGCTCCGTTTATGACCCCGCCGAAATCGAAAAGATATGCATTGCAGCGTCTAACGAGTTAAAGAACAGATAATTTTTGGAGGGCCTAAGATTGGACAATATAGTTTTATGTGGCTTTATGGGTTGCGGAAAAACAACCGTCGGCAGAAATCTTGCCCGTAAGTCAGGCAGAAAGTTCGTTGATATGGACTCTTACATTGAAGAAAAGGCAGGAATGAAAGTATCCGAAATCTTTGAAAAATACGGTGAAAACCGTTTCAGAGATATGGAGCACGAGGCTTGTTTGGAGCTTGCAGATACAAAAGGACTTGTAATTGCCTCCGGCGGAGGTGCTTTTACTTTCCAAAGAAATATTGACGCTTTCAGAGGAAAGGACAAAATAGTTCTGCTCGATGTTCCGCTTGACATTATAAAACAAAGACTTAAAAACGATACAACAAGACCTCTTTTACAGCGTCCCGACAAGGATGAAGCAATGCGTCAGCTTTATGAAAAGCGACTTCCGATATATCTTTCTGCCGCTGACATAACGGTGAGCGGCAAAAGCACTCCGCTCAAAACAGCATATGCAATCCTTAACGCTATTGATACGCAAGAAAAATAATTACGCATATTACAGGGTTGACTGCAACGCTTTAAAGTGGTAAAATATGTATAAATTATTTAAATGGGAATGAAAGGATAGTTTAAAAAAATGATTATTGTATTAAAACCGTCAGCCTCACCCGAGCAGATTATGAATTTTACAAATATGCTCAAAGAGGAATACAATGTAAAAGTAAATAAATGGGAAGGTGTACATTCAACAGTTCTCGGACTTATCGGCGACACTACTAAAATTGATATGGACTACATTGACGCTCAAGACATTGTAGAAAATGTTAAGAGAGTTCAGGAACCGTACAAAAAGGCTAACAGAAAGTTCCACCCGGACGATACAAAAATCAAAATCAATGATGATATAACAATCGGCGGCGGCAGTCTGCACATTATGGCAGGTCCATGCTCAGTTGAAAGCGAAACTCAAATTGTCGATATTGCAAAGAGCGTAAAGGCATCGGGCGCAACATTCTTAAGAGGCGGCGCATTCAAGCCGAGAACCTCACCGTACGCTTTCCAGGGCTTAAAAGCAGAAGGTCTTGACCTCTTAAAGATTGCAAGAAAAGAAACAGGACTTCCTATTGTTACCGAAATTATGAGAGCATCTCACATTGATATGTTTGAGAATGTTGACATTATTCAGGTTGGCGCAAGAAATATGCAGAACTTTGAGCTTTTAAAAGAACTCGGCAAGATTGACAAACCTATTCTTTTAAAGAGAGGTCTTTCCGCTACCATTGAAGAATGGCTTATGAGTGCCGAGTACATTATGGCAGGCGGTAACGACAAGGTTATTCTTTGTGAGAGAGGCATAAGAACATACGAAACATTTACAAGAAATACACTTGATATTTCCGCAATTCCTGTTGTAAAGGCTCTTTCACATCTTCCTGTAATCGTTGATCCAAGCCACGCAGCAGGCAAGTCATGGCTTGTTGAGCCGCTTGCAATGGCGGCAGTTGCCGCAGGCGCAGACGGTCTTATCATTGAGGTTCATAATGACCCGCCGCACGCTCTTTCGGACGGTGCGCAGTCACTCACACCCGAACAGTTTGATAAGGTTGCAAAGAAAGTATTTGCACTCAAAAGCTCAATTGACAAAATCAACAGCAAATAATTTTATTTTATATATTTATTCGGAGGCACTGAAAAATGAACATTGCCGTTATCGGTCTTGGTATTATAGGCGGCAGCTTTTGCAAGGCTATAAAAAAATATACCGACAACTTTGTAATCGGTATTAACAGAACGCAGGCAACAGCAGAAAAGGCACTTGAGGCGGGCGCAATCGACAAAATCGGTACTCCCGAAAGCCTCGGTGAATGTGATATTATAATTTTGGCACTTTATCCGCAGGCTGCGGTAGATTTCATAGAAAAATACGGCAGCTATATAAAAAGCGGCGCTATTGTAACCGACAGTTCGGGAACCAAGCGAGCAATTTGCCCAAGTCTTTCTGCTCTTTCAAAAAAATACGGCTTTGTATTCATCGGCAGTCACCCAATGGCAGGCAAAGAAACCAACGGATTTGATGTTTCGGAGGCTGACCTGTATAAGAACGCAAGCTACATAATTACTCCGTGCGGAGCACCTGAGGATAAAATTGAAATTCTTGCCAATCTTGCAAGAAAAATCGGTTTTGGCACAGTTAAAATTACCACTCCCGAAGAACACGACAGAATGATTGCATTCACCTCACAGCTCCCCCATGTGTTGGCTTGTTCTTATGTAATGAGTCCGTGCTGCCCAAATCATAAGGGATTTTCAGCCGGCAGTTATCGTGATGTGTCACGAGTTGCAAATATCAATTCACAACTTTGGAGCGAACTTTTCCTTGAGAATCGTGAACCGCTTATTACCGAGCTTGACATACTCATTGACAATATTACAAAAATTAAAGACGCAATCAAAGCAGAAGACAGAGAAACTCTTGCAGAATTATTGGAGCAGGGACACAAGGTAAAAACTGCTCTCGGCGAATAGAATTGAGGTGCATTATGAGAACAGTCAGAGTAGATACGGGCAAGCCGTATGATATTTGCATTGAAAGAGGAATACTTGACAAATGCGGCGAATATGCAAAGGCTCTTTCAAAGGCAGAAAAGGTTACTATAATTTCAGACAGCAATGTTGCTCCGCTTTATATTGACAGAGTGAAAAATTCTCTTGAAAAAGAGGGATTTAAAGTTGCAACACATATTTTTAAAGCAGGTGAAGAGCAAAAGCACCTCGGCTCTATTGCGGAAATGTACAACACACTTGCGGAATTTTCTATGACAAGAAAAGATATTGTTGTAGCACTCGGCGGCGGTGTTGTGGGCGATATGGCAGGCTTTGCCGCTGCAAGCTATCTGCGTGGAATTGATTTCATTCAGATTCCTACCTCTCTCCTTTCACAGGTTGATTCATCTGTAGGCGGAAAAACAGGCGTTGATTTACCGCAGGGCAAAAACCTTGTCGGCGCATTTCATCAGCCTATTGCCGTATTGATTGACCCCGACACGCTCAAAACCCTTACCGATGAATATATTTGCGACGGTATGGGTGAAGTTATAAAATACGGGTGCATTAAAGACGAAAAACTCTTTGAAAATCTTGAAAATCAAAATGCACTTGAGCATATTGAGGATATTATAGAAATCTGCGTTTCTATAAAGCGTGATGTAGTAAATCGTGACGAAAAAGAGGCAGGCGAAAGAAAGCTCTTAAACTTCGGTCACACTCTCGGACACGCTATTGAAAAAATCTATAACTTTAAAGGCATAAGCCACGGAATGGCTGTCGCAATCGGTATGGTGCTTATTACAAAAGCAGGTGAAAAACACGGAATTACCGAAAAAGGCACAGCCGACAAAATTTGTGCGCTTTGCAAAAAATACGGTCTGCCGACTACAGATAAATCTACCTTTGAGCAGATGGCACAGGCTGCAAAAGGCGATAAAAAAACAGCAGGCAACTCAATTGACCTTGTACTTTTAACAAAAATAGGCGACAGCTTTACAAAGAAAGTTGAACTTGCCAATCTCTGCGACTTTATCACAACCTGATTGGAGGATACATATGTCTGATGTAAAATTCAGCCCGTTTGTTCCAAACGGAACTGTAAATGTACCGCCGTCAAAGAGTGATGTTCACAGAGCCATAATCTGCGCAGCCATGGCAAACGGAGTAAGCAGAATTTCTCCCGTTGCCCTTTCAAACGATATTAAGGCAACAATCGGCTGTATTAAAGCACTTGGCGCTGACGCTGTACTTGAAAACAATGTTCTCACAGTCGACGGCACAAATATGTATAAAAACAAAACCGCTTTGCTTGATTGCGGAGAAAGCGGCAGTACATTAAGATTTTTTATTCCGATTGCCGCTGTCGGCAATATTAACGCAACATTTGTGGGCAAAGGCAAACTTCCACAGCGCCCTATCGGAATATTTACAGAGGCTTTGCCAAAGGCGGGTACCGTCTGCAAAACAGAGGGAGGACTTCCCCTTGAAATCAAAGGTCAGCTAAAAAGCGGAATTTTTGAAATTCCCGGCAATGTAAGCTCACAGTTCATCACAGGACTTTTGCTTGCTCTGCCGATTCTTGAGGGTGACAGCGAAATTGTACTCACTTCCCCGCTTGAAAGCGTTGGCTACATTGCAATGACTATCCGCACAATGAAACAATTTGGTGTGAATATTCAAGCCACAGAAAAAGGCTGGCATATTAAAGGCGGTCAATCATATAAGACTTGCGACTATACAACAGACGGTGACTGGTCACAGGCGGCTTTCTTTATGGTACTCGGCGCTGTCAGCGGTAAAGTAACCGTAAAGGGAGTTGCAAAGGATTCCACGCAGGGCGACAAGAAATGCGCTGAAATTCTTGCCCGATTCGGCGCTAAAGTTACTCAGCTTGACAACGAAGTAACTGTTGAAAAAGGGGAATTAAAGGCAATCACCATTGACGCATCTCAAATTCCCGACCTTGTTCCCGTACTTTCGGTATGTGCGGCATTTGCAGAGGGCACGACAAAGATTATCAATGCCGAAAGATTAAGAATAAAAGAATGTGACCGACTGAAAGCCACCGCCGAATTGCTGAATAATCTCGGCGGCAAAGTAAAGGAACTTTCGGACGGACTTGAAATCACAGGGGTTTCTTCTCTTAAAGGAGGAAATGTAAACGGCTACAACGATCACAGAATCGTTATGTCTGCCGCTGTTTGCGCTGCAAGAAGTGATGAAGATATAACCGCCACTTTTGCAATGAGCATTAACAAAAGCTACCCCGATTTTTATATAGACTACAACAGCATAGGAGGAAAGGCAAATGTCCTCGACCTACGGTGAAAAAATAAAAATTTCTGTCTTTGGCGAGAGCCACGGCAACGGTATAGGAGTTGTAATCGATGGACTTCCTGCCGGCGTAAAAATTGATATGGACAAAGTGCTTGTTCAGATGTCAAGACGAGCTCCCGGCAAAGACAAAACCGCAACCCCACGCAAAGAAAGCGACCTGCCAAAGGTACTTTCCGGTATGCTTGGAGATACTCTTACAGGCGCACCGTTATGTGCGGTAATTGAAAATACAAACACAAAAAGCGGCGACTACGGCAATCTTCTCAATTGTCCTCGTCCGGGTCACAGCGACTACACGGCTTATGTTAAATATAACGCAAGCAACGATATTCGCGGCGGCGGTCATTTTTCGGGCAGACTTACCGCTCCTATAGTTTTTGCGGGTGCAATCTGCCGTCAGATTCTTGAAGAAAAAGGTATTAAAATTGCCGCTCATATTGCAAGCATCGGCAATGTAAACGACAAATCTTTTAACCCTGTTTCTATTGACGACAAACTTATAAATAAATTAAACAACAGCTCTTTTGCACTTATTGACGATTCGGTCGAAGAAAAAATGCGTGCAGAAGTTGAATCGGCAAGACTTGCTCAGGACAGTATCGGCGGTACAATCGAATGTGCCGTAAGCGGAATTGAGGCAGGCATAGGCGAGCCTATGTTTGAGGGTGTTGAGGGTGTAATCGCAAAAGCTGTTTTCGGTGTGCCTGCAATAAAGGGCATTGAATTCGGCAAAGGCTTTGAACTCTCTAAAATGCGTGGCTCACAGTCCAATGATCCTTTTGAATACAAAGACGGCAAAGTTGTAACAAAAACCAACAACTGCGGCGGTATTCTCGGCGGTATCACAAACGGTATGCCTGTTATATTCAGAGCAGGAGTAAAGCCTACTCCGTCTATTTCTAAAGAACAGGACACAGTTGATTTGCAGAAAAAAGAAAATGCAAAACTTGTTATAAACGGCAGACACGACCCGTGTATTGTACCGAGAGCCGTGCCTGTTATTGAGGCTGTCACAGCCGTTGCTATATTAAATCTTTTATAATAAGGATGAATAAAATGAGAAATCTTTCAGAAATCAGAACTGAAATTGACAGTATAGATGAACAGATTATTGAACTTTTCAAAAAGAGAATGGATTGTGCCAAAGAGGTAGGTAATTACAAAAAAGCCAACAATATTCCTGTTCTGAATCAGGCAAGAGAAAACGAAATTCTTGACGCTATCGAAGAGCGTGGCGGCGAGTACGGTTCATACGCAAGACTGCTTTACTCAAATATTATGGAGCTTTCAAGAGCTTTACAACATAATATTGTCGGCAGTGGTGCAGATATAAAAGAGGTTATCAGCAATGTTGAAACCGAGATACCGAAAACCAATGTTAAAGTCGGTTATCAGGGCATTAAAGGAGCTAACGGTCACGAGGCAACAATACGACTGTTCCCCGATGCGGAGGCACATTGCTATAAGTCTTTCGGTGATGTTTTTGACGCAGTTGATAAAGGAGAAATTACATTCGGCGTACTTCCTGTTGAAAACTCAAACGCAGGCTCGGTTTCTGCCGTATATGACCTAATACTTAAGCACCGTTTTTACATTGTCGGCGCACTTGATTTGCCTATTGATTACTGTCTTGGAGGTTTAAAACAGGCAGAGTTTTCGGATATTGAAAAGGTATGGTCGCATCCGCAGTCACTTTCACAGTGTGCAGACTACATTGCAAAAAATAATTTTGACTCTACACCATGTTCAAATACAGCAATTGCCGCTCGTGATGTGGCAAAGGAAAAGCGCCTTAATGTTGCGGCTATCTGCTCATACAAGGCGGCAGAGGAATACGGTTTAAAAGTGCTTGACAATCATTTGCAGGATAACGATAAAAACACAACAAGATTTATTGTTATTTCCAAAAAGCTGTTCATCACACCCGATTCAAACAAAATCAGCCTTTGTTTCTCACTTCCTCATGTTACGGGCTCGCTTTACGGCTTACTTTGCAGATTTAATTCTCTCGGTCTTAACCTTACGAAAATTGAATCTCGCCCACGCCCAAGCAGTGACGAGGGGTTTGAATACCTGTTTTACCTTGATTTTTCAGGCAATGTAAGCAGTAAAGAGGTTACAGACCTTATAGCACAGTTAAGTGCGGAAATGCCTGAATTCAGCTTTTTGGGAAACTATTGCGAATATTCAAAATGATTATAAATATATTTTTAGTTTTTGTATATTAATCGACAGAACGTTTTGATTATGTGCAAAACGCTCAAAATTTATTGACAAATTTTGCAAATTAAGTATTGCATTGCATAAAATTTATGATATAATATGCTTATTAAAGTGATAATTCATTTTAATAAGCATTTTTATTTTGAATAATTATTGAACAAAAATAAAAACATAATTGATGAGGTGTTTAATATGGATGATAATAAAAAATTAATTTGCGCCGCAGCCGGTGCACTTGGCGCACTTGTAGCAGTATCAGCTACCGTGTTTGCTATAAAACAGCACAAGAAAAAACAAAACGCAATGCTCCTTGAAGAGCTTGACCTGTGCCTTGACGGCGACGATATTGCGGAACTTGCAAATGAAGCCGAAGAAACAAAAGCTCCCGAAACCGCAGAAGAACCAAAAGCTGAAGAACCCAAAGAATCCGCACCTGTCGCAGAGGAAAAGGTTGAAGAGAAAGCAGAAGAAAAGACAGAAGAAACTGTTACAGAAAAAACTGCCGAATCAACCGAAAAGCCGGTACAGTGCGAAAATACAGAAGAATAATTGTTAAAACTTAAGTGCCTTGCCATATGCAGGGCACTTTTTTTGTCAAAATTTTCAATAAATTATGTTTTAGCGGAGTGTCGGTCGGGCATTGAAATTTAGCTAACGCTAAATTATCCTCCAAAAAACAAAAAAGTTTACTCAATTTTTTCAAAAATTGCGGGTTTGGGCAGCGCCCATAAAATCTTCCGATAGAACAATTTATCAGGCGCAAACAGCCACGCTGTTTGCGTGCTAAAACTAAGTTTGTTAAAACAGGCGACAGCCTTTTAGAAAAGAAATCATTAACTTTTCATTATATATCGAATGTCTTTTTTGTTGCTATCGCATTTAAGGGCTTTCGCCGTTGTGTTCATGCCGCCCAACAGCGAGCTGTTTGGCTATCGTTAGATTGCATAACGGAAAGTATTTGTGGGCTTTGCCCACACCCACGACCTTTGAAAAGGTCGACCAAACTTTTATAATTGCTTTTCTGATTTGTTCCGCTAAACCATAATTTATCAAGATTATCCCAAAAATTAAATCTATAATTGCAATAATATTTAACACACACTCATAAAATCAAATAATTGCATATATATTTTATAAGAACAAAAATCACACCGACAGTTTAAATTAACCGTCGGTGTGCCCTACCCTTTTTTAATAATAATTAATTATTAAGTGCATTGATACAATTTGAGCATATAAATTTGCCCTTAAGACATTTCAGATTTTCGGACGAATTGCAGAAAATGCATTTTTCTTCTGCTTTTTTTATTGTAATGCAATCATTGTCAGCCTCGATATGCAGCATATCGCCCGCTTTGATATTAAGATGATTGCGAATATCCTTTGAAATTACAATTCTGCCAGCTCCGTCAATTTCTCTGAAATTGGTAAATATCATTATATCATCTCCTTATCTGAACAGTTTTCTGTTCATATTTTTTAATTGTAAACCTTAACCGAAGTTATAGGTTGACAATTTTCATCGCTGTATCATTATACCATTTTACGGTTAATATGTCAATAATTACCAAATAAGAATTGTAAATACAATTTTGTAACGATTTTTGTCATATTTGCTTTATTTATGATATTATATTTAGATTTTTGAAGTTAGGTGAAATAAATGCTTGGTTATGTGTGGGCAGGTCTGATAATTGTCAGTGTGTTGTCGGCAATTTTACTCGGTAATACCGAATCACTGTCTACAGCCCTTATAGAAAGCGGCTCGTCATCAATAGAACTTCTCTTGACAATGGCAGGCATCCTATGCCTATGGTCAGGAATAATGAAAATAGCAGAAGAAAGCGGCTTTACCGCACTTATTTCAAAAATTTTTGCGCCTCTTTTGCGACCGCTTTTTCCAAAGCTTGATAAAAACAGCGAGGCTTTTAAAAGCATTACTATGAACATAAGCGCAAACCTGTTAGGACTTGGCAATGCCGCCACTCCGTTTGGTCTTAAAGCTATGGGAGAACTTAACAGACTAAACAACTGCTCCGATACGGCAAGCAATGAAATGGTCATTTTTGTTGTGCTCAATACCGCCTCTCTGCAGCTTTTGCCTACTACCCTTGCCACACTTCGACAAAGCTACGGAAGTAATGCTCCGTTTGAGGTTATAACAGCCATTTGGATAAGCTCGGCAACCGCTCTCACTGTGGCCCTTACAGTTGCCTGTACACTAAATCTGAAAAAAGCGAGGTGAAATTATGGCTATTATAATGCCTCTATTTGCGACCGTTGTGGTATTGTACGGGCTGATAAAACGAGTGCCTGTTTTCGATTTGTTTATTAAAGGAGTGCGAGAGGGCGTAAAAGTTCTGTACACAATTGCACCTACCATAATCGGATTGGTGTTTGCGGTAGATTTACTGCGTTCGAGCGGAGCAATTGATGTTATATGTAACTTTATCTCCCCTGCCGCAGATTTTTTAGGCTTTCCAAAAGAAATTGTACCAATGGTTCTCTTAAGACCTGTATCGGGCAGTGGTTCAACAGCTTTGTTGACCGCTTTGTATGAAGATTGCGGCCCTGACAGTTTTGCAGGCAGGGTAGCTTCTGTACTTGCAGGATCATCCGAAACCACATTTTACGCTGTGGCAATGTATTTTGGCAGTATTAAGGTAAAAAAAATCCGCCATACCCTTGTTGCCGCTTTGCTTGCCGATTTCACCGCCGCAGTGATGAGCGTGCTGACCGTAAGACTAATTTTCGGGCAAAGCTAAAGGAGCTGTAAAAAACAGCCCCTATGTAAATGTGGTGACCCCCAAAAGTTAGATTTGAAAGCGTAGTGGCTTTTAGCTGCTACGCTTTTGTTATGCAACTAAGGC
>NZ_JADNHD010000017.1:0-46299 GCF_015553695.1 Ruminococcus sp. BSD2780120874_150323_B10
AAGCGACCAAGATCTCTCTTAGTCGCTTTGCATAATTATTTCTTTATAACTTTGTCTAACTTTTTGGGGTCAGTTCATTTACTATCGCTTGTTCATTTCAATTCTTCTTTTTCGGGTTTACCCCAACTATTGACATAGAGCCTTTATTTAGTTAGCTTGTACTAAAATTAATACAAAGATTAAGCCTTAGGGCCTGCCTCTACGAGAGCCTTACCTGCCTCGTTGCCTTCGTACTTAGCAAAGTTCTTAACAAAACGAGCTGCAAGATCCTGTGCCTTTGCTTCCCAATCAGCAACATTTGTATATGTGTCGCGTGGGTCGAGAATTGCAGGATCAACACCCGGAAGCTCTGTAGGAACTTCAAAGTTGAAGTGAGGGATTGTCTTTGTAGGAGCCTTTGTGATAGAACCGTCGAGAATAGCGTCGATGATACCTCTTGTATCCTTAATAGAGATACGCTTGCCTGTGCCGTTCCAACCTGTGTTTACGAGGTAAGCCTTAGCACCGCTCTTTTCCATCTTCTTAACGAGCTCTTCAGCATACTTTGTTGGGTGAAGCTCAAGGAAAGCCTGACCGAAGCAAGCAGAGAATGTTGGAGTTGGCTCTGTAATGCCACGCTCTGTACCTGCGAGCTTAGCTGTAAAGCCTGAGAGGAAGTAGTACTTTGTCTGCTCAGGAGTAAGGATTGATACAGGCGGAAGTACACCGAAAGCATCTGCTGAAAGGAAGATTACATTCTTAGCAGCAGGAGCTGAAGATACAGGACGAACAATGTTCTCAATGTGGTTGATTGGGTAAGATACACGAGTGTTCTCTGTAACTGTCTTGTCGTTAAAGTCAATTTTACCGTCCTTATCTACTGTTACGTTCTCAAGAAGAGCATCTCTTCTGATTGCGTTGTAGATGTCAGGCTCTGACTCTTTGTCAAGGTTAATAACCTTAGCATAGCAACCGCCCTCGAAGTTAAATACACCGTTGTCGTCCCAACCGTGCTCGTCATCACCAATGAGAAGTCTTTTAGGATCTGTTGAAAGTGTAGTTTTACCTGTACCTGAAAGACCAAAGAAGATAGCTGTGTTCTCGCCGTTCTTATCTGTGTTAGCTGAACAGTGCATTGAAGCAATACCCTTAAGTGGGAGGTAGTAGTTCATCATTGAGAACATACCCTTCTTCATCTCACCGCCGTACCATGTGTTTACGATAACCTGCTCACGGCTTGTGATGTTGAACATTACAGCTGTTTCAGAGTTAAGACCGAGCTCCTTGTAGTTCTCAACCTTAGCCTTTGATGCGTTGTAAACAACGAAATCAGGCTCAAAGTTCTCAAGCTCTTCAGCAGATGGCTTGATGAACATATTTGTTACAAAGTGAGCCTGCCAAGCAACCTCAACGATGAAACGAACTGCCATTCTTGTATCATGGTTAGCGCCGCAGAATGCATCTACAACATAAAGCTTCTTGTTTGAAAGCTCTTTCTTAGCAAGTGCTTTTACAGCTTCCCAAGCTTCCTGTGTTGCAGGATGGTTGTCGTTCTTGTATTCGTCAGAAGTCCACCATACAGTGTCCTTTGAATTCTCGTCCATAACGATGAACTTATCTTTAGGTGAACGGCCTGTGTAAATACCGGTCATAACATTAACTGCGCCAAGCTCAGTTTCCTGTCCAACCTCATAGCCTTCCAAATCAGCCTTTGTTTCCTCGTTAAAGAGTTCGTCATAGGAAGGATTGTGGATAATTTCAGTAGTACCGGTAATACCATACTTAGTTAAATCAATCTTTGCCATTTCAGTATCAACCTTTCTGTTTCTTAAATTACATAGTATCAGAATTTGCGGTGAGTTGTAATTACCAAACAATCTACACTGCAATAACCTATGTTCGTTAGTATTTTAGCATAATTTTTTACCCTCGTCAAGCCAATTGCCAATTAATTTGGTCGGTTTTGTCATATTGTGGTTTTTTCGACATCAACACTGTATTTGTATATTGATAAGAGGTGTAAAAAGTGCTATAATATTGTATTATAAGCAGGTTTATTCTGTATATTCAGCGCTTTAAAAAGCAAAGAAAATTTACCGTTACGGGAGGATATTATGAGCCTTGTTGAATTTAAAGATGTTTACAAAATATATAAAATGGGCGAAGTGACTATTAACGCTGTCGAGGGTGTTTCTTTTAATATAGAGCAGGGCGAGTTTTGCGTGGTAGTCGGTGCATCGGGTGCAGGCAAGACAACCGTACTTAATATTCTCGGCGGAATGGATACCTGTACAAAAGGCAGTATTATTGTCGGCGGCAGAGACATAAGCAAGCTGAAAGACAAACAGCTTATTGAATACAGACGGTTTGACATTGGTTTTGTATTTCAGTTTTATAACCTTGTGCCTAACCTTACCGCAAAAGAAAATGTAGAGCTTGCAACGCAGATAAGTAAAAATCCGATGGACAGTACAGAGGCGCTTGAAAGCGTCGGACTTTCACAGCGCAGTGCAAACTTTCCCGCTCAACTTTCGGGCGGTGAACAGCAGAGAGTGTCTATTGCAAGAGCACTTGCCAAGCGACCTAAACTTTTACTTTGCGATGAGCCGACGGGTGCTCTTGACTATAACACCGGCAGACAGATTTTAAAACTTTTGCAGGAAACCTGCCGAAAAGAAAATATGACGGTAGTTCTCATAACCCACAATTCAGCAATTACCCCAATGGCAGATCATATTATAAAGATGAGAAGCGGCAGGGTAATTATGGATGTTCACAATGATGAACCTAAAAATGTTGAAGAAATCGAATGGTAATTCATATTTTCTGCGAAAGGGGAGAGGACATTGACTAAAACCCTGTTAAAAAATACTTTCAGAGAAATTGCAAATTCTAAAGCAAGGTTTATTTCTATACTTGCGATTATTGCACTCGGTGTTGGATTTTTTGCCGGAATCAAAGCTACGGTTCCGTCAATGTACAATATGGCAGACGAATATTATTCTCAATCCAATCTTATGGATTACAGGCTTGTATCTACTGTCGGATTTGATAAAGATGATGTAAAAGCGGTTGAAAATCTTGACAATGTAACCGATGTTATGCCATCGTATTTTGCCGACCTTGTTTTAAAATCAAACGGAAACGGAGGTAACGGCAATGTTATAAGAGTAACCGCTGCACCTAAAAGTTATAACAATAATAAAACTCTTAATACATTAAACATAAAAGAGGGAAGACTACCCGAGAAAAAGGGTGAAATCCTTGTTGAATACGGCAGTGTCGGCAGCAGTGATTATAAAATCGGCGACAAGGTTGTATTTGGAAGTGAAAGCGGAGAATCCAATGCACTTGATATGGTAGATACGCTTGAATATACCGTCGTCGGTAAAGTGGAATCACCTATGTATATTTCGTATCAGCGTGGCTCAACTACAATCGGCAACGGCAATATTGTAGCATTTATGTATATTTATCAGGATGATTTTGTAACCGAAAGATATACGGAAATGTATGTGAAAACCGTTTTTTCTGACGGCGACGGTTCAGTCTTTGATGACGAATATGAAAAAGACATTGAAAGCTTTACAACTGTTCTTGAAAATACCGCCGATTTACGCTGTGAGGCATTTGATAAAGATGTTATAGGCAAAGCAAAACAGGAACTTGAGGACAGTAAAAACGATTATGAAACCGAAAAATCCGAGGCTCTTACAAAACTTGATGATGCAAAAACAACTTTAGATAATTCGGAAAAAGAATATATAGATAAGATTTCAGATGCACAATCGCAACTTGACACAGCCAAAAAGCAGATAGATGACGGAAAAAGTAAGCTTGAAACTGCTAAAGAAGAATACGAAAACGGCATTGCGGCAGGTGAAAGCGAACTTTCTTCTGCGCAGGCGGAACTTGACAGTGCAAAAGCCGAATATAATTCAGGTGTTGAAGAATATAATTCAAAAATCAGCATAGCGGAAGAAACTCTTGCCGAAAAAGAAGATGAATTCAATGCCGCAAAAAGTGAATTTGAAAACAATCAAAAGCCGCAGCTTGAAACCGCAATAGCAACTTGCAAATCACAGATTGAGGCTTTACAGGCGCAAATTGAGGTTACAGAGGACGAAACCGCTCTTGCTGTATTGCAGGAACAGCTTACACAGGTTCAGGCAGTTTTAGCAGATTGTGAAACAAAACTTGCTATGGCGCAAGAACAGCTTGATACGGCAGAACAACAGCTGAACAATGGAAAACAAGAGCTTGAAACACAAAAAGCGGAAGGACAGGCACAGCTTGACTATGCACTTGCTCAAATTCAGAGTGCAGAACTGCAGATTGCGGACGGACAAGCACAGCTTGAAAGTAAAAAAACAGAGGGACAAGCTCAAATATCGCAGGCTGAAACCGAACTTGCGACAGCACAGGAAAAATATGACAACGGAAAGTCCGAACTTGAGGAGCAGAAAATAAGCGGCAGACAAAAGCTTGATGACGGTTGGAAAGAATACAACGATTCAAAAGCCGAGGCTGATGATAAATTTAAAGAGGCAGAACAAAAAATTGCCGACGCACAGGAAGAAATAGACGCTATAGCAGATCCTGAGTGGTATGTGTTTGACAGGTCGGATAATCCGGGTTATTCAACCTTTGCGCAGAATGTTGAGCGACTCGGTGCAGTGGCATCAGTATTCCCGATGTTCTTTTTACTCGTTGCGGTTTTGGTTTGTGTAACCACAATGTCAAGACTTGTAGAGGAAAAGCGTAAAGAAATCGGAATATTAAAAGCGCTCGGCTACAATAACTTAAGCATAATAATGAAATTTGCGATTTATGCTGTTTTTGCAGGTGTAATCGGTTGTACCGTAGGTGTATTAATAGGCATAAATACACTGCCGTATATTATTTATAATGCATATCAGATTATGTATTATATGCCTGACATCAGCATTGTACCTGATGCACAGAGTATTATACTCGGTACGCTTGCCGCCGTACTTTGTACATTGCTTGTTTCTGTAATAGTATGTGTAAGAGAATTAAGCCAGAGCTGTGCAAAAATTCTAAGACCTAAAACTCCGAAAGCAGGCAAGAGGATACTGCTTGAGAGAATTACTCCGATATGGAAACATATGAATTTTTCCGCAAAGCTGACTACAAGAAATATTTTCAGATATAAATCAAGAATGTTTATGACAATCATAGGCATTGCAGGCTGCACGGCTTTGATAGTTGCGGCATTCGGACTTAAAAACAGCTTTATTCCGCTTACCGATACACAGTTTAGCGAAATATTCAAATATAATGCGGTTGTTATTCCTAAAGAAGGCGGAACTGCCGAACAGCTTGATTATCTGAAAAATGCAATAAACAATACGGGCGACGCAGCGTCAATTATGCTTGCAGGTCAGCAGGAAGTTGTTGTAAAGAAAAATAATGTTGTAAAAGATGAAAGCACTTATCTTACGGTAATGGAAGATCCGCAGAGATTTTCGGAGGTTACAGAACTTAGAACAAGGGGCGACAAAAAGCACCTTGATATTACCGATGATTCCGTAATGATAAATGAAAAAATGGCGACCGAATTGTCTGCCAAAGTCGGTGATACCGTAAGTGTAACTGTTGATGATAAAACCGCAGAACTTACAGTAGGCGGAATTTATGAACAGTATATAAAGAATTATGTGTTTATTTCTCCTAAACTTTACAGTGAAAAATTCGGAGAAGAACCGCAGTTTAATATGGCACAGGTTGTACTGAAAAATCCTGACGAACAGACTGCGTTCGGTGAAAAAATGCTGACGAATGATAAAGTAGCGGGTGTAACCTATCTTTCATCAGGTATGGGTGAAATTGAAGATATGCTCAATTCGCTTAATATGGTTGTGCTTGTTATGATTATTTGTGCAGCGGCACTTGCGTTTGTAGTGCTTTATAATCTTACAAATATCAACATTGCCGAGCGTGTGCGTGAAATCGCAACTTTTAAGGTGCTCGGATTTTACAGCAGAGAAACCTCAAGCGTTATTTATAAAGAAAATATCGTGCTTACTCTCGGAGGTATTCTTTCGGGACTTGTTCTCGGTATTTTCCTTACAAGATTTATTATTCAGACCGTTGAGGTTGACAATGTAATGTTTGGCAGAGATATTTTGCCTACATCATTCGTTTTTGCGGCTTTGCTGACATTTGCATTTGCTTTGATTGTGAATTTTGCAATGGGATTTAAGATTAAAAAAGTAAATATGGTTGAAAGCCTTAAGAGTGTTGAATAAACGGTGCCGCACATTATTTGTGCGGCATTGTCTGAAAAAGATAGAATTTTTGAAATAAAAATCATTTAAAATATTGATTGCTTAGGCAAATTGTGGTATAATACAAAAGAATAGGCAATTTAGCACAATATCAGTGAAAGGAACTGTAGATATATGATAAAAGCTAATCAGTATCGCACCGTAACTTGCGGTGAGTTAAGAGAAGAAAATATCGGACAGGAAGTTCGTGTAGCAGGCTGGGTTGAAAATATCCGTGACCACGGCGGCGTAATGTTCCTTGACATTCGTGATCAGTACGGTGTTCTTCAGGTAGTAGTTCACAATGACGAGTTACTTAAGGGTATTAACAAAGAATGTACCGTAACATTGAGCGGTAAGGTAGTAAAGAGAGATGAAGAAACTATCAACTCTAAGATTGCTACCGGTTATGTTGAGGTACACACAGATGACATTACCGTTCTCGGTAAATGTAAAAATGTTCTTCCTTTTGAGGTTGCAACATCAACAAATACTTCAGAGGAAGTTCGCTTAAAGTATCGTTTCCTCGACCTTCGTAATCAGAAGGTGCATAATAACATTATGCTCCGTTCACAGATTATAACATTCCTCCGTGCAAAAATGAACGAGATGGGATTTAATGAAATTCAGACACCGATTCTTTCAACTTCATCACCGGAAGGAGCAAGAGATTATCTTATTCCGAGCCGTAAGCACAAGGGCAAATTCTATGCTCTTCCGCAGGCTCCGCAGATTTTCAAACAGCTCCTTATGGTTTCTGGTTTTGACAGATACTTCCAGATTGCACCTTGTTTCAGAGATGAGGATGCAAGAGCAGACCGTTCGCCGGGCGAGTTCTATCAGCTTGACTTTGAAATGGCTTTTGCCACACAGGAAGATGTATTTGCGGTTGCAGAAGAAGTTCTTTACGAAACATTCACTAAGTTTACAGATAAAGAGGTTTCAAAGCCTCCGTTTGCCCGTATTCCATACTCTGAAAGTATGTTAAAGTACGGTACAGACAAGCCTGATCTCCGTAACCCGCTTGTTATCGTGGAGATTAGCGATATGTTTGAGGAAACTGACTTTAAGCCGTTCCTCAAAAAGACTGTTCGTTCAATTAATGTACCGGGTGCCGCAAAGCAGTCAAAGAGCTGGTTCAAGAAGATGGAAGAGTTTGCACTTTCTATCGGAATGAAGGGTCTCGGTTATGTTAAGGTAAGAGATGATATGACTTTTGACGGTCCTATTGATAAGTTCCTTAAAGAGGGCGACAGAGAGGAGCTTATTAAGCGTAATAATTCTAACGCAGGCGATGTTATTTACTTTATCGCAGATACAGAAAAAGACGCTCCAAAGCTTGCAGGTCAGATTCGTACAGAGGTTGCTACCCGTCTTGACCTTATTGACAAGTCAAAGTTTGAGATGTGCTTTATCGTTGACTTCCCAATGTATGAGCATGACGAAACCACAGGTCAGGTAATATTTACACACAACCCATTCTCCATGCCACAGGGCGGTATGGACAGCTTGCTTAATAAGAACCCCGATGATATTCTTGCTTATCAGTATGACATCGTATGTAACGGTGTTGAGCTTTCATCAGGTGCTGTTCGTAACCACGACCTTGACATTATGATTAAGGCTTTCGAGATTGCAGGATATACCGAAGATGAGCTTAAATCCAAGTTCTCTGCTCTCTACAACGCATTCCAGTACGGTGCTCCGCCACATGCAGGTATGGCTCCGGGCGTTGACAGAATGATTATGCTAATTACTGAAGAAGAGAACATCAGAGAGGTTATTGCTTTCCCAATGAACTCAAATGCTCAGGATCTTCTCCTCGGTTCACCTGGAGAGGTAACAGAGCAGCAGCTTCGTGAAGTTCACATTAAATTAAGATAACTTCATATATACTCAAAGGGCGAGTTGTTTTTATAACTTGCCCTGATTCTGTTTATACAAAGGATGGTTTTTATGGTAACAAGAGAAGATGTTGAAAACATTGCGTTGCTTTCAAAGCTGTTCGTTCCCGAAGAGGAGCTTGACAGCCTTACACAGTCAATGCAGGAAATTATAGATTTTGCCGATACAATCAATAATGCTCCCACAAGCGGTGAGAGCTTTGACAACATAAACAACCTTTCAAATGTATTTCGTGAGGATGTTGTGGTTGAGTCATATGACAGCGAGGAAATTTTGAAAAATGCCCCTGAACAGGCAGAGTCACATTTCCTTGTTAGAGGCAGAGAATAAGAGGTGTAAAAATGGGTAGTATTGCAAAAATTCACGAAATGCTTGTTTCCAAGCAGGTTTCGTGTACGGAGCTTACTAAAAGCTATCTTGAAGAAATAGAAAAATCAAACGGCGAGCTTAACGCTTATGTAAATGTAACTCCCGATACAGCGCTTGAAACCGCAAAGACTGTTGACGAAAAAATTGCAAAGGGCGAAGAAATCGGTATGCTCGAGGGTGTTCCGATGACATTGAAAGATAACCTTTCCACAAAGGACATTGAAACTACTTGCTGTTCTAAAATCCTTAAAGGTTACAAGCCGATTTATAATGCAACTGTATGGGAGAATCTTTCTGCACAAAATGCAGTTATGCTCGGTAAAACAAATATGGACGAATTTGCAATGGGCTCTTCGTGTGAAACTTCATGCTTTGGCGGTGCAATGAATCCGTTTAACACAAAGTATGTATCCGGCGGTTCATCAGGCGGCGTAGCAAGCGCTGTCGGCGCAAACATTGCAGCATACGGACTTGGTTCTGATACAGGCGGTTCTATCCGTCAGCCTGCAAGTTTTTGCGGTATCGTAGGTCTTAAGCCGACATACGGCAGTGTATCTCGTTACGGTCTTATCGCTTATGCAAGCTCACTTGACCAAATTGGACCTATCACAAAGAGCGTTGAAGATGCGTC
The DNA here is from genome assembly GCF_015553695.1 of Ruminococcus sp. BSD2780120874_150323_B10. NCBI lineage: Bacteria > Bacillati > Bacillota > Clostridia > Eubacteriales > Oscillospiraceae > Ruminococcus > Ruminococcus sp. BSD2780120874_150323_B10. Next base: position 9,175 of record NZ_JADNHD010000017.1, read on the forward strand.
TATTGTATTTGATGCAATTTCACAGTATGACGAAAAAGACAGCACTTCAAAGGGTAATGTCGGCGGCGCAACTTACGGAAAGCTCAACAATGACATCAAGGGTATGAAAATCGGTATTGCCCGTGAGTATCTTGACGGTATTCGTGACGATGTTAAAGAGGCAGTTCTCAATGCCGCAAAAGTTTATGAATCACTCGGTGCAGAAATAGTGTATTTTGATATGCCTGCACTTAAGTTTGCTCTTCCTGTTTATTACATTATTGCCTGTGCAGAGGCATCTTCAAACCTCGGCAGATACGACGGTATTCGTTTTGGTTATAAAACACCGCATTATAACGGCACTCACGATATGATTTGCCGCACCCGTTCAGAGGGCTTTGGTGAGGAAGTTAAGAGAAGAATTCTTCTCGGCACATATGTACTCTCTGCCGGTTATTATGACGCTTATTATAAAAAGGCACAGAATTTGCGTGGAACTATTGTAAAGGCATTTACAGATGCATTTGAGCATTGTGATGTAATTCTTGCTCCAACAGTTCCTATGACTGCTTTCGAGGCGGGTCACGCAGTTTCCGATCCGATTGAAACTTATCTTACAGATATTTGTACCGTACCTGTAAATATTGCAGGACTTCCGGGTGTATCCGTTCCGTGCGGATTTAACGCAAACGGTATGCCAATCGGTATGCAGCTTATCGGCAAGAGTTTTGGCGAGGCTGAAATTTTAAATGCAGCGTTTAAATATCAGCAGGCTGACGGAGAAAACTTTAAGGATACAAAGTGGGGTGTTAAGCTGTGAAATATGAATTAGTTGCGGGTTTTGAAACCCATATTGAACTTGCTACAAAGACAAAAATTTTCTGCTCATGTACAACAGCGTTTGGCGGTGCACCTAACTCACATTGCTGTCCCGTATGTATCGGACTTCCGGGTACACTTCCAAAACTTAATCGTGAGGTTGTAAACTTTGGTATCAAGGCAGGTCTTGCCACTCACGGTGAGATTGCGGAGATTTCTAAAATGGACAGAAAGAACTACTGTTATCCTGACCTTTCAAAGGCTTATCAAATCAGCCAGCTTTATGCACCGCTTTCAATCGGCGGCTATGTAGAGCTTTCAAACGGCAGAAAAATCAGACTTCATCATATTCATATTGAAGAAGATGCAGGAAAACTTATTCATCAGCACGGCGACACATATGTCGACTACAACCGTGGCGGTGTTCCTCTTATCGAGATTGTATCGGAGCCTGATATTCGTTCTATTGACGAGGCTAAGGAGTATGTGGAAAAATTACAGCAGGTAATGCGCTATATAGGAATTTCCGACTGCCGTATGCAGGAAGGCTCAATGCGTTGCGATGTTAATATTTCTGTTCGTCCTGAGGGCAGTGAAACTCTTGGAACAAGAACAGAGATTAAGAATATGAACTCAATTACAAATATTGCCAAAGCAATGGAGTATGAGTATGAGCGTCAGGTAGATTTAATTGAGAGCGGCGGCAAAGTAGTGCAGGAAACTCTCCGTTATGATGATGCAACAAACACTACATCTTCAATGCGCAGTAAAGAAGACGCTCACGATTACCGTTATTTCAGAGATCCTGACCTTGTTACAATCAATGTCCCAAGAGATGTTGTGGAGAGCTTAAAGGCTGAAATGCCTGAACTTCCTTCTGACAAATGCAAGAGATATATTGAAGAACTTGAAATTCCTGAAAAGGATGCACAACTTCTTACAAAATACAGAAAAATCAGCGAGTTCTTTGATAAGGCTTGCGAGGGTGTAAAATCCGCAAAGTCTGTATCTAACTTTATTATCGGTCAGATTTTCCGCAGAACAGAAACCGAGGCTGATAAGGAAACATTTGATGTATCAATAACACCTGAACAACTCAATGAGCTTGTAAAATTGATTGACAGCGGCAAGATACGCAATAACCTTGCTAAGGCTACACTTGAGAAAATGCTTGATTCCGGCAAGGGAGCACTTGATTTTATCAGTGAAAGTGATATGGCAGGACTTGATGAAAACACTGTAAATGAACTTTGTAAACAGGCTATAGAGAACAATCCTAAGGCTGTAGATGATTACAAGAACGGTAAGGAAAAAGCTATTAAGGCTCTTGTCGGTAATGTAATGAAGAACAGCCGTGGTAAAGCAGATGCTGCAGCAGTTGAACAGAAACTTAAAGATATGATTTCTTAAAGTTTTATTATATAAGAGTGAAAGCCACTTTTGATTTAGTTCAAAAGTGGCTTTTGTGTTTGTGGATTTTTATGTTAAAAATTAAAATAAATTTGGTTGAGTGCACAGTTTAGCCAAGCAATTATAAAAGTTTGGTCGACCTTTTCAAAGGTCGTGGGTGTGGGCAAAGCCCACAAATACTTTCCGTTTATGCAATCGAACGATAGCCAAACAGCTCGCTGTTTGGCGGCTTGAACACAACGGCGAAAGTCCTTTAATGCGATAGCAACAAGAAAGCCATTCGATATATAATGAAAAGTTAATCATTTCTTTTATAAAAGGCTGTCGTCTGTTTTAACAAACTTAGTTTTAGCACGCAAACAGCGTGGCTGTTTGCGCCTGATAAATTGTTATATTGGAAGTTTTTTATGGGCGCTGCCCATACCCGCAATTTTTGAAAAAATTGAGTAAACTTTTTTGTTTTTGAGAGAAGAATTTAGCATTAGCTAAATTTCAATGCCCGACCGACACTCCGCTAAACCAATATTTAAATAAGCTGCAAATGTTACCCATTTTATCATTAAAATTATAAGTAACCATAAAAGTATTGTCAATACGATAGGGAATAGAAAATCAGGGGGTGTGAGTGGAGGTTTATTAGGATTTTTAAAACTCTCCATTCCCATCATTGTAATTAATCCGGATAAACCTCCAATGCCAAGACTTATAGCCAGACTGATTGAAAGTTGTTTACAATTAATTTGTGTACACTTGACATATTGTTCACCTCAAAAAAATGCTCCTGTTCTATTTTATGAACAGGAGCATCTTTTATTCGGGAATTAGAAAGTAAGGAGAATTAATAAAAAGATTTAAATAATTTATGAATTAAAATTACTGGTAATCGCAAACATTTACCCATGAGAGTAAGAATTCACGCTCTTCCTCTTTGCCCTTAACTGACTGAGAAGCAGCTACAATCGGTAACCATTCCTGTACATACTGGCGAGCAGTATCAGTCTTGTCACAGAATAACTTAATATACTTTTTAGCAAGTTCATCCTGCTTGTTAAGTTTAAATAAGAGATATGTTCTTGCAGCATCAGCAGAGCCGTTGCCTTGTGTTGCATGTGACCAGTCGAGAATATACGGTGTGCCGTCAGCAGTAATAATTATGTTACTTGGGTTAAAGTCACCGTGGCAAACTTTTGTATGCTTAGGCATACCGTGTAAACGGGTAGAAAGCTCATATCTTGTTGTAGCGTCAAGACCTGTTTCGGAAATTTTACGCTGCATTTTATCTTTAAGTTTGTTAAGTAATGGAGCTTTCTTTGATAAAACTTCCATCTGCAAATTTACAAATAACTCAAGATATTCGTCTGTCTTTTCAGGATTTTCTTCCATAAGTTGAGCAAGTGTTTTACCTTCGATGTAATCGGAAATGATTGCCCACTTTCCGTCAATTTTAGTTACTTCCTGTAAAGACGGAATATTAAGACCTGTTTCTTCTACACGAGCCTGATTAAGTGCCTCGTTGAGTATATCTGATTTTGGGAAAGATTCGTCAAAAACCTTAATGGTCTTATCGCCATCTTTATATATAACCTTATTCTTTCTTTCGGCAAGAATTGTTTCAAATTTCATAAAAGTCATTCCTTTCAATAAAAAACTAAGCAATTTCTCTTTTGCTTTGGTTATATTATACAACAACTTTATGCTTAGGTATAGAGGTAAAATAACAGAAGTTTTAAAAAATTCTTTGGTTAATTAGACAATATAATCTTACTGTTTTTGTATGAGTGAATAAAAAATAATACCATAATTGAGCGTATATAACAAAAATTATGTTAAATTATTAACTAAACTATTGATAAAAACTTAACAATGTTTTGTGCATATTGACATTTTTTTAACGATAAATATTTAACAATTAAATTATGGTTTAGAAAATTGTTTCGACAGGTAATTATAAAAGTTTGGTCGACCTTTTCAAAGGTCGTGGGTGTGGGCAAAGCCCACAAATACTTTCCGTTTATGCAAGCTAACGATAGCCAAACAGCTCGCTGTTTGGCGGCTTGAACACAACGGCGTTAGCCTTTAAAAGTTGCGATAGCAACAAGAAAGCCATTCGATATATAATGAAAAGTTAATCATTTCTTTTATAAAAGGCTTTCGCCTGTTTTAACAAACTTAGTTTTAGCACGCAAACAGCGTGGCTGTTTGCGCCTTATAAATTGTTGTATCGGAAGATTTTATGGGCGCTACCCAAACCCGCAATTTTTGAAAAAAATGAGTAAACTTTTTTGTTTTTGGGAGGATAATTTAGCGTTAGCTAAATTTCAATGCCCGACCGACACTCCGCTTAACCATAATTTATAAATAGAACCTAAAAAATCCCCCGTGGGAAACCACGGGGGAGAAGTAACGAAATAATTTATCTATTAAACTGTCTCGCTGTTGTTGCCATAATAAGCATTGAGATACATCTGCTTGATTTCCTTGAAGAGTGGGTATCTTGGGTTAGCGCCTGTGCACTGATCGTCGAATGCCTGCTCTGTCATATCGTCAAGTCTTGCAAGGAAGTCAGCTTCATCGATACCGTACTCCTTGATTGAGTTCTTAATACCAACTCTTGCCTTAAGGTCATTGACAGCCTTAATGAGGTTCTCAACGCTTTCAGCATCGTCCTTACCGCCAAGACCGAGGAATCTTGCTACTTCAGCGTAACGAGCCTGTGTCTTTGGATGATCATACTGTGGGAATGTACCCATCTTAGCAGGAGTTTCTACAGAGTTGAAACGGATAACCTGCTCAAGCATAAGGGCATTAGCAATACCGTGTGGAATGTGGTGGAAAGCACCGAGCTTATGAGCCATTGAGTGACATACACCGAGGAATGCGTTAGCAAATGCCATACCTGCCATTGTAGCACCGTGAGCAACTTTCTCACGAGCAAAAGGCTCGTTCATACCGTTGTCATAGCAAGCCGGGAGATACTTGAAGATAACTTCAAGAGCTCTAAGTGCAAGACCGTCTGTAAAGTCAGTAGCCATCATTGATGCATAAGCCTCAAGTGCGTGGCTGACAGCATCGATACCTGATGCAGCTGTAAGACCCTTAGGACCGCTCATCATATTGTTAGCATCTACGATAGCCATATTTGGCATAAGCTCGTAGTCAGCGAGTGGGTACTTAACGCCTGTTTCCTGATCTGTGATAACTGCGAATGGTGTTACCTCAGAACCTGTACCTGAAGATGTTGGAACAGCGATGAAGTAAGCCTTTTCACCCATCTTAGGGAATGTGTAAACTCTCTTACGAATATCGCAGAAACGCATAGCCATATCCTGGAAGTCTGCTTCCGGATGCTCATAGAGAACCCACATAATCTTACCGGCATCCATTGCTGAACCGCCGCCGAGTGCGATGATTACATCAGGCTCAAACTTACGCATAGCCTCTGCACCCTTCTGAGCAGAGATAAGTGACGGATCAGGCTCAACATCAGCAAATGTTGTGTAAACAATGCCCATCTCATCAAGTTTATCTGTGATTGGCTTTGTATAACCATTCTTGTAAAGGAATGAGTCAGTTACGATAAATGCTCTCTTCTTACCCATAACATCCTTGAGTTCCTGAAGAGCAACAGGCATACAGCCTCTCTTAATATAAACCTTCTGTGGTGCTCTGAACCAAAGCATATTTTCTCTCCTCTCGGCTACTGTCTTAATGTTGATAAGGTGCTTGACACCTACGTTCTCTGAAACTGAGTTACCGCCCCATGAGCCGCAGCCGAGTGTAAGAGATGGTCTAAGCTTAAAGTTGTAGAGGTCACCGATACCACCCTGTGAAGATGGTGTGTTTACGAGTATACGGCAAGTCTTCATACGGCCTGCAAACTCGTCAATCTTAGCTCTATCGTTAACAGCATCAACATAGAGGGAAGATGTATGACCGTAACCGCCGTCAGCAATGAGCTGTTCAGCCTTAGCAAGTGCATCTTCAAAGTCCTCTGCCTTGTACATAGCAAGTACAGGAGAAAGCTTCTCGTGTGCAAACTCTTCGCTGATGTCAACGCTTTCAACTTCACCGATAAGAATCTTTGTTTCTTCAGGAACTGTTACACCTGCAAGAGCAGCAATTGTAACAGGCTTCTGACCAACGATCTTAGCGTTAAGTGCGCCGTTGATGATGATAGTCTTTCTTACCTTCTCTGTCTCTTCGTCATTAAGGAAATAGCAGCCACGAGCCTTAAATTCCTTTTTAACCTTTGAATAAATCTTCTTTTCAACGATAACTGACTGCTCTGAAGCACAAATCATACCGTTATCGAATGTCTTTGAGTGAATAATTGAGTTTACAGCAAGGAGAATATCTGCTGATTCGTCAATAATTGCAGGAGTGTTACCTGCACCAACGCCGAGAGCAGGCTTACCTGATGAGTAAGCAGCCTTAACCATGCCGGGACCACCTGTAGCAAGGATGCAATCAGCTTCCTGCATAAGCATATTTGTAAGCTCAAGGCTTGGAATGTCAATCCAGCTGATAATGCCCTCTGGAGCACCTGCAGCTACAGCAGCCTCAAGAACAACCTTAGCAGCCTCAATTGTGCTCTTCTTAGCACGTGGGTGTGGGCTGATGATGATACCGTTTCTTGTCTTTAAGCAGATAAGTGTCTTAAAGATAGCTGTTGATGTTGGGTTTGTTGTTGGAATAACTGCAGCGATAACACCGATTGGCTCTGCAATCTTCTTAATACCGAAAGATTTGTCCTCTTCGATTACGCCACATGTCTGAACATTTTTATAAGCATTGTAAATGTACTCAGAAGCGAAGTGGTTTTTGATAACCTTATCTTCAGCTACGCCCATGCCTGTTTCTTCAACGGCCATTTTAGCGAGTGGGATTCTCATCTTGTTAGCTGCGGATGCTGCTGCAAGGAAAATCTTGTCAACCTGTTCCTGTGTGTAGGTTGCGAAAATCTTCTGAGCTTCTTTAACTTTTGCTAAAGCTGCCTCAAAAGTCTCTGCGTTTTCTACGATCGGATACTCTTTTGTGCTCATTAAATCTACCTCTTATCTAGCATTTTGTATTTTATTCAGCAAAAAGCTGAAAATGGATGACTTATTCTTCAACAGCTTTAAATTCAAGCTTGTTGGTTTTTCCGTTGGTTTTTACATAGTTTTCTGCGTAAGAACCCTTTGGAGCATTTATTGTAACAGTGTTTGCGTTATCACAAACGCTGTATTCAGACATTTTAGTTACATTGGCAGGAATGTCGATTTCTGTAATGGCAGGGCACTGATAAAAAACATATTCTCTGATTTCTTCAAGACTGCCTGATTCGATAGTTACTTTTTTAACTCCCGAACCCTGGAAAGTGAAAAGACCAAGGTCTGTTACCGAACCCGGAACTGTAACTTCTTCAAGTGAAGTACAGAGGAAAAATACATTATTGCCTAATGTTTTAAGATTTTTGGAAAGTGTAACCGACTTAAGATTTGCACATGACTGGAAAGCATGACCTTCAATCTCAGTTACCGTATCGGGAATTGTTATACTCTCAATGTCCTTTTCGCTGAAAGCGTTAGGACCTATTGATGTTACTTTATAGTTGTTATAGGTATCCGGAATAACAATATTTTTTTCGTTACCTGTGTACTCTGTTACCATAAGCTCATTGCTGTTTACAATGTAATAACCAAAGCCGTTGTTTGTAAGGTCAGGCTTTGTAGCTTCAATGGTATAGCCGGGTTCGTTTTTATTCGAACAGCCGCAGCCTGCAAGGCTGAAAACCATTGTTGCACACATTGCACCTGCAATAAGTGCGCATAATATTTTTTTCATAATTTGAAGGATCCTTTCAAACTTATACTGGTACTGATTTTCTAATTTTCAGTAATACCATTTTAACATCTTTGTTAAATATTTGTCAATGTTTTTTTCGTTTTTTTTTCGCTTTTTGTTACTTTTATCGCATTACATAATAAATTAGTATTGAGGTATGCTGTATTCTTACATATTCGACAAAATAATAAGAAATTATTTCTAATTACAAATTAAGCATAAAGGCTTAAATACTTGAATGTCTTTAAAATGGTAATTTAAAATACCATAAAAAAACAACTAATTTTCTAAAATTTTAAAATCAATTATATATAGATAAAAAATACATAAATATTATAGATAAATGCTAAAAAATGTAAATAACAACAAAACTGTTGCTACTGTTAAGATATTAACAATACCGTCTTGAAATTTAAAGCAAAAGTGCTAAAATATATGGTGGAAAATTTTTAATATTTCCTATATTAATATGTATAGGGAGAAGGGGCGCACTATGGATTTAATGCTTATTCTAAGAAATCTTGCCATAATCCTTGTTGCTGCTAAGCTTTGCGGACTTCTTGCCCGTAAGCTCAAAGCACCGCAGGTTGTTGGCGAAATCATTGCCGGCCTTATTATCGGACCTTCACTGCTTAACCTTGTAGTTAAGGACGATTTTATTTCAGGTATGGCAGAAATCGGCGTAATTTTACTTATGTTCTCGGCAGGTTTGGGAACAGACCTTAAGGAACTTGTAAAAACAGGACCTGTTGCATTGTTGATTGCTTTGTCAGGTGTTGCTGTTCCTCTTGTAGGCGGTATGCTTGTTTATATGGGCTTTGGATTCGGTACTCCGGATACACGGCTTTACGAAGGCATATTTATGGGTACTGTTCTTGCGGCAACATCGGTTAGTATTACCGTACAGGCTCTTAAGGAAATGGGACATCTGAAAGGAAAGGTCGGCACAACGATACTTTCCGCTGCGATACTTGACGATATTATAGGTATTATTCTTCTTACCGTAGTTATCGGCTTCAAGAGCCCTGATGTTTCACCTGTTGATGTTTGCATCAAGACAATTCTTTTCTTTGTACTTGCAATTGTACTTGGTTTTGCACTTTACTTCCTCTTTAAATGGATCAGCAAGCACTGGCCTCATTCAAGAAGAATTCCGATTTTCGGACTTGTTCTTTGTTTTGCGGCAGCTTATTGTTCGGAAGAATTCTTTGGTATTGCCGATATTACAGGTGCTTATGTAGCAGGTATTATTCTTTGTAACATCAATGATGCGGGTTATATTGAAAGAAAAATGGACATCAGTTCATATATGATCTTCGGACCTATTTTCTTTGCAAGCATCGGTTTACAGACAAGTTTTGATAACTTTAATATGCAGATATTATGGTTCTCAATCGCTCTTGTTGCTGTAGCTCTTGTAACCAAAATTATCGGCTGTGGCGGTATGGCAAAAATTTGTAAGTTCAATATGACGGATTCGCTTAAAATCGGTGTAGGTATGATGAACCGCGGTGAGGTTGCTCTTATTGTTGCGCAAAAGGGACTTGACGCAGGTCTTATGGACGCTAAGTTCTTTACAGCTGTAATCATTCTCATTATTGTTTCTTCAATTCTTACTCCTATCCTTTTGAAGGTTCTCTATGCAAAGTGGCCTGACAAAAAAGACAGTGTAATTGAAAACGAAAGGAAACTTGCTCAGGAAGGTGTAGGTGCTACTTACAATATTTCTGACAATGATTTCAAACATGATGAAAAATAATTTAATTATTACAAATTCAGCCGTACTCGTCAGAGTGCGGCTTATTTGTTGCCTCGTGTTTAATAAATAATTATATTTACAATTATTTCAAAATGTTACAAAAATTTACTTGATTTGTAATCTAAATGTGAATTAAAATTCTGATATTGAATTATAATAGCGTTTTTATTGTGCTTTTTAACAAAAAAGGAGAGGGATGCTAAACTAGGGGTTGATTTTTTCTTGAATATCTGCTATAATTATTACAAATTTGTTAATAAGTGTAATTTTGATGTAATTATTACACCTGACACAATTTGGAGGTAATACAATGCAGCGAAGTAAGAAAATTGCTTCTGTGCTGTTGAGTGTAACAATGCTTTCGGGTGCGTGCGCAGTCGCAGGCAGTACTACAGCTCATGCATCAGGCACAGGTGCAGGTCTTGCAGAGTGGGCGCTCAATGCATATTACAGCGGTTGGAGCTATGTTTACGGCGGAGCTACTCCAGGTACCGTAGATTGTTCCGGTCTTATTTATTCCTATTGCGGAGGCAACGCAAGAGGCGGAGATTCACAGCTGTATGCATCAAGCGCAAGTGGATATGTCAGCAACGGTATTCCACGAATACACGGACTCGGTCTTCATATGGATGGTCATGTCGGTGTATATATCGGCGACGGTATGGCAGTTGACGCAAGAAACGATGACGAAGATGTATGCTATGACACCGTAGATTATATGGGGTGGACACAGTGGTACAAGGTAGGCGCTATTGACTACATAGAAAACGGTTGGGAAGAGTTCAACGGTGATTATTATTACTATGAAAACGGCGAATACATTGTAGATACATCAAGAACAATTGACGGCACTACATATTACTTTGATTCAAAGGGCAGATCAAGCAATACTCCGTCAGATCCGTCTTCTTCAAATTCTTCCGACAATTCTTCTTCAAGTTCAGACAACAACTCTTCAAACAACACGGTTGACGATTCTTCAACTGACAGCGACAACAGCAGTTCGACTGAAGAGGTAAAAGAAGAAACACCTACAGAGCCTGTTCTTTACAGAAACGGCGATGAGGGTGACGAAGTAACGAAGATTCAGGAAAGACTTAAGGAGCTTGGCTACTATGATGGCGAAGTAAACGGTAAGTTTGACGATGCAACAGAGGCAGCTTACATTCAGTTCCAGCAGGCAGCAGGAGTAGATGTTGACGGTATTTCAGGTACAGACAGAGATATTCTTTACTCGGAAGATTGTCCTACCTATGCCGATGTTCAGGCAAAACTTGCTGAACAGACACCTACATATCAGTTGGGCGATCAGAGTAACTCAGTTCTCACAATTCAGAACAGACTTGCTATTCTCGGTTTCTTTAATGAAATAGCTACCGGCTACTTCGGAGAAACTACAGTACATGCTGTTGAGGCATTCCAGCTTGCAAATAATCTTGAAGCTACAGGTATTGTGGATCAGGATACATATCAGGCAATGTTCTCGGCAACAGCACTTTCAAGCAACGGTTCCGCACTTGCTTCTACAGTAAGCTACACAGGTCCGTATGCAATGCCGCAGGTAGGTTCATCACAATTTGTTTTGCAGAATACACAAAATCAGGATTATACACATTCAGCCGCAGTTGTAGCGCAGGCTGCAAATAAGGTTACAAAGGCTGCACTTTCAAACACATCAGCCAATACACCTGCTATTATTTCAGCAGTTGTAAAGCGCAATCTTAATGTTGGTCTTTGGTTTGTAGTAGTTCTTGCTTTACTTTCGATTTTTGGCGGTGTATATATTATTAAAAATATTAAGGCTTCAAAAAAAGCCCGCCGTACAAGAGCGAGAAGCAAAAAAGCATATACAAGAGTAAAAACCGAGGCTCGTTACTGGTAAAAAATTAAGCCGTATCTTATGGTTGTCCATATGATACGGCTTTTGTATTGCAAAAAACTTTACAGTGTGGTATTATTAACATAGGAAGTGATTATTATGGATAAAGATTTAATTAAAAGAATAAATGAACTTGCAAAGAAAAAGAAAACACTCGGACTTAATGCCGAAGAACAGGCAGAACAGAAACAGCTTTATGCCGTGTATCTTGCCGAAATCAGAGATCAGTTTGATAATACTCTCGATAATGTAAGTATTAAACAGGAGGACGGTTCGGTTGTTCCGTTTAAATCCGCCGCCAAAAAGAAAACAAAAGAAGATAATAAATCAGAATAATTTATATTTTATATCAATAATTAAAAATTTAGATTCTATTCTAAATGCGGAATACTTTTTCAAAACAATCTTAACTGTGTGCTAAACTATAAATTAATTACAATTTTTGGTAAAAAAACAGGGTTGATTCTATTTTCTGAATCAACCCTGTAATTATTTTTATTAATCGTCAAGACAATTGTTAAGTCTTTCAATAATATTCTGCTTATCCATATGCTGACCGATAAATACAAGTTTGATTTCACGGTCGCCGTATTTTTCATCCCAATGCTCTTCAATATCAGGATACTCTTTAAAGTATTTCTTCTGCTCGCTCTTAGGGAATGCAGCAAGCCATTTGCCGTTTTCTGTAGCGGTAATCTGTACGCCTGCCTGCTCAAATACATAGAGGTAATCTCTCTTGTCTTTATCGGAGAACCAAAGAATACCCTTTGCACGAACAACGCCCTTTGGCCAATTGTTTACAAATTCCTGTAATTTTTCCTGATTGAACGGACGGCGGCTGTGGTACACAAAAGTACAGATACCGTACTCTTCATCATCGTCACCGTGGTGGTGATGGTGGCAACAGTGACCGTGCTCGTGGTCGCAGTGAGAGTGATCTTCGTCATCATGATGATGGTGATGCTCATGCTCGTCTTCATCGTGGTGATGATGCTCATGCTCGTCCTCGTCGTGGTGATGATGTTCGTGTTCATTCTCATCATGATCGTGATGTTCGTTTTTCTCGTCTTCGTCCTTATCGTAAGCCTGTGCCCAGCCTGCTGAACCTGCAGTTTCTTCAAAGTCATAAAGATTTGTATTGAGAATGTCGCCAACGCTTACCTTACCGTAGTTAGCCTCAATAATTTTAGCCTTTGGCTGAAGAGTTCTAATCATAGCCTTAACTCTGCCGAGCTGCTCCTCATTTACCATATCAACTTTGTTGAGAATGATAGTAGAACAGAACTCAATCTGCTGAATAACAAGGCTTTCAATGTCTTCTTCGTCAACATCGTCTTTAAGAAGATTGTCGCCGCAGCCAAACTCTGTAGCCATTCTGAGTGCGTCAACAACAGTTACAATGTTGTCAAGACGGCAGATAGCAGGAGTGCCTTCCTCTTCGTCACCCTCAAGTACAGCAATAGACTGTGCAATAGGTAGTGGCTCGCAGATACCGCTTGCCTCAATGAGAATATAATCAAATTTACCTGACTTTACAAGTTCTGCAATCTGATTGATAAGGTCAACCTTAAGTGTACAGCAAATACAGCCGTTTGAAAGCGGAACAAGGTTGTCATCTTTTTGAGTAACAACGCCTGCTTTCTGAATAAGCTCAGCGTCAATATTAACTTCGCCTATATCATTTACGATAACGGCACATTTGTAGCCCTCCTGATTGCCGAGGACATGGTTGATAAGTGTAGTTTTACCGGAACCAAGATAACCTGTAAGAAGTGTTACAGGAATTGGAAGCTTTGGTTTTGCCATATATGTCATTTCCTTTCAAGAATAATTTTCTACGAATGGAATAATAGCACAACAGAATTATTTTGTCAAGTAGTTACGAGTTAGTTATGACTAATTAAGTTGATATTTTTACAATTATTAATAAAAATTACTATAATAAAAAGGAGAGAGGAAAGCCTCTCTCCATAATAATTATATCAGTTTTCCGGAACATTCGGAAGACCGTCAAAGCCTTTCTGGAGTTCCTCGTCTGTCGGAATATAGTCGCTCATAAGACCGTCGTTAAACTTCTCATATGCAAGCATATCGAAGTAGCCTGTACCTGTAAGACCAAAGAGAATAGTTTTTTCTTCGCCTGTTTCTTTGCATTTGAGAGCCTCATTAATTGCAACTCTGATTGCATGGCTGCTTTCCGGAGCAGGGAGAATACCCTCAACTCTTGCAAATTGTTCTGCGGCAGCAAATACAGATGTCTGCTCAACAGAAGTAGCCTCCATAAGACCGTCGTGGTAAAGCTGTGAAAGTGTACTGCTCATACCGTGGTAACGAAGTCCGCCGGCATGGTTAGCGGACGGAATAAATCCGCTGCCGAGTGTGTACATCTTAGAGAGCGGGCAAACCTTGCCGGTATCGCAGAAGTCATATGCAAACTTACCTCTTGTCAAGCTTGGGCAAGATGCAGGTTCAACGGCAATAATTCTGTAATCAGCCTCACCTCTTAATTTTTCGCCTACGAACGGAGATATAAGACCGCCAAGGTTAGAACCGCCGCCGGCACAACCGATAATGATGTCAGGCTTAACATTGTATTTATCAAGAGCTTTTTTAGCCTCAAGACCGATAACCGACTGGTGAAGAAGTACCTGATTGAGCACACTGCCGAGTACATAACGGTATCCTTCTGTAGAAGTTGCAACTTCTACAGCCTCGGAAATTGCACAGCCAAGACTGCCTGTTGTGCCCGGGTGCTCCTTAAGAATTTTTCTGCCGACTGCAGTATCTGTAGACGGGGAAGGAGTAACACTTGCACCGTAAGTTCTCATAACTTCTCTTCTGAACGGCTTTTGTTCGTAAGATACTTTTACCATATATACCTTACAATCAAGACCAAAGTAAGAACAAGCCATTGAAAGGGCGGTACCCCACTGGCCTGCGCCTGTTTCTGTTGTAACGCCTTTAAGACCCTGCTTTTTAGCATAATAAGCCTGTGCGATGGCAGAGTTTAATTTATGACTGCCGCTTGTATTGTTACCCTCAAACTTATAGTAAATCTTAGCAGGAGTTCCGAGAGCTTTTTCAAGGAAATATGCTCTGATAAGCGGGGACGGACGGTACATTTTATAGAAATCCTGAATTTCCTGCGGAATATCTATGTATGCGTCTGTATCGTTAAGTTCCTGTGCTACGAGTTCTTTACAGAAAACAGGATAAAGCTCCTCTGCTGTCATTGGTTTTAATGTAGCAGGGTTAAGAAGAGGAGCAGGCTTGTTTTTCATATCTGCACGAACATTATACCATTGAGTAGGTATTTCACTTTCGTCAAGATAAATTTTATATGGAATCTTTGTATTTTCCATTGGTTTCAGCCTCCTAAATATCAATATTTATAATATTATAACATATTATTTGCCTCTTGTCATCACTTTTTATAGGAAATATTATTTCATAACATAATTAAAATAATTTTTTACGGGCATTTTACAAATAGGAGGTAAATAGCTTTACAAAAATTAACTAAACTAAGAGCGTACTCAAAAGAAGTACGATAATTATTTGAGGAGATTATATTTATGAAAAAAACAAGTACAAAATTATTATCGGTATTAGCAGCAGGCGTAATTATGGCAAGTGCATTTGCAGGCTGCGGCGGCAATTCATCATCAACAGCATCTGGCGACAACTCAAGCAATGCCAATTCATCAAACACAAGTGCTTTTGATACAAGCAAATCACTTTCTGTTATTACAAGAGAGCAGGGCTCCGGTACTCGTGATGCTTTCGTAGAGCTTACAGGTGTTCTTGTTAAAGACGGCGACACAAAGAAAGATACGACAAGAACAGATGCAGTTACAGTAAACGGTACTGAGGCTGTTATTACTAATGTAAAGGGCAATGACGCAGCAATCGGTTACATTTCACTCGGTTCACTCAACGACAGCGTTAAGGCTCTTAAGGTTGAAGATGTTGACGCAACAGCAGAGAATGTAAAGTCAGGCGAATATAAAATCAGCCGTCCGTTTAACATTGCATATAAGGGTGACTTAAGCGGTGTTGCTAAGGACTTTGTAGATTATATCTTAAGTTCAGACGGTCAGGCAGTAATTTCTAAAGAGGGTTATGTTCCGGTATCTGAAAATGCAGCATATGCAGGAACAAAGCCGGAGGGCAAAATTACAGTTGCAGGTTCTTCTTCGGTATCTCCTGTAATGGAAAAACTTATTGAGGCTTACAAGCAGATTAATACAAAGGCAGAAATCGAACTCCAGACATCAGACTCTTCGGCAGGTATGCAGTCTGCACTTGAGGGTACTTGTGACATCGGTATGGCATCAAGAGAGCTTAAGGATACAGAAACAGCTCTTGCATCAGCAACAATTGCAAAAGACGGTATTGCGGTAATCGTAAATACAAACAATACTACAGAAAATCTCACAATGGATCAGGTAAAAGCTATCTACACAGGTGAAGCTAAGGTTTGGAGCGATATAACTAAATGAGATTAAGCAATATTAAAGAAAGGGCTATGCAGGGAGTTTTCTTCCTGACAGCCCTTGCCAGCATAGCGGCGGTTGTGCTTATTTGTATTTTCCTTTTCTACAACGGTGTTCCGGCAATGGCAGAAATCGGACTTTTTAATTTTATAGGCGGCACAGAATGGGCACCGACAAATGTTCCTGCAAGCTACGGAATATTTACAATGATTATCGGCAGTATATATGTTACAGCCGGTGCGGTAGTAATCGGTGTGCCGATCGGAATTTTAACAGCGGTTTTCCTTGCTCGTTTTTGTCCGAAACCGTTATATAAGGTTATAAAACCCGCAACAGAATTACTCGCAGGTATTCCGTCAATCGTTTACGGCTTTTTCGGACTTATGGTAATTGTACCGTTTATCAGAGATAACTTTGACGTCGACGGTTCAAGTTTGCTTGCGGCGTCAATAGTGCTCGGAATTATGATTTTGCCTACAATTATAGGCGTTTCGGAGTCGGCAATCCGTGCGGTGCCCGAAAATTACTACGAGGGTGCATTGGCACTCGGTGCAACAAGAGAGAGAAGTGTGTTCAAAACAATGCTTCCTGCCGCAAAGTCGGGTATTCTTGCAGGTGTTGTGCTTGGCATAGGCAGAGCTATCGGCGAAACTATGGCGGTTATCCTGATTGCAGGCAACCAGGTGCAGATTCCTACATCACTTACGGACGGTGTAAGAACGCTTACAGCAAATATTGTACTTGAGATGGGTTACTCAACAGGACTTCACAGACAGGCACTTATAGCAACAGGTGTAGTTTTGTTTGTGTTCATATTAATTATTACACTTTCAATGCAGGCAATTAAGAGCAGGAGTGAAAAGAATGGCTGATAACAATGAAATAAAGGCAATCAATAAAACAGGATTTGCCCAAAGATTAAGAGAATATAAAAGAAAGCCGCTCTCACTTGTTTTGTTTATATTGGTTGTACTTGCAGCGGCAATATCAGTGCTTGCTCTGGTATTTTTAATTGTATATATTCTTGTAATGGGTG
Organism: Ruminococcus sp. BSD2780120874_150323_B10; assembly: GCF_015553695.1. NCBI lineage: Bacteria > Bacillati > Bacillota > Clostridia > Eubacteriales > Oscillospiraceae > Ruminococcus > Ruminococcus sp. BSD2780120874_150323_B10. The sequence goes on from NZ_JADNHD010000017.1 coordinate 26,379, forward strand.
TTCCGCATATTACTCCGGAGCTGTTTGCATGGGAATATAACAGTGATAATGTATCCTGTATGCCTGCAATTATCAATACTGTTGTGGTAACTTTGCTTACCTTGGTAATTGCCGTACCGTTTGGCGTAGGTGCTGCGATTTACCTTGCTGAATATGCAAAAAGGGGCAACAAGTTTGTAAAACTTATCAGAACTATGGCAGAAACTCTTTCGGGTATTCCGTCGATTGTTTACGGTTTGTTCGGTATGCTATTCTTTGTAACTACTTTGCAGTGGCGACTTTCATTGCTTGCAGGTTCTTTTACACTTGCAATTATGGTATTACCGACAATTATGAGAACTACAGAGGAAGCTTTGCTTTCTGTTCCCGACTCGTACCGAGAGGGCAGTTACGGACTTGGCGCAGGCAAGCTGAGAACAATTATAAGAATAATTCTTCCGAGTGCAATGCCGGGTATTCTTGCAGGTATAATTCTTGCAGTCGGCAGAATAGTCGGAGAAACTGCGGCTCTTTTATATACATCGGGTTCGGCGTCGGGTCTTGCAAAAGGTCTTATGTCTTCGGGCAGAACGCTTGCTATTCATATGTATGTACTTGCAAATGAGGGATTGCATACAGATCAGGCTTGGGCAACAGCGGTTGTATTGCTTGTGCTTGTACTTTTAATAAATACGCTTTCGGCATTTATCGCCAAAAAGCTTACAAGTAAAAATAAGTAAGAGTGGAAGGAAAATAAATGGATAAGTTTACAATTAAGGATATGAACCTGTATTACGGCAAATTTCACGCATTAAAGTCTGTAAACTTTAATATGGAGGCAAACCGTATTACAGCTTTTATCGGCCCGTCGGGCTGCGGTAAATCAACGCTCCTGAAATCACTTAACAGAATGAATGATTTGGTTGAGGGTTGTAAAATTACAGGTGATATCCGTCTTGATAACGAGGATATTTACGGCAAAAATATGGATGTAAATGTTCTCAGAAAAAGAGTGGGTATGGTTTTTCAAAAAGCAAATCCATTTCCTATGAGCGTGTATGATAACATAGCTTTCGGTCCGAGAACACACGGTATAAGAAGCAGAAGAGAGCTTGACGAAATCGTAGAGCAGTCTTTGAAAGATGCCGCTATCTGGGATGAACTTAAGGACAGACTTAAGAAGAGCGCACTCGGTCTTTCGGGTGGTCAGCAGCAGCGTCTTTGCATTGCAAGAGCGCTTGCGGTAAAGCCTGAAGTTTTACTTATGGACGAGGCAACATCTGCACTTGACCCTATTTCCACAGGTAAAATCGAGGAACTTTGTATGAAGCTTAAAGATAAATATACCATTATTATGGTTACACATAATATGCAGCAGGCAATGAGAATTGCTGATAATACGGCATTCTTCCTGCTTGGCGAAATGATTGAATGCACTGATACGGCTACCTTGTTTTCTACTCCAAAGGATAAGCGTACAGAGGAATACATTACAGGAAGGTTCGGCTAATGAGAGAGTATTTTGATTTGGAATTAAAAGCACTGAACGATAAACTCATTGAAATGGGCGCTTTGGTTGAAGGTGCAATAAAAAATACGATAACCATTATTACAAACGGTGAATACGATAAACTTGAAACATCAAGAATTATTGAAGAAAAAATCAATACGATGGAGAGAGAAATACAAAACTATTGTTTAAATCTCCTCCTTTTACAGTCGCCTGTTGCAGGTGACTTAAGAACGGTATCTGCGGCTCTTAAGATGATTACCGACCTTGAAAGAATCGGCGATCAGGCTATTGACATTGCGGAAATGTCAACTTATTTGAAAGACTGCGAAAATATTTATTCAATGACTCATCTTTCTGAAATGGCAGAGCGTTCTTCAAATATGGTAACAACGGCTATTGACGCTTTTGTTAAAAAAGACTTGAAACTTGCAAAGACCGTAGCTACTATGGACGACGCAATTGATGACCTTTTCAATAAGGTAAAACAAGAGGTTATCGATATTATAAACGCAAACAAAGAACTTGATCAGCAGGCTATAGATGTTTTGCTTATTGCAAAGTATTTTGAAAAAATCGGCGACCATGCGGAAAATATCGGCGAATGGGTAGTTTTTTCAATTACAGGAAAGACAGTATAACCTTTGATGATTTTTGTTGCAAATCAAGACTATTGTGATATAATTAGGTTTAAGGCGGAAGTATGTCTGCCTTAAATCTATATCGGGGAGTTAGAATTATATGTTAATTTATATTGTAGAAGACGATACAGACATCAGGGAGCTTGAAACCTACGCACTGAAAAACAGCGGTTATGAGGTTAAAAGCTTTGGAGAAAGCAAGAGCTTTTTTAAAGCGTGTGCGGAAATAAAGCCGCAGCTTGTTATTCTTGATGTAATGCTTCCCGATTTTGACGGATTGTCTGTACTTGAAAAATTAAGAAAAGACAAGTCTACAAAAAATATTCCGGTTATTCTTGTTACCGCAAAGTCAAGTGAGATGGATAAGGTAAAAGGACTTGATATGGGTGCCGACGATTACCTTACAAAGCCGTTCTCCGTACTTGAACTTATTTCAAGAGTAAGGGCGATTTTAAGACGCTGTACGGTAGAAGAAAAGCCCGAAACCGTGGAACTTGGCGGAATTGTTCTTGACGATTCAAAGCATATTGTAACTTCAAACGGAGAACAGTGCAGCCTTACATATAAGGAGTACGAATTGCTCAAATACCTGCTTAACAATAAAGGTATGGCACTCACAAGAGAGAACATTATTATTAATGTTTGGGGTTACGATTTCGAGGGAGAGAGCCGTACGGTTGATATGCACATTACAACTCTAAGACAAAAACTCGGAGAATGCGGCAATCTTATTAAAACCGTGCGTAATGTAGGATACAAGGCAGGAGAATGATAAATGAAACTAAGAAAAATTCTTTTAAAAAGATTTATAATCACCGCTGGTGTATCCATTCTTTTGACGGCTGTTTTTTCAACAGCCGCTTTCTGGTTTATTTTTTCTTCTTCGGAAAAAACAACATTAAAAGATTATGCAAATATAGCCGCAAATCTTTATAATAAAAACAGCAGCTATGAATTGCTGCACGATTTAAGTTCATCACGAATAAGAGTTACATTGCTCGACGGCAACGGAAATGTTCTTTTGGAAAGCGATGACGGCGTTGATGTTACAAAAATGGGAAATCACTCCAATCGTCCCGAATTTATAAATGCAATGAAAAACGGATACGGCGATGACAGCAGAAAATCAGAAACACTCGGCAATGTTACATATTATTATGCTGTAAAAACTTCAAACGGAAATGTTTTGCGATTGTCTGAAACTATGGAAAACGGCTACTCCATTTTTATGCACCTTGTTCCGATTTTGTTTGCCGTAATAATTATTGTATTTATTCTTTGCTGTGTGCTTTCAAAAAGGTCAACGAAAAAAATTATTGCGCCTATAGAAAATCTCGAAAGCAATGTTGACGGCAATCAATATGAAGAATTAAGTTCAATTTCCCGCACCATTTCAAGTCAGCAAAAGCAGATTAACAAGCAGGTTTCACGCTTACAGCTTGAAAAAGACAGAATAGACACGCTTATTCAAAATATGTCCGAGGGCTTTATAATGCTTGATATGGATAAGAATATGCTTATGTGTAATCATTCCGCTTCAAAATATCTCGGCACGGATTCAGAGGGCACTGTTGGCGAAAGTCTTATTTCATTTTCACGCAATGAGGTTTTGTGCGAATGTGTTGACAAGGCTTTCAGCGGTGAACGCAGCAGTAATGAAGGCAATATAAACGGCAGAGTATTGCAGATAATTGCAAGTCCGGTGTATTCCAACAGCGAACAAAAAGGTGTAATCTGTCTTATAATTGATATTTCGGCTAAACGAAAAGCCGAAAAAATGAGGCGTGAATTTACCGCAAATGTTACCCACGAGTTAAAAACTCCGCTCACTTCAATTTCGGGTTATGCGGAAATTATAGAAAGCGGAATTGTTGCACCCGAAGATATAGAAAGATTTGCAGGAAAAATTCATAAGGAATCGGGCAGACTGCTTTCACTTATAGGCGATATTATCGAGCTTTCGGAGCTTGACGAAAATACAAGACCCGTAAATTACGATAAGGTCGATTTGTCGGGACTTTCAAGAGAGGTAGCGGAAGATTTACATACAAATGCAAATAAACACGAGGTTGTCATTAAAGTTAATGCGGAAGATAAAATTTTAATAAACGGCAATCGTAACCAACTTTATGAACTTGTTTATAACCTTTGTGACAATGCGATAAGATATAACCGCAAGGGCGGAAATGTTACCGTTACTGTTAAAAAAGAGGACGAAAACGCCGTTCTCAGTGTTGCGGATACGGGAATCGGTATTCCGTTAAAACATCAAAAACGAGTTTTTGAGCGCTTTTACAGAGTTGACAAAAGCCGTTCTAAAGAAACCGGCGGTACAGGTCTTGGACTTGCAATTGTAAAACATATTGCCGAAAGACATGACGGTACTATTACATTAAAGAGTAATGAAAACGGTACGGTATTTACATTTAAAGTAAAAGCATTGTAAAAATTATAAAATGTACTTTTAGCAAAATTAAATATTAATATTTAATATTACGGCTGCGTCTTGTTTAAGTCTTACTTATAAACAGGGCGCAGTTGTTGTTGTGTAAAAAACTTTACATAGATTTTACAAATGCAAAATAAAACTTTGACTTAATACTAATATCATTACAAAGGAAAAGGAGAGTTTAGGGATATGGATATTTTTTCGATACTTCAGCTGCTGAGCGGTCTTGCCCTCTTTTTGTATGGTATGAATACAATGGGTGACGGCCTTGAAAAATTCTCGGGCGGTAAACTTGAAAAAACTCTTGAAAAAATGACTAACAATACTTTCAAGGGATTTTTGCTCGGTGCAGCCGTTACAGCTGTTATACAGTCATCATCCGCTACTACGGTTATGGTAGTCGGCTTTGTAAACTCCGGTATTATGAAGCTAAGACAGGCAATAGGAATTATTATGGGTGCTAATGTCGGCACAACAGTTACAGCGTGGATTTTAAGCCTCTCGGGTATTGAGGGCGACAGCGTATTTATGCAACTGCTTAAACCGACATCTTTTTCTGCTGTTTTCGCTTTTATAGGCATAATTCTTATTATGTTTACAAAGAGCGACAGTAAGAAAAACCTTGCGTCTATTTTTTTGGGATTTGCAATTTTAATGTTCGGTATGGATTCTATGAGTTCTGCGGTAGCACCTCTTTCTGACAATCCTAACTTTGCAAATCTTCTTACAGTCTTTAATAACCCTGTATTCGGTATTATTGCAGGTGCATTACTCACAGCAATTATCCAGAGTTCAAGCGCATCGGTCGGAATATTGCAGGCACTTTCAAAAACAGGTGCGATTACATACTCAATGGCAATTCCGATTGTAATGGGTCAGAATATAGGTACTTGCGTAACTGCCTTGATTTCTTGTATAGGTGCAAAGAAAAACGCTAAGCGTGCTGCTTTGGTACACCTTTATTTTAATATTATAGGTACACTTGTAATTTGTGCGCTGTTTTACGGTTCAAATTTAATATTCCAATACGGATTCCTGGACGATGTGGTTGCCGAGGCAAATATCGCTGTTATCCATACAGCATTTAACATTGCAGCAACAGCTATGTTACTTCCTTTTACACGCCAGCTTGAAAAACTCGCTTGCCTTACAATTAAGGATACGGAAGAAGAAAGTGAAACACCATTCCTCGACGAGCGTTTCCTCAACACACCTTCACTTGCAACAGACCGTGCTTTAAATGTTACGGAAAAAATGGCAAGACTTTCGGAGGGTACACTTCTCGGCGCACTTGAAATGGTTGGTAATTATAACGAAAAAGCGGCTGACACCCTTTCTGAAAACGAAGACACAATTGATATGTACGAAGATGTAATTTCGACATATCTTGTAAAACTAAGTCAGAAAAATCTTTCTGAAAACGACAGTAAAAGTGTTCAGAGAGTTTTGCACGGTATAGGTGATTTCGAGAGAATCAGCGACCACGCAATGAATATTGTCGGTGCCGCAAAAGAAATTGAGGAGAAAAAAGCGGTTTTCTCCGAAGGGGCTATGGCGGGTCTTAATGTTATGATGGACGCTATAAAAGAGATTATAAATAATGCAACGCTTGCATTTATCAATAACGATGTAAAACTTGCGGCGAAAGTTGAACCTCTTGAACAGGTTATTGACCGCATCAGAGATAAACTTAAAGAGGCTCATGTTAAGCGTCTTACAAACGGCGAATGTACAATAGAACTCGGATTTATTTTCTCTGACCTTATTACAAGTATGGAAAGAGTTTCCGACCATTGTTCAAACATTGCGGTCGGTGTTATTGAAATCAACAACAACGGCTACGATGCACACGAATATTTGCACGAGCTTAAAAATTCCGATGATATTCAGTACAACGCAGACTATAAGGAATACAAGAAAAAATATGCACTCCCTGCATCCGCTCTTGTTAAAAAATAATCACTTTACCCACAGCCAAAAGCTGTGGGTTTTCATTATGCAGATGACAAAGTGAATTTTTTGTGCTATTATATATTATGATTTTATTGATTAGGGGTAGATTAGTTTGGCAAAGGCAGTACCGCTTTTTAGCGGCAGTAAAGGAAACAGTTATTTTCTGGGTACGGCAACACAGGGCGTACTTATTGACGCAGGTCGTTCATGCAAACAGATTGAAAATGCATTACTTACAAATTCAATAGATCCACGCATAATAGGCGCAGTGTTTATTACACACGAACATACAGACCATTGCAGTGCCGTAAAAGTGCTTGCATCACGCTATAATTTTAAGGTGTATGCAAGTCAGGGTACACTTGAGGCGCTTGAAAGGGCAAATCGTCTGGATAAACGATTTGAAACCGAGGTTATCGAAAACGAAGTTGCGGTAGGCGATATGCTTATTAAAAGAATTGATACTCCGCACGATGCCGCTGAAAGCTGTTGCTACAGTGTTACGCTTGCAGACGGAAAGACTGCCACAATAGCAACTGATATGGGATATATGACCGATGATGTAAGAAATGCCGTTTCACACAGCAATTTTGCGGTTATTGAGTCAAACCACGATGTTGATATGCTGAAAAACGGCCCGTATCCGTTTGTGCTCAAAAAGCGAATACTCTCTAAATACGGTCATTTGTCTAATCCCGATTGTGCCGCCGAGCTTGCGGGACTTGTGCAGTCAGGTACTTTAAGACTTATGCTCGGTCACTTAAGCGAGCAAAATAATACTCCGTCAATAGCGCTTAATACAGCTGTAAACGAACTTTCAAAGTACGGAATGAATAGGGGAATAGATTATACTCTCGATGTAGCGCCCGTAGAAACTAATGCTAAATCGGTAATTTTTTAATGGTGAAAGATGATTAGAATAAATATAATTTGTATAGGAAAAATTAAAGAGAAATATTTTACAGACGCAATTTCCGAATACGCAAAACGACTTACTGCCTTTTGTAAATTTGCGGTAGTTGAACTTGCGGAAGAAAAAATAAGAAATAACAATCCGAACGAGGCTGAAATTTCAGAGGTAATTGAGGCAGAGGGAGAGAGAATACTTAAGAAAATCGGTGCAGGTGATTATGCGGTGGCAATGTGCATCGAGGGCAAACAGCTTTCAAGCGAAGAACTTTCTGCAATGCTCGACAATGCGGCAATTACAGGAAAAAGTACGGTGGATTTTATTATCGGCGGAAGTTACGGACTTAGCAATAAGGTGAAAAACAGAGCAGATTTCAAACTTTCTATGAGTAAAATGACATTTCCTCATCAGATGGCAAGAATGGTACTGTCGGAACAGATTTACCGTGCGTTTGAAATTTCTACCAACGGCAAATATCATAAATAGAGGTAAAAGATGGCTTTAGACGGAATTTTTTTAAGATATATAAAACACGAAATAGAAACCGAGGCGCTCGGTGCCAGGGTATCGCAGATTTATCAGCCGAACAGAGATGAACTTGTATTTGCGATGCGTACCTTTAACGGCAATAAAAAACTTTTGCTTTCGGCAAGGGCAAATTCACCGAGGGTGCATTTTTGCGGCAATACACCTGAAAATCCCGCTTCACCGCCTATGTTTTGTATGCTTTTGCGTAAGCGTATCGGCGGCGGAAAGCTGGTTGCGGTTCGTCAACAGGAATGTGACAGAGTGCTGTTCCTTGATTTTGAGTGTGTAAACGAACTTGGTGATACCGTTCTAATAACAGTAGTTTGCGAAATTATGGGAATGTACAGCAATATTATTATTGTGGATTCAAACGGAGTAATTATTGATTCCCTCAAGCGTGTTGACCTGACTATGAGCAGCCGTAGACTTGTGCTTCCAAATATAAAATACGAACTTCCCGAGGCGCAGGATAAACTTTCAATTCTTAAACATTCGGCAGAAGAAATAGCGGAAAAAACAGTTGATTTTGACGGCGAAATGATGCTTAACAAGGCACTGCTAAGGGCAATTCAGGGTGTATCGCCTCTTGTGTGCAGAGAACTTGAGTACAGAGTGGGCGAGGGCACAACTACCCGTATGGATAAACAGCATTATGACAGACTTGTTGATGTGCTCAATAATTTGTATGTAAATGTTAATAAATATGCAGGCAAACCGTGTATGGTTATAAGAGATGACGGCAAGCCGATTGATTTTACATTTACAGATATTGAGCAATACGGAAATTTTGCTCAAATAAAGCACTTTGACACATATTCACAACTTCTTGACAGCTTTTACGAAACCAGAGATTCAAGAGAGAGAATGAGGGTCAAATCTCAAGACCTTACAAAAATGCTTGTTAATTTAAGCGAAAGAATTTCCCGTAAACTTGCAAAGCAAAAGATTGAACTTAAAGAATGTGCAAATCGTGAACAGCTTAGAATAAACGGCGATTTGTTGCAGGCAAATCTCTACCGTATTGAGCGTGGCGCATCTTTTGCGGAAGTGGAAAATTTTTACGATGAAAATATGTCGCTTATCCGCATAAAACTCAATCCTGCAATTTCTCCGGCAGCAAATGCTCAAAAATATTATAAAGATTATCAAAAAGCGAAAAATGCAGAGCATATTTTGACCGAACAGATTGAGAAAGGCAGGTCAGAGCTTGAATACATTGATTCTGTACTTGATACGGTCAGCCGTGCGGAGAGTGAGCGTGAACTTGCGCAGATAAGGGAAGAGCTTACCGAGCAGGGATATTTACGCAAACAAAAGGGTAAGCAAAGACCGCAGGCGGCACTGCCGCCGCTTGAATTTACTTCAAGTGACGGATTTAAAATTTTGGTAGGCAGAAACAATACTCAAAATGATAAACTTACATTAAAAATTGCAAATAAAAATGATATGTGGCTGCACACAAAAGATATTCACGGTTCGCATACAGTTGTTTTTGCGGAAGGCAGAGAAATTAGCGATACCGCAATTTTAGAGGCGGCACAGCTTGCCGCATATTACAGTAAAGCAAGAGAAAGCAGTCAAGTGCCTGTAGATTACACGCTTGTGCGTTATGTAAGCAAGCCAAGCGGTGCAAGACCGGGTATGGTTATTTATGTAAATAACAAAACTGTTTATGTCACACCGAAAGCAAATATTTCCGAATAAAAAACTCGGCAATCTTTACGGTTGCCGAGTTTTTTGCTGTCAGTCAATATAATCAAGATATTTTAAGAACCGTTTTACAGCAAGGGAGGCGGTCTTTTTTTCTTTCAGTCCGACATTTTTAAATAATTTGATTTCTTTCAATACTTGAAAAAATATTTACAGTGTGCTAAAATATTCTTGTAAATTTGGACAAGGAAGTTCGGCAGGACTTTCTTGTCTTTTTTATTGGAGGTAATAGGTATGAAAAAGCCGTTAATAGGTGTTGTTCCGCTTTGGGACTCTGAAAAAAACTGCTATTGGATGTTGCCAAACTATATGCAAGGAATTGAAAAATCGGGCGGTATTCCCGTTATGTTGCCTTTAACCGAGGATGAAGAGATTATAAAACAGCTTGTAAATACTTGTGACGGATTTCTTTTTACAGGCGGACAGGATGTTGACCCGAAAATTTATAACGAAGCGAGAACAAAGCAGTGCGGAGAAAGCTGTACGCAAAGAGATAATATGGAAACAGAGCTTTTTCGTCTGGCTTATGAAAAAGACAAGTCAATCTTAGGTATTTGCCGTGGCATACAGTTTATTAATGCTGTTATGGGCGGTACGCTGTATCGGGATTTACAAACAGAGCATCCTACCTATACCGTGCATCATCAGCTCCACCCGTATGATAAACCTATTCACAGTGTAAAAATAATGAAAAATTCGCCTTTACATAAATTGTTGAATACAGATGCCTTAGAGGTTACAAGCCTGCACCATCAGGCAGTAAAAGATATTGCACCGAATCTTGAGTGTATGGCGGTTTCGGAGGACGGACTTATAGAGGCACTGTTTGCACCCGACAAAAAATTTGTATGGGCGGTGCAGTGGCACCCGGAGTATTCTTTCTTTACAGATGAAAACAGCAGAAAAATATTTAAAAAATTTACAGACAGTGTTAGTTGATTACCTAAATATATTTCAAAGCCTTGCCTTGTGCAGGGCTTTTTTACTGCCCAAAACTTTACAATCTTTTACAAGAGTGATAAAAGAATATGACTGTATTATAAAATTACGGTGTTAGAATATCGTCAGAAAAGGGGAAGAAAAATGGAAGATAAAAGTAAAAACTCAAAAGTTTTGGTAATTGTTCTTATTGCGGTTATAGCAATTCTTGCGGCAGTAGGCATTACTATGGGTGTGTTGCTGATGAATAACAACAGCTCACAAACACAGGATACGGCAAAGCAGCAGGGCGTTGTGTTTGACAGTGACGCATCGCATTACGAACAGGAAGTTTCAAATGCGGGCGGCGCTGAACAGGGAATTAAAATTCCGGGTTATCCCGATATGACAATCTCAAGTGAAAGCACAGACTTTCCTATCACTCTTTTAAATCCCGAGGAAAATCCGTGTAATTTTAAATTTACGCTTTCTTTGCAGGAAACAGGTGAAACACTTTGCACTACAGACCTTGTAAAACCGGGTGATGCAATTAAGGGCGTAACTCTTGACAAACCGATTGAAAAAGGTACATACACTTTAATAATTAATATTTCAACATATTCTGTTGACAGCAATTCACAAATGAACGGTGCACAGGTTAAGAGTACGCTTACAGTTGAATGACAATAATCCCTTATGGGTTTATCATATATAAACAGCCGTCAATTTGGCGGCAAGGACATTAGAATTTGAAAATCTAAGGAGAAGAAAATTTATGAAAATCAATGCAAAAAGAATTACAGAAGTATTGATGGCAGCAGCTATGAGCGTATGCGCTACAACAGCAGCATTTGCGGCATCTACAACAGACACTCCGGTTGTTGACGAAAACCACGCAACAGCAGACTTCCAGCAGAAAATTACATATTCAAAAAGTGAATCGGAAATCGTACCCGCTTACACTGTTTCTATCCCTCTCACAGCAGAACTTCAAAAAGAGTCATCAACACTTTCATATTCACTTGCACTTGAAAATGATACAGCCTTTGTTCCAAGCGGCAAAAAAGTAAGCGTAAAGATTGAGAGCGCAGGTTACTCCGGCAATCTTCACACTCTTGCAGTATGGGATTCAAGAAATCTTCAGGAGGCTGAATATGTAATATACAATTCAGACGCTTTTGCAAATCCTACTTACTACACAATCGGTGACGAGATTGCTTCTTGGGACGGCTCAAATTTCGGTACAATCACAAGAAAAATCAAACTTAAAGACTACTATAGCGTAGGTGCCGGCAACTATAACGGTGTAATTAACTACACAGTATCTCTTGAGGACAAATAAGATAAATAAAACTCGAGGTTAATTATGAAAAAAACCGTTATTACCGTAGTTTTAGCTTTATGTGTTATTTCGACAGTTTGCTGCGCATATGCAGCGGCTGCCGAAAGTGCAAAAACAGATGTAATTCTTACAATCGAAGAAACAACCACACAATTCACTACAGTTCAGACTGCAACACAAACAACAGAAAATCAAAACACAGTTGTAGAAAATGATACTAACACAATCAAAACAGGCGCAATTGTAAGTTACACAACTGTTGTAACAGTATTTTTAATGCTCACAGCGACAGTATCATTTTTCTGGTTCTATAAAAAGAAAAGATTATTATGTAAGGAGTAACAATATGAAGAAGTTTTTATCAATCGCAACAGCACGCTGAAAAAGTTATCTAAACTTTTCCTTCCCTTACAGCAGATCGTTACACTACAGTAGCGGTCTGTTTTTATTTATAATATCTTTAATTTTCTAAAAAAGTATGTTACTATTGGAAATTTAATAATTAATAGTCTTTTCCTTCTATTAATACCGCTCCGTCATCAATTTTGTAATGTTCGGAAACCTCAAGGGTATTTGCAACCCATAAAGCAACATCTCCTGAAGAAATCTCGTTGCTATCACCAAAAGCACCGCATACTGAGTAATTATCATCTCTATAACAATTAATAGCTTTATGCGTAATATCATCAACCAAGTATGAATATTCTACAGTAATAATTTTACCGTCTTTCCCTTGATATTCTGTATATTTAAAATCAGATGCCCACGTTTTGTTGCGCAGGGAATCAGGAATTTCATAATCAGGAAAGCTGTCAGGATCTGAAAGAATATTCAATAAATCTGAAAAACTGTACTTCGAGCCGGTTTCTCCGTCAGGTAAGCTGTCCAAATATTTGCTTATATTTATGTGTTCAATGCTGTCGCTGATGATTTTTTCTATTCCGTCATATGTTCCTTTGAACAAATCTTCATAGCCCTGTTTGTATTCGTCTGATACCGGCAAAATATCATTTGTAGTATAGTTTGAAATAACTAAATAATCCTGAGAAATATAGTTTTTATATTCCTCCGATTCGTTTGATGATGGACTCCTGCAAATAAGTGAATCTTTATCTGCGGCTACAGTTGTCCAGCTGTCGGGCGACTCAAATGTAAAGGTTACTAAATCTAATTGGCTGTTTTCCGTGACCATTTTTGTTTCTACATAAGGCTTAATAATGGTATTATTCTGCTGACATCCTACAAGTGAAATCATAAGCACGATGGATATTATTGCTGATAAGATTTTGTTTTTCATTTATATGCTCCTATTCCTATTATATATTTTAACTGGAAATTATTTGGGATTTTTTGATTTTATGCATTTAATATTACTAAATTGTGATATTTATTATACTTCTTGTATTGCTTTTTGTAAAGTAATAAAGGTAAGTATATCAGGACTTATGCAAAGTTACATCAGAAGGAGAAGCCAAATGAAAGTATTTCTCTATATCCGCGTGCCTGTGCGGATCAGCTTGCAGCGTCAAATCAGCGTGAAGAGCTGGAACGCTAACGATACTCCTACAACAGTTGAACTGACCTTTGTAAACGGCAACAAGCAGTATACCGTGAAACGCAATCCCGAGTATGAAAGGAAAAAGGCGAGAGGAAACGGTTTTACAAAACAATCGGCAGGCGGCATTAAAATGGAAACAATGTTTGTTGACGAAGGATTCGGTTCGCTTGATGAAGAAACTTTAAGACAGGCAATGCAAGCACTGTCGGGACTTTCAGAAAATAATCGACTTGTCGGTATCATATCTCATGTGGCTGAACTTAGAAGTGAGATAGACAAACAGCTTGTCGTAACTAAAGAAAAGTCAGGCGGCAGCAAGGTTGAATTGAAACTTAATTAGCAATTTGCAGGTTTGACATTTTTACACTAAATATGTTATAATCAATTGTAAATATCGGGGAATTGTACGCTGTTTACAATTCCTCTTTTCTATTAAAAAAAGAGGCGGTAAGATGAAAAAAATTATTGCACTTCTGCTTGTTGTGTTAACTGTTTTGCTTTGCGGTTGTTCGATGGGGGACGGAAGTATTCGATTCGGAGCGGCAGGTTTGGGCGGTGTTTATCATCAGGCGGCAACTTCATTAAAACAGCTTGCCGAAAATGACAGCGCTCTTAAGATTGAAGTAAAGACCACAGCAGGCTCTGCGGCAAATGTTCGTTTGCTGTCACAAGGTTATCTTGATGCGGCAATTGCTCAATCTGATATTATAAGCGACGCATATAACGGAGAAAATTCATTTAAAACAGCATATAAAGATTACAGCGCTGTTGCGGCTCTTTACACCGAAGTGTGCCATATTATAGTAAGGGCAGATTCTGACATTAACAGCGTTCATGATTTACTCGGTAAAACGGTCAGCGTCGGTGAAGAAGAATCGGGTTCACAACTCAATGCAAAACAGATTTTATCCGCATACGGTTTGAATGAAAAAATGGTTAAAGAGGAAAACTTTAATTATGGGGATTCAGCCAAGGCACTCGTATCGGGTGAGGTTGACGCTTTGTTTTGGACAGTCGGCATAAACGCCACAGTTGTGGAAGAGCTTTCAAGACAGTGCGACATAAAACTTCTTAGCATTGACAAAGAAGCGTCAGACAAGCTTAAATCAGCGTATTCGTACATTGACTGCAAGGTTGACGGAAACACATACAACGGTCAGACTAAGGATGTAAATACCGTTGGAGTAAAATCGGTACTTATTGTAAGTGACAGACTTTCAAATGATAAGGTGAAAACACTTACAAAACTTGTGTTTGATAACGCAAACGAACTTCAGCTTACTGTTTCGGCTGACCTTGATATTATAGAAAAAGATGCCGTAACAGGTGTAAATATTCCGTTCCACAGCGGTGCGGCAGAATATTACAGTGAAAAAGGCATTGAAGTAAAAACAGCAGAATAACTGCGAAAGGAATGTAAACATTGAGCATTACACTTGATATGTATCAGACAATCGCAGTTGCTGTAGTTGTACTGATATTAGGAGCTTTCCTTAAAAGAAAAATTTCTTTTCTTGAAAAATTCTGTATTCCCGCACCGGTAATTGGCGGATTGATATTCGCAATATTTACTTTGATTTGCTATTCTACAGGAATACTTGAAATTGATTTTGACGATACTTTAAAAGAAGTATGTATGGTATTTTTCTTTACCTCGGTAGGTTTCCAGGCAAACTTAAAGGTACTTAAAAGCGGTGGAAAACCGTTGCTTATTTTTCTTGTACTTGTAATTGTTCTTATAATAACTCAGAACTTCACAGCCATAGGACTTGCAAATCTCCTCGGACTTGATTCGCTTACGGGTATGACAACGGGTTCAATCCCAATGGTAGGCGGTCACGGTACGGCAGGTGCATTCGGTCCGGTGCTTGAGGACTTCGGTATTAGCGGAGCAACAACTGTATGCACTGCGGCGGCAACATTTGGTCTTGTTGCAGGTTCGCTTATGGGTGGCCCAATCGGCAACAGACTTATTAAAAAGCACAATCTTCTTGAAACAATCAAAAATGATGACGATACTCTTCTTGTTGAAGAAGAAGAAAAGCACGAAAGACATTTTTCAATGTATGCGCCGGCTGTATTTCAGCTTATTATTGCGGTAGGTATCGGCACGATATTTTCAAAATTGCTCTCGCTCACAGGTATGACATTTCCAATCTACATCGGAGCAATGATTGCAGCGGCAATTATGCGTAATATCGGCGAATACACAGGCAAAATTACAATTCATATGGGTGAAATTAACGACCTCGGCGGTATTTGCCTTTCGCTTTTCCTCGGCATTGCAATGATTACACTAAAACTCTGGCAGCTTGCTGACCTTGCACTTCCGCTTGTTATATTGCTTGCAGGACAGGTAGCTCTAATGTTCCTATTCTCTTATATTGTGGTTTTCAATGTAATGGGCAGGAATTACGATGCGGCGGTATTAGTAGCCGGTACTTGCGGATTTGGTATGGGCGCAACTCCTAACGCTATGGCAAATATGCAGGCAATCTGTGAAAAGTATGGGCCTTCTGTAAAAGCATATCTGATTATTCCTATAGTAGGCAGCTTGTTTGCAGATTTTCTTAACAGCCTTACAATCACATTCTTTATTAATCTGTTGTAAAATGGAGGTAATATTATGAAGGATAAGGATAAATATTTTGTAGAAACCGAAAACCTTGCTTTTCCTGAAATTCACACAGGTAAGGTAAAGCAAATATCAAGCGAAAAACCTAATGCCGACGAATCTGTTATTTATGATACAGTGGCAGTTCCCGAAATTCATATAAAAAAGAAAAAAGATAAGCACAGCAAATAATAACAAAGAGCCGTACATTAATTTGTGCGGCTCATTTTGTCAGTCTTTAAATAAAATTTGATAATTTAGCATATATGACAAAAAGCGATTGACAATGCTTGTTATATATAGTATAATGATAGTCCTAAAACAGGCTAAACTTTGTTTATATCCGGGGATGTAAAGGCTTCGACGGGGAGCGTGAACCTCGGTAAGCGAGCAGTGGTGCGGAGAGCCACTATAAAATCCGCAACTTTTAAAATAACTGACAAAACTACAGTTAGATTAGCAGCGTAAGCTGCTCGTTCCTGCACAGAGTACCACGGCTGTGTAAGGGGCGTCGATTAGTGGTAAATGTGAATACAGCAATGCTTCGGGCTGTGTCACACATTAGAAGCTACCGAGCCGTATAACCCGTTGTCGGGTGCTGCGGTAAGGGAATTTTAAAACGACAACTACGCTCGTAGAAAGCCTTGGCAAATACTTTTCGGACAGGGGTTCGATTCCCCTCATCTCCACCAACTCGGTCACGATTGCATATGCAGTCGTGACTTTTTCTGTTTATGATAATTCCCATATCTATGCGGTGTTTTAGACAAAAAGATAATCATTTATGTAGTAAAAAATGCTTCAATATAAATCATATAACCGTACACAGAATAACCCACCATATACCCAAAGACTCCCATTCCAATCGCATTTTTAGTATTGTGAGTATGCATACGGTCAGTGTCCACCAAATAAGTCACTTTTTCTATGTTCCGATTCTGATTTGTTCAGTTTTTCTATGTTCCATTGCTCAAAATCAACCTTTTCGCAGACATAATCAAAAAGATATTTCCTCTTTATCATCTCAGTATGAACACAAAAACAATCCCCATCAGTATTATCTGATGGGGACATTGATACTTTGAATTGCACCTGAACATTTTCGTTTGAGATGTCAATTCTGTCTATATATTGAGAAAGAACAAATTTTGTTCTTATTATATTCTTAGGGTTGTAAAAGTAATCCTTTAAATGATTTATTTGTTCTCTGACTTCATCTTCCGTTATTACTCTGTCAATTTTTTGCTTTTCATACTTTTGAATGAACTCGGCAGTCTTTTTGATTTGTTCTTCATACTCTTTGATTTTGTCTGACATTATGTCATTTATGCCTGTTTTGGCTATTGCTTCAACGAGATTGTTTCTGCTCTTTTCAAGAATTTTTAAGGTTTATTTTGCTTCGTTGTATTCCAAATCCGATATACAGGATTTGTTGTATTGCTCATTGAGTTGCTTTGTTATTACTTTTATATTATCATCATTAAAGAAGAATTCAACAAACTTATCAATAACAAAGCTGTCAAGATATTCGCACCTTATTTCTTTTGATTCACATTTTCTTTTATTCTTCTTGGAACTACATCTATATACCAGATTTGTGTTATTTTTGTTGTAGCGAACATTTCCGTGAAATTTTCCGCCACATTCTCTGCAATGTATAAGACCTGTTAGCAGATATGTATTTTTGGCATTTGTATAACTGCTTCGAGTTGCCTTTTTGACTGCATTTGCTCTGTGCCACAATCCTGATGATACAATTGCAGGACAGCCGTTTTCAATCATAATTATTTCTTCTTCAGGCTTTCTTCTGTGATTGTTCCTTTTATTCAAAGCATTTGCGGAACAACTGCGGTTAAAAATGTATGTACCTTTGTATTTTTCATTTTTTAGTATTTCATACAAACTGTTTTTTACAAATGGCAATCCTTTTTTAGTTTTGTATCCGAGAATATTCAGCTTGTCTATTGTTTCTCCGTAGCCGTATCCCTCGGCAGACATTTCAAATATCAATCTAACTGCTTCGGCTTCCTTTTCATTTATGACAAGCTTAAGGTCTTTGTCAACATCATATCCTAAAGGTGGTCTGCCACCAGTAAATTTGCATTGATAAGCATTTTCTTTCAGTCCTTTCATTACTTCTCTTGCAAGATTTTCATTGTAGAACTGATTGACCGAACCCATTATGTGATATAACAAATGACTTTCAGGATTATTTTCAAAACGTTCATTAACAAATATGACTTGCACACCGTATTCTTCAAGAAGTTTTTTGTATTGAATACTATCACTCAGATTTCTTGAAAATCTGTCTGTTTTATGTACCAATACCGCCTTAAATTCAGGATTGTTCTTTGCGTCATTTATCATTTTCTGAAATGCAGGTCTGTTGACTGTTTTAGCTGATTTTGCTTCATCACAATACCAATCAATGACTTCCATATTGTTTCTTTTGGCATACATCATCATATATCTTTTTTGAGCTGTTATAGATTCTTCTCGTTGCATTGAAGAAGAAAATCGTGCATATCCGACTGCTTTTATTGTTTCTTCCATATATACCACTCCTATAAGAATAATTCTTCATTTTAATAATATGTATTTATAATTTAATAAAGTGCAGTCACTGAAAAGCAACTGCACAGATGATTTTCAAAGTTTATATTTTAATCTATATTAAGCATTTCGATGAGGACATCTATTATTACATTATAGAAATCCGAAGAAATGCGGTTGTCTGTATGTTCAGCTTTATCTATACTCTTGTCGTAATCCTGTTTAAGCAGAAGATTGCGGGGTATACTGCAACACACTAATGATTCTTTCATATTAAAACCTCCTAATATTATGTATATCAAGAGATTAAAATAGAGTAAAACTCTATATGCTTGGCTTGTGTATCCCAGATTACACAACTCTTATGCCAAACCACTAATAACCATTTATCTAATAAAATCTGATGATTATTTTTTGCAGATAATACTGCAAGCAGGGATTTTTTATTGATTTGATAGACGCAAAACCTTTTATAAGTCCTCACAAATGTTTATAAACCAATGTGAAAATGGCTTAAAATCAAGGTTTTCCGCATATCTTCATTTTTCTTGTCATATCTCCGCATAAGGTGTTTTTGTAAGACCGGGCACCATTTTAGCACCACAGAATATAAGGAGGACGACATGAAAAACGAACTTTTGACTAAGGGTATTATACTTCCGTCCGGCGAAATCGGCAAGAATAAGATAAACCTTGTCGCCGGGGCAATCACGCAGCCGTTCGCGGAAATGGTATGGGTAACGACAGGCGGCGACATGGAAACAATCAACCGCCTTACCAACGTACTTGTAACCATGAACAACCCCACCGACCGGGGCAAGCTGTTCAAAATCATCAAACTGCTTTATGGGCTAATGGGCTTGCCTTTTTCAGAGGAAGCCGAGCCTATGGACGCAGACCCCGACGTTTTGGAATACTTCATCTTTTCTTTCATGGCAGACTTTGGAGAAGTCATGCAAGAACTGATAGCAGAAGAAATGAAATAGCGACCCGCACAGCGGCGTTTCTCACTCTCTCACTGGGAGAACAGGAACGTCGCTATTTTTATGCCCTCATGTTACGCAGTAGGGGCAAAAAAAGCCTTGATTTATCGGGCTTACAGAACGCAAAACAGAGGAAGCAAGGAAAAGATACCTTACCCCTCAAAATCCGCGTTCTACTGCGCAACAAATCTAAAGCAAAGGAGTGATGAAGCTATGGCAGTTTTCCGTGTGGAACGCAACACAGGCTACACCGTAATGAGCAACCACCACTTA
>NZ_JADNHD010000018.1:0-44211 GCF_015553695.1 Ruminococcus sp. BSD2780120874_150323_B10
ATTTCTGATGCTTTGTTGTGTGCATCTCACTGTAAATCTTTGAGTATCCTCAAAGTATTACGGGTTCCTTTATCTTTTCGTTGTTTAATTTTCAAGGTCCTACGCACTTAGTGTTTATCGGAATTTTCCGTGTCACTCTCAAGTGCTCAATTATTATATCATTTACTTTACCAAATGTCAACACTTTTTTAAAAAAACTTTAAAAAAATTCCTATTTTATTTTAAATACGACTATATTCGACTTTTTTATTTACACAACTACAATATATAGTAGTTATGTTTTACTTAAGCATAATGATTTTCAATATTATATTAATACAGTCTATATAATCAATGTATTTTTCTTTATTTTCTTACAATTAAAATTGCTTTAGCTTAACTAAATACATTAATAACAATTTATATCGACAACTTTGTATAAATTATTTCTTTCTATTGCAATTAATTATACTATATTATAAAATATAATTATCAATTTAATCGGAGGAAAACTATGAACCAGCCTTTTAATCCGTATCAACACAATGTTGATATACTTAGAGGTTTTTTCAGAAAACCTATTATCCTTATCACTGCACTTACCTTTTGTGTACCTACTATTTGCAAAATAGTCACAGCGGTTTCTTCTATGATGATTTCATTCAAATACATTATAGAAAAAAATGAGAATGTCAATTTATCTTTTTCTATTGATATATCGACTTTAGCCTTTTTGTTTGCATTTATATTGCTGTTCTGCACAGCAAGAAGCCGCAGGCCTATCGTAAAGCTAAAACCGCCTGTTACATTTTTAAGGGTACTTACAATTATCTTTACCGCTTTTACGGGAATATCGCTTGCAGTATCATTGATATTGGTTATTTTATTAATTGTATTCGGCTCTGATGTGCCCGAAGATATTTTCCGAACTTCTGCTATACTGCTGGGTATTAATTTTATCAGTACTCTCTGCGAGTTTATCTTTTTCCTTGCCTCCTGTAAACTTACAAAAGGCATTAAGTATTCGCTTTCATCTGTATTTATTACAAAAGCGGGCGCAAAGGCAACCGCCGTATCGGGTTTTGTTTATGCGGTAATCTCTGTTATATCGTCTGTTATAGGATATATGTTTATATCAGGCTCGATTGACGCTTTGTTTTACTTTGCCAATCAAATATCCGGAACACTTGAAAGATCGGGTGTGAATTTCTCAAGCAATTTTGTAAACAATTCAGAGCTTTTTGATACAGTAACAAATGTTGCAAATACTTTTTACCCTATTACCTTAGTTTGCGGTATTATAGAGCTTATTCCGTTTATATTCGTAAGCATTGTGGCTTTAATGTACTTTAACTATATAAAGAAAACAACCGACAGCCTTATGCTTTCACCTGTCGACAGCGAAGCAACACGCTTTTACAGAGATAGCGAGCCTGTTCACGACAATGAGCCGCAGATGCCGTTTAATCAGAATAACGGCACACCGTTTGCTCCGCCTGTTGTTCCAAACAATCAGCCGATTGATAATCAGCCTTCACAGCAATTTGTTTATGAGAATCCATATGCAGACAACAGAGTTAATAATGTTCAGCCGACACCGCAAACACCGCCGCAGGATTTCGTTCCTCAACCTGTATTTAATAATACAGAAAAAGCGGAAAATAATTCTGCCGAAAAGATTTGTGCCAAATGCGGTAAGCAATCGCCTGTTGATATGAACTTCTGCCCTTATTGCGGTAATAAATTTTGAGAATAAACAAAAAGTAAGGAGATACCACGCTCGGTATCTCCTTTTAATTATGCTTATTAAATTACAAATCAATTTTTAAATGCAAGGAAGTCCTCAACCGCATTTTCTCTTGCCTTATACTCGTTTGAGTCTTTTTTAGGGTTGTTCTTGTCTATTTTTGTATCGTTGTAAATCATAAGATACTTGCCGTTATTTGAAAGGTAAGCCGCATTTACAGGATAACCCTCGATAATAGTAAAGCTGTTGCTGTCCTTTACCTCTTTAACGATTTCTTTTGCTGTACCGTTGAGTTTAGTTGTATCGTACTCATAAAGCTCAATAGCAAGGTTATTGCTTATGCTGTACTTAACGCCCTGCTTTGCACCGATAAAAGATGCGTCCATTTCTGTTTTGACAGCTTTGTCTGTATAATAACCCTTATCCTGCATATAGCTGCAAAGTCCGTCAAAGGTATCTTTGTAATCGGCGTCTGTCACCTTGCTTGTTTCGTCAGATGTAGAATCCGATGACTGACTTGCAGATGTTGTCTGCTGGTTTGCCTTAGACGCCTGCTCAAGAGCATCATTATATCCACAGCCTGCTGCTGAAATTGCAATTACAGATGCCATCAACAATGCAGAGATAATCTTCTTCATATTTCAAAATCCTTTCAATGCGAATTTACACTTTTCGTATATTATAGCTTATATTTGCCGATAAATCAAGCATTATATTATTTTTACAGAAAAAGCGGAAATGCAAACGCACTTCCGCTTAAATTTATATATTAAAGAACATACACATTAACATCTCTTCTGCCAAAGTTTACGCAGTCATCGTAGCTGAAGTAGAAGAGGTCAACTATAGCCGAACCGTCCATCAATGCTCCGCCTGTGTCAACAGCGGTTGCATAGCCGTAAACATGACTGCCGTCTGCCGCCTCAATGTAGAGCTTTGAACCGTAAGGAATGATTGCAGGGTTTACCGCAACGCCGCCCTCGTAAACTGTTGCGCCTGTTGCTGTAAGTGAACCCGGAGCCGCCGTATAGGCTGTACCCGAACCCGAAACCATATAGCGGTATGAAACAGGTGCGCCGCTTGTATCGGTTATAGTGCCTCTCTTTGTGCCGTTAAGAATAACCTTGTCAACCGGCTCTTTTGTAACCTTCTCGCCGATTACCTTTGTTGAAGCGTACTTACCGTCAATGTATTTACATCTCTTGGTTACTTCTTTTTCACCGTCTGCACCGTTTTGAGATACCTCAGACTCGCCTGTCATAATATCGTCAGAATCTTTTTCAACTGTTTTGTAAGAGATTTTCTCTGTTGATTTCTCGTCAACATATGTTACCTTTTTGAGGATGATTTCCATATCGTCCTCAACCTGAGCATTTTTGTCAACGCTTAAAATATCATTGTCAGTAACAGTGTAGCCAAGAATATTAAGAGCGTTTTCTACTGTGCCCTCAGGGGCTTTTACGCTCATCTCTGTGCCGTTTGTTGTTAGCTTAATGTTTTTTGCGTTGTAAACATAAATGTTCGTATCGTCTGTGATTACTGTGTTAAGTGACGGTGTAACGCTCTTGTTGTCTGTAAGGGTAATTCCTGTTCTGTCAAGAACTTCCTCAACCGTACCCTTTGCAAGAGATATAGTCTGCTTTTCACCGCAGTTGTCGATTGTGATTTTATTTGCCTTGATTACATCAAAAGACATATTGAAGTTTTTGTTTGTGCTTACAACAACATCGCCGTTGCCCACCTCAAACTCTGTTGAGCTTTCAACATAAGTTTTGCTTGCGGTAACTTCATCTGCTGTAGCTGTGGCTGCTACTGCATTTACCAAAGCTCCTGCAGAAAGAGTTGCACAAAGAATTGCTGCGACCGTCCATTTAATTGCAGGCTTTGAAAATGTTTTTAGCATCATAAGAAATTCTTCCTTTCTTCAGTGATTTTTGCAAGCGCAAAAACCGCTTTCCGTTTGGCTTTTTTCTAAAATTTGGTTACTTGTGAAGGCTGTTGTAACGCTTGTTAAAGCTGTTCGCAAGCAACGGCGTTATTATAGGCTTATGTTTTGAATATGTCAAATAGCAAGAAAGTAAAGTTTTTATGGAAAATGCACAACGATTTCGACTTTTTTTCTGTATTAGCAAATTATTTTTTCGTTTTTTGAATTAAAATCCTGCAAATTTGTAGTCAAATTGCAAGAAAATGAAAGTTTACTTTTTAGATACCGATTTGTAACAAGTTTGTAACTAAAAATCAGCATATATTACAAAAGTATTACAAATAAAAATATGCCTATTTCTATCTTTATAAATTTTAAAATAACCGCTTAAATACTGTGCTTTTTACAAAATAAAAAATTGAGCTTTATCTCTAAAACTCAATTTTTAACTATTTTTTATTTAATTTTCTTTTTAATAATTATTGCTTTTCAGCTGAAAAAAACTTTGTGGGTAAGCACAGACAGGACACACGGTCGGAGCGGTTTTTCCGACGCAAATATGACCGCAGTTTCGGCATATCCATACCGCATCTCCGTCTTTTGAAAAAACAAGTTTTTCCTGTACATTATTAAGCAGAGTTTTAAACCTTTCTTCGTGTTGCTTTTCTATCTCGGCAACCTTTTCAAACAAACCTGCTATAAAGTCAAAGCCCTCTTCTCTTGCTGTCTTTGCAAACTGCGGATACATTTCATTCCATTCGTAATATTCGCCGTCCGAAGCAAGCTGTAGGTTTTCTTCCGTTGTACTCGTTTTTCCTTTCAGAAGATTGTACCATATCTGTGCGTGGGCTTTTTCGTTCTTTGCGGTTTCTTCAAAAAGCTCGGCTATCTGTTCGTATCCGTCGGCTTTTGCCTTATCTGAATAGAATGTATATTTGTTTCTTGCTATCGACTCACCGGCAAGAGCCGCCTCAAGATTTTTCTCTGTTTGCGAACCTTTTAATTGCATACATAAACTCCCTTTTACGATTTTCTTTTCTATATATAGTATATACAGGCAAAGTGCGTATATACAAAAGCGGTAAAAACTTGCATTTATGCGGTATTTTTGGTATATTAAAAACATAAATATTAGATTTTATACAGCTCAGGGTTTAGCAAAACGATTAGATTAGAAATTTAAAATTACAGATAGTTTTTTAATCCGTTTACTTTATACCTGCTAATCCCTCAACAAAATAAAAAGAGGTTTTTTAAATGGCTTGGTTTTTTACAGATGAAAATATCACTTCCGACACCTATGTTATTTCAGGTGAAAACGCACGACATATATCAAAATCATTGCGAATGAAAAAAGGCGAAGAACTCACGCTGGTTACCCCCGACAATACGCAGTGCGAATGTGTACTCACAGAGATTACAGCCGAATATTCTGCGGTAAAAATTACGGAAAAAAGGCCGTGTGAGAATGAACCCGATGTATTCGTAACCCTGTATCAGGCTCTGCCAAAGGGCGATAAAATGGACTATATTGTGCAAAAATGCGTTGAACTCGGCATATCAAGAATAGTTCCCATGCTCTCGGCAAGATGCGTTTCAAGACCTGACGCAAAGTCAATAAAGAAAAAATGCGAGCGTTGGCAAAAGATAGCTTTGCAGGCGGCAATGCAGAGCAGAAGAGGAATCATCCCGCAGGTTTGCGACTGCGTGAGCTTTGAAAAAGCCGCACAAATGAGCCTTGAAAGCGAAAAACAGATTATTTTTTACGAACTTGGAGGAGAAAAAGTAAATAAAATTCTCGATAAAAAGCCAAAAAGTATAGCAATGTTTATCGGCAGTGAGGGCGGATTTGAGCAGTCCGAAGTTGATAAAATCATCGCAAACGGAGGCAGTCCGGCAACCCTCGGCAAAAGAATTTTAAGAGCGGAAACCGCACCTCTCGCCGCACTTTCAATTATAATGTTCCAAACAGATAATTTTTAAAATAAAAAACGAGCCTCACGCCCGTTTTGATTAATATATAATAAGTTACAGAAAAAATATAATAAAGCAATCAGTCTTTATTATGTTTTCGGATTAAATAATCGTCCAACACTTGCTTGTCAAATAGTTGGGCGGTTATTTTTATGTCTGCGATAACAGTATAAAACACTAACTGCCTTGACTTTTTCTAAATAACACTTATTATATTGTGTCAATTATAAATGCTCTTGATAATATAGGATATATACTATATAATAATTATATAAAGGTGTTGTATAAATAAGTTTTTGTGTTGAATATTATGAATTAGAAAACGGAACCTGTCCTGTTGAAGAATTCATTTTAAAACAAGATAACAAAATGCAGGCAAAAATATTTAAAAATCTTGAATTGCTTGAAATTAGAGGAAATGAACTTAGAGAGCCATTTTCAAAACATATTGAAGACGGTATTTTTGAAATCAGAAATAAAGTCGGAAATGATATTACCGGAATTTTTTATTTCTTTGTAATTGGGCAAAAAATAATACTTACAAACGGATTTATAAAGAAAACGCAAAAAACTCCAAAAGCTGAAATTACTTTAGCTAAAAAATACAGAAATGATTATCTTAATCGAGAGGAGATTTGATTATGTCTAAAAATTTCAGAGTAACTTTAAATGAAAGATTAAAAGATGAAAATTTTAAGAGTGAATATGATGCTTTAGAGCCTGAATACCAACTTATCAATGCAATTCTTGATTGTAGAAAAGAAATGAATATGACTCAAAAACAACTCTCCGAAGCCACGGGAATTGCACAGGGCGATATAAGTAAAATTGAAAACGGCTGTGCAAATCCATCTTTAAAAACAATTGAAAGAATTGCAAAAGGTATGGGTAAAAAATTAAAACTTGAATTTGTATAAAAATCTCTCAAAAAATGATACACAAAGAAATGCACCAAAAAGTCAGAAACTTTTTGGTGCATTTTTCAATCTTTCTTACTTTCCTTCGCAATCTTATCCAAAGATAATTGCTTTGTGTATTCCTGCAGGCTTTTCATATATTCATTAAAGCCGCATTCTTTTTCGCCGTAAACGGGGTTTAATTCATATTCGAGCGGCAGCCATGTACGGATTTCCGCCTCGTTATGCTGAATTGACGCTTCGAGTTTATCCATAGCTTTCCAGAGCTTTGCCTCTTCGGTTTTAAGCTCGTCCATTTCTTTATAAAGAGAAGTAAGCTCATCTTTATAAGGCTGTGGGAGAGTATTTAACCATTCGCAAAGTTTATGCTTTTCGATTTCTTCGTCATTGCTCGTCTTATAAAATGACGGAATGTCCCCTGTAAAAGCCTCGCCAAGGTCATGAAAAATACACATCATAATCACCTTGTCCATATCTACATTTGGAAACTCATCTTTTACAAAATAAGCAAACAGCGACAATCTCCAGCTATGCTCGGCAACGCTCTCTCGCCTGCCGTTTGAAAGCCAACTGTGTCTGGTATTTTTCTTTAAATTTTCTGCAAGATATAAAATTTCTGTAAGTTTTTCGGGAGTCATAACAATACCTCTTTACTCTGAATAAGTAGGAATATTCCACTCGGTCAAATGCTCGTCGGTAACGGGAAAATACCTAAAAAGCATTGTACTGTCGTTATTTTCGTCTTTTTTGCCTTTTTTGCCTGTAGTAAGGTTAAAAATATTGTTTTCATAAGCAAGCGAACTTTTGTTTTCAAAGGTAGTTTCGTTAAAAATCTTTTCAAACAGCTCAACATCATCGCTTGTGTAGCCTCCGACGGCAGCAGCCATAACAGCCGACATATTAAGTATTCTTTCGCTGTACTGATGTTCGCCGTCAATAGACACATACTTTGACATAGTAGTGCCGCAGCCGACATTCATTATTTTGTGACTGCGTGACTCAACCGCCACGGTAAGCTCGGCATTGTCTATATCATAGTAATAACAAAAATACTCAACTCCGTTAGCGTCTTTTTTGGTTTCTCCGAGCCTTTTCCAATTTTCCATACTGAGATATTCGTCACCGCCCGAACGAAACATTATTTCGTTATAGCGCTCGGTAAATTTCTCAATATTTATATTATATCTTTTGCCGTTCACATTGGTGCTGTCCTCCTGCGCTTTTTCCTTTGTGTAAGCAAGAATTTCGTCAAGTGAAGCCGTACCGCCTTTTACAATTGTTTTCTGCTCTTTACAAGCCGCAAAAGAAAAGGCAAGCACCAAAGCAAACAGTACAGGCACAATTTTTTTCATACCTATTACCTCGTTTGATTAGTCAAAGTGTTGGTTTTGTCGGAAATATGTGATTTAATATTCAGGTTAATAAAGTAAAAAACACGCTCTCTGCCAAAAAATTAGAAAAGTTTGGTCAACCTTTAAAAAGGCTTGACCTAAATTTTTAAATTATTTAATCTTAGCCTTGCGATTAACTGTGCTAAACCATAATTTTTACCCGACAATTACTTTTATCAAAATATGTTATAGCCCTCCTTTTTACGGGAAGGCTATATTTTTTATTTATTCTTCTGTATTCTCTTCGGCATTTGTTTCAGGGGCAGTATTCTCCTCGGAAGTTTCTTCTTCGGCTGTTTCCTCTGTTTTTTCGCTCTCACTGTCCTCGTGAGGTGCTCTTGCAACAGTAACTACCTTATCGTTTTCGCCTATTCTCATAAGAGTAACGCCCTTGCTCGGTCTGTTACAGATTCTTACAGTATCGGCGGCAATTCTGATAATTACGCCCTCCTGCGAAATAATGATAATATCCTCGTCAAGCTTAACCGCACTGACAGCTGCAACATTTCCGTATTTTTCGGTGTGGTAGTTGGTAATACCCTTACCGCCACGGCTCTGCAAGCGGTAGTCGCTTACATTTGAAATTCTGCCAAAGCCTGTTTCGGACGCAGTAAGAATAAGGTCATCGTTTGTAACAACGCACATACCCACAACGCAGTCGCCCTCACGCAGAGAAATAGCCTTAACGCCTCTTGCCTGTCTACCCATAGGACGAACATCGGTTTCTTCAAATCTGATAGCAAGGCCGTTCTTTGTAGCCACAATAACCTGCTGATTGCCGTCTGTAAGTCTTACCCATGCAAGCTCGTCACCCTCGTTAAGTTCAAGGGCAATAAGTCCGCCTTTTCTTGCGGTATTATATGCATTGAGAGAAATTCTCTTTATAATACCCTGCTTTGTAACCATAACAAGGTACTTTTCCTCGTCAAATTCAGGCACTCTAATCATAGAAGTTACCTTTTCGTCCGCCGCAATCGGGAGCAGATTTGCAATATTCATACCCTTTGACTGACGGCTTCCCTCCGGCACTTCATAGCACTTGAGCCTGTACACTCTGCCCTTATCGGTAAAGAACAGTACATAATCGTGAGAATTAATTACGAACATTTCAGTCGCAACATCTTCTTCTCTGCGTGACATACCCGATACGCCACGGCCGCCTCTGTTCTGAATCTTGTAGGTATCAACAGCAAGGCGCTTTACATAGCCGAATTGAGTAAGTGTGAGCACGCATTCCTGATTCGGAATAAGATCCTCAATGTCAACTTCGCCGTTGACAGCACAGATTTCCGTTCTTCTCGGATCTGCAAACTTATTTCTGATTACAATAAGCTCTTCCTTGATAATTTCACGCTGTCTGCCCTCATCGGCAAGAATAGCGTTGTATTCTTCGATTTTTGTCTTTAAAGCGGCAATTTCGTCTTCAATTTTTGTGCGCTCCATATTTGTGAGCTGACCTAAACGCATCTGAACAATTGCCTGTGCCTGAACATCGTCAAGACCAAAGCGCTCCATAAGGTTTACCTTAGCGGTAGCCTGGTCTTTACTATTTCTGATGATTGAGATTACCTCGTCAATAAAGTCAATCGCAATCTTCAAGCCCTCAAGGATATGCTCTCTGTCCTTTGCCTTTTTAAGGTCAAATTCCGTTCTTCTGCGTATGATTTCCTGCTGGAAGTTTACATACTCTGTAAGCATTTCCTTAAGGTTTAATATCTTAGGCACACCGTCAACAATTGCAAGCATAATTGCGCCGAAAGTTGTCTGTAATTGTGTAAGATTAAAGAGGTTGTTAAGAACAATGCTTGCGGACGCTTCACGCTTAACATCAATTTCAATATGCATACCCTGACGGTCGGAGTGGTCCTCAATGTTAGAAATACCGTCAATTCTCTTGTCTTTCACAAGGTCGGCAATGTATTCGATAAGTCTTGCCTTGTTGACCTGATAAGGCAGTTCGGTAACAATAATCTTGTATCTGCCGTTTTTAGCCTCTACAATCTCTGTTTTGGCTCTCACGGTAATTTTACCTCTGCCGGTCGCATAAGTAGCTCTTATACCGCTTCTGCCCATAATAATGCCGCCTGTCGGAAAGTCAGGGCCGGGCATATAGTCCATAAGACCGGCAAGGTCAATATCGGGATTATCAATAAGCGCACAAGCGGCGTCAATGGTTTCGCCGAGGTTGTGCGGAGGAATCTTTGTAGCCATACCTACGGCGATACCGTCAGAACCGTTTACAAGCAGGTTAGGAAATCTGCTCGGAAGTACGGTTGGCTCTTCAAGTCTGTCATCAAAGTTAGGCTGAAAATCGACCGTCTTTTTGTCAATATCGGTAAGCATTTCGCAAGAAATCTTGCTCATTCTCGCCTCTGTGTATCTGTATGCG
Source organism: Ruminococcus sp. BSD2780120874_150323_B10 (assembly GCF_015553695.1). Taxonomy (NCBI): domain Bacteria; kingdom Bacillati; phylum Bacillota; class Clostridia; order Eubacteriales; family Oscillospiraceae; genus Ruminococcus; species Ruminococcus sp. BSD2780120874_150323_B10. Next base: position 10,325 of record NZ_JADNHD010000018.1, read on the forward strand.
GCAGGCGGGTCACCGTCAACCGAACCGAAGTTACCGTGGCCGTCAACAAGCATATATCTCATTGAAAAGTCCTGTGCAAGTCGAACAAGCGCATCGTAAACAGACGCATCACCGTGAGGATGATACGCACCGAGCACAGCACCTACGGTGTCTGCGCACTTATGGTACGGCTTGTTAGGGTCAAGACCCTTTTCGTACATTGTGTAGAGAATACGCCTGTGAACAGGTTTTAAACCGTCACGAACATCAGGTAACGCACGGGAGATAATAACGCTCATCGAGTAGTCAAGAAAACTTGATTTCATTTCTTCCTTCACATCGACATCTTTTATTCTTCCGTGATTAAATACTCCATTTTCCATATTTTCGTTGTCCATATTATTCATTCCTCAAGGTTTATGTAAATTGTTTTATCTTTTCGTAAAGCTCGGGCATACGCTTTCTTATGCTTATCGGGCGGAATGTCTTTGAATCGACAAATCCGTGCTCGGTAGTACCGTAGCCGAGTTCTGTTTCCGAGCCGTCAGGCTCTATTCTCTTTACTGTGTATGAAAAAGTAATTCTTGCGGCTGAAATTAAAATTACCTTTGTGCGTAAAATAATTTCATCGTCATAAAGCGCAGGCTTGCCGAATGAACAGTTAAGGTTCAAAAGCGGCGTCATAATTCCCTGTTCTTCCATTTCACGATAATTAAAGCCGAGCATTTTTACATAGTCGCCCCTGCCCATTTCGTACCATATCGGATAATTTGAGTGGTGAACAATGCCCATACAATCCGTTTCGGCATAACGCACACGGAATTTAGTTCGTGAATGCACAAAAATCACTCCTTTTACAACGATAAGACAATTTGTATAAAATATATTCTTACTTCCGACAACAGCTAAGTTACAGTCGGAAATTTTTATTATGAAAAGACAATTTGCCAAATGATAATATTCTTGTCCCAAATAATTAAACTGCGGTCGGGAACATTCATTTTAAATTATCACAAATTTACCGCTCAAAAAATTCAGTTCAAAACAGAATTAAACATCAAGATTCTGAACGAATTTAGCGTTTTTCTCAATAAATTCTCTTCTCGGTTCAACCTTATCGCCCATAAGAATGGTGAAGATTTCGTCTGCCTCTTCCGCCTCGTTGAGGTTTACCCTGAGCATAAGTCTTGTTTCCGGATTCATAGTGGTTTCCCAAAGCTGTTCAGAGTCCATCTCACCAAGACCTTTGTAACGCTGAATTTCGGTTTTGCCCTCTGTTGCGGCTAAAATCTGGTCACGCTCAATGTCCGAGTAAGCGTACTTGTGCTCCTTGCCCTTTGAAATTCTGTAAAGCGGAGGCTGTGCAATATAGATATGCCCCTCCTCAATGAGCGGACGCATAAATCTGAAGAAAAAGGTCAAAAGAAGTGTTCTGATATGCTGACCGTCAAAATCGGCATCCGCCATAATAATAATTTTGCCGTAACGCAGTTTTGTAATATCAAATTCGTCGCCTATACCCGTGCCGAGTGCGGTTATAACAGGCATAAGTTTATCGTTTCCGTAAACTCTGTCAAGTCTTGCCTTTTCTACATTGAGCATTTTACCCCAGAGCGGCAGAATAGCCTGGAATTTACGGTCACGACCGCCCTTTGCCGAACCGCCCGCAGAGTCACCCTCTACGATGTAAATTTCGGTAATCTCGCTGTCTTTTGACTGACAGTCGGCAAGTTTGCCCGGTAATTGAGCAGACTCAAGAGCAGATTTTCTTCTTACGCTCTCTCTCGCCTTTCTTGCCGCCTCTCTTGCCCTTGCAGACGCAAGCGACTTTTCAAAAATAGCCTTTGCGACCTGTGGGTTTTCCTCAAGATAAATCATAAGTTTTTCGCTTACGAGTTTATCAACCATGGTTCTTACCTCGGTATTACCGAGTTTTGCCTTAGTCTGTCCCTCAAATTGCGCCTCTTTAAGTTTTACGCTGATGATGGCGGTAATACCCTCTCGCACATCTTCACCGCTTAAGTTTTTATCGTTATCCTTAAGTTTGCCGAACTTTCTTGCGTAATCGTTCATAACCCTTGTAAGCGCACGCTTAAAGCCCTCTTCGTGAGTACCGCCGTCGGTGGTATGAATGTTGTTGGCAAATGTAAGGAGATTTTCGTTGTAGCTGTCATTATACTGCAAAGCAACTTCAACCGAGATTGTGTCCTCGTCATTCTTTGCGGCAAAATAAATAACATCGGGATGAATAACGGCAAGCGCTCTCTTTTTGTGAATATAATCGACAAAGCTCTTTATACCGCCCTCATAAACAAAGTTGTTTTTTATAATTTCGTCTTTGTTTCTCTCATCTCTAAGCTCAATATGCACGCCTGCGTTAAGAAAAGCCTGCTCACGCAAACGCTTTTCAAGCACACCGTACTCATAAACATCGGTTTCCTTGAAGATGAGCGGATCTGCCTTAAAGCGTACTTCCGTACCCTTTATGTCTGACTTGCCTATTTTGTGGAGGTCGGTAACAATCTTACCTCTTTCATAGCGCTGCATATAAATATCCTTGCCGTCGCAAACCTTTACTTCAAGCCATTCGGAAAGCGCATTTACAACAGACGCACCAACACCGTGCAAGCCGCCCGACACCTTGTAACCGCCGCCGCCGAACTTACCGCCTGCGTGAAGAACCGTAAATACAACCGTTACGGCAGGCAAGCCTGTCTTGCTGTTGATGCCTACAGGAATACCACGGCCGTTATCGGTAACTCTGATGATATTGCCCTCCTCGATTACCACATCAATCTTTGTGCAGTAGCCAGCAAGCGCCTCGTCGATAGAGTTATCTACAATTTCATAAACAAGGTGATGAAGACCTCTCGGACCTGTTGAGCCTATGTACATACCCGGTCTTTTTCTGACCGCTTCAAGTCCCTCAAGAACTTGAATTTCATTGGCGCCGTACTCTTGCTCGACTTTGGTCATCTCAATGTTATTTTCATTGTCCATTTTTTTACCTCCAATATCAGAGCCAAGGCACAGCCTTTGCCCTGTTCACACTCTTAAAAAGAGCGGAAAGTATTTTTTCTGACCGTATTTGTGCACCGAAAATTACGGCGCATAAACCGTCAGGTTGTTGTTAATTTCAATTTCTAAATTTTCAGTTGGCAAATCACAAAAAATCTGTCAATAATAAAATTTAGTTTCTTTATCAAAAAGTTAGGATAAATTACGGTTTAGTGTAACTTTCGGCTAAATAATTTAAAAATTTAGGTCAAGCCTTTTTAAAGGCTTGCGTGTTTGGGCAGAGCCCATAATATCTTCCGATATAGCAATTTATATGGTGCAAACAGCCACGCTGTTTGCGTGCTTGCACTTAGTTTGATAAAACAGGCGGTAGCCTTTTATAAAAAATAATTAATTTTTAAATTATATAACAAATGATTTTTCTTGTTGCTGTCGCATTTAAATGCTTTCGCCTATTTGTTCAAGTCGCCAAACAGCAAGCTGTTCGGCTATAAATGCTTTGCATTAACCAAAAGTATTTGTGGGCTTTGCCCACACCCACGACCTTTGAAAAGGTCGACCAAACTTTTATAATTGCTTGGTAAAACAATTTGCAAAACCATAATTCATTACTGCTGCCCCATCATTTAGAATAAAACCAAAATTTATTTGTTTTTCTTCCCCTTTTTTATATCCTTAAACGATACAAACAGTGGGTACAATGCTATGAACAGCAGTATAAAAATCACATTTATGCCAACCAAAGCATAGAAGTTCAGGTTAGGGCTCATATATAACACACCTACATTCGCCGCTACGGCGAGAACAAACAAAATGAGTATAAGTACCAAGCAAAGCCTTTTGCTCGCTCTGAACTCATTTTTGCAGTGATAACAGGTATGTGATTTTTCTTTTACAATTTTTTTAACCTCTCTGTAGCCGTAAACGGTATGGCAGTGAGGACAAGTAGGTAACTTCAGCATAAATTAAAATTTTCTGTTTGCGGTGTATTTGTTTGTATCGGCTTTTTTGTTGTCGTCGCTCTCTTCCTTTTGCGGAATGTAGTGGCGTGAGCGTGAAAAGCCCGTATCTGCGTCCGAACGGATTTTCTTAAGCGGTGCGTCCATAGATGCGTGGTCTTCGCTTACATCGCTTATAACAGGCACAAAAGCCACGGTCTTATCCGTTTCCTTATCTGCCTCTTTTTCTTCGTCCGCTCTGTTCATCTCTTCCTGCAAATGTATTCTCTCGGCGTCACGCTTTTGCTTGAGCTGATTAAACACACTTGTATCTATGGCAACCTTAGGAGTTGTATCCTCGGGTTCGGATGTAATTGTGTGTGATGTTCTCATCGGGTTAAAGTCAAACTCATCGGTTATATCGCCGGCAATATTTTCGGAGTAAACCATACCGGCCTTTTTAGCCTCCATGGATTTCTTATATTTTTTAAGAGGAACATAATTCAAAAAGACGGGAGATATAAGCATAAAAATTACAAGCGGTACGGCAACAAACAAAACTCCGAGAGGATTGCTGATATTGCCCGACTTAATCCAGTAAAGCATAATGCCTGCGGCAACCGCAACTGCAAGTGCAAAGCCGACAAAAATCATTTTGTTAATTACGACTTTACTTTCCTTTCCGCATCTTGTGCATATATATTCACTTTTTCGTCTGCTTGAAAAACCCGAAATATACGAAATTCGTTTTGAACAGTAAGGACATTTTTTTGCTTTCATAAACAATCCCTCTTTTTGAATGTATTTTAAAATGAATAAATATTCATTAGTTATTCACATAATTTGTATTTTATTGCATCGCTTAAATATTGTTTTTATTAAAATTATACTTTGAGTAATATTAATTAATTTCCGACTGCAATATTTTATAAGTACCTTCTTTGTTACGCTTATACAGCGTTTTACTCGAAAGCTGGCTTATATAAACCATGATTTTTCCGTTTTCCTTGCAGACAATAAATGACTTTGGCAGTTCATAAGAAACATTCACAACATTTCCTTTTTTCTCTGCCTCTGTAAGATAATCTCTCGTTTTTTTAGAAACGGTACATCTGTCCATATCAAAAATACCGATAATTGATTTTGTGGTTATGACAGTATCCTGTCCCAAATGTAAATACATTTCAACTGATTACTCCGTTACAAACATTAAAAATTTTGCCGTGCTTAAGCTGCTCCTTGTTTGACTGCTCGCAGCAGGTTATAAAAACCTGGCAGTCATCAAGTTTATTCAGTAAAAAATCCTGTCTTTTGGAATCAAGCTCGCTCATAACATCGTCGAGCAAAATTATCGGCTTTTCGCCCATTCTTTCAGACAAAACCGCCGCCTCGGCAAGTTTTAATGACAATACCGCACTTCTTTGCTGCCCTTGCGAGGCATAAAGTCTTGCATTTTTGCCGTTTATAAGTATCTCTGCATCATCTCTGTGCGCACCTTTTGTAGTACAGCCGTTTCTTATATCATCTGCCCTGCTTTGTTCAAAAGTTTCGCATAATTTTTGGTGAATTTGCTCAATGCTGTCGCCGTATTCGGCATTTGTAGTCGATAAATACCTGATTTCAAGCTGTTCTTTGCCGCCCGAAATGCCAAAATGGTATTCCGCAGCCCGTTTTTCGAGCATCTGGAGATACTCCATTCTCTGTTTTATGAGTATAGCACCGTTCAAGAGCAGGGAATTGTCCCAGATTGAAAGAGTTTCTTCAAGTTCGGGATGCCTGTAAATATCTTTGAGCAAAGAATTTCTCTGATTAAGCGTGCGGTTGTACTTTGAAAGCACCACCGCATTTTTTAATTTTTCTCTGCAAATAGCGCTGTCAATGAATTTTCGCCTTTCGGACGGGCCTCTTTTAATTAAATTGAGATGTTCGGGCGAAAAAACGACCGCACAATATTTTTCAATCAGTGCCGCAGCCGAATTTTTGGCTACAGAGTTGATTTCTACCTGCTTTTTATTGCCTTTGAATTTTATAGAGGCGGTCTGCTCCCTGTCCTGTCCGAAAAATCGGACTTCGAGTTTTGCAAAAGGCTTGCCAAAACCTATAAGTTCGTTGTCCTTTGAACCCCGAAACGAATGACCGCCGCAAAACATCCAAAAAGCCTCAAGCAGATTGGTTTTTCCCTGTGCGTTGTCGCCGTAAATTACATTCACACCGTCGCACGGGGTAATAATTGCGTCATCAAGATTTCTGTAATTTTCAAATTTCAGCGCAAGTACCTTCAAAAAATATCATTCCCAGCTCAGATAACGGTAATTTTTTCTCCGTCAAACTCTGCAAAGTCGCCTTTACGCATTTTTTTGCCACGCATAGTGCAAACCTCACCGTTTACGGTGACATCTCCGTTCTGAATTATCATTTTTGCCATTCCGCCCGTGTCACAAAGACCTGCAAGCTTAAGCAAATCCTGTAATTTTATACATTCTGTGTCAATGCTGATTTTTTTATCCTTCATTTGAAAGCCTCATTGGAACTACAATGCTCAAAAAGCTGTCGCCCTTCACCGGTTTGATAACCATCGGCTTAATCGGGCCGCTTAAAGCAAGTCTGATTTCATCGGTATCGCAATTTTTGAGAGCGTCAAGCAAATATTTGTTGTTAAAACCAATCTCAACTTTTTCTCCCATAATCGAAACCGAAATACTGTCGTTTGCTCTGCCGACTGCAGACGCACATGAAAGTTTGATTTCGTCATTATCAAAATTGCATCTTACAGGGCTTTGAATTCTGTCGTTGTTTAAAAGTGACATTCTTTCAACCGAGTTTATGATAACTCTTGTGTTTATAATGACCTCTGTTTTTACATCGGTCGGAATAGTTGTCTTGTAATCGATAAAATTACCCTCGATAAGTCTTGAAATTACTCTGTAATTGTCAACCTTGAAGGTGATGTGTCTTTGACCTATGATAATATCTACATTTTGCTCGTCATCGCCCAAAAGTTTGAGGACTTCAAGCTGAGTTTTTCCCGGAACAACAAATTTATTTTTGCTTTCGGAATCTACATTTTCACTTCTGATTGCCATTCTGTAGCCGTCAATTGCTACGATTCTGAAAAGTCCGTCTTCAATTTCAAAAAGTGAACCCGTATAAATCGGCTTTGCGTTGTTATCGGACACGGCATATACTGTCTGCCTGATCATTTCACGCAGAGTTTTTGCATTTACGGTAATCATATCTGTCTGTTCAAAAGTAGGAAGATCCGGATATTCGATTGATGACATTCCCACAATTTGGTAATCTACATTTCCGCAGGTAATGTAAGTCACCATTCTTTCGTCGGTCTCAATCATAACGATTTCTTCCGGCAACTTTCTGACAATATCAAGAAAAAGCTTTGCACTGACAACAATTTCGCCTTCCTCCTGGATGGTAACATCAATGTCAGTTGTGATTCCTATTTCAAGATTGTAGCCTGATATATTTAGTGAATTGTCGTACGCTTTTATAAGCACACCTTCAAGAGCGGGTATTGCAGCTTTTGAAGATACTGCTCGTGACACATTTGACACAGCGTTAGCGAGGTCTGTTCGCAAGCACGAAATTTTCAAGTGTAGCTCTCCTTTATGTAGTGATAATTTAAATATTTCGTAGTAGTAGTAGGGGGTGTTAAATTGTTAAAAAATTGTAACTTTTCCGATTATTCCTTAAAAAAACCGTCCACAAAACACTCCACAGCCTTTTAACAGCTTTTGCATCGTCTGTTAAAAGGACTTTTTCTTTCAACATAGGGTTGAAAATTGTTAGTGAAATGTTAATAAAAATGTTAATCGGATTCGGTATAAAAAAGCCTTTTAAAAGCTGTTTTTTATAAGATTTCCGACTGTACGGAAAAATCCTGCCACATTTTTGATTAAAAAATCCGTAAATTTTACGCTTTAAAAATTGTAAATTCAAAGCCTGTTTTTTTAGATTTTTCTATACTATTATATATAGGCAAAAATCTCCTCTTTTTCAGGCTCATAAAAATACGGATTTTTTCCTGATTTTTTTGCTGTGAACGCAGCTTTTTAGGGTGTTCCCCCAACTACGGTGAAAATAAGTCCGAAATTGCATTAATTAGTGCAATTTACGGAAAAATATTTCAAAGTTTTTTAGAAATAAATTTTTAATATTTTTGAACATACTAAAAATGTTGAAATTATGGAAAGGCATTAACAGGTTGTGTTAAATCTGTATGCTTTCAAGTATTGACCAAACGGCTGAAAGCTAAGCCTTTAAGCCGAAATTTAAGTGTTTACAAATGTTACAAAACTGTAATGTTAATAATGTTAAAAGGTTAAAATCGTGTAACCAAATATGTTGAAAACCCGTTGAACTACCTGTCACGGATATTCTTGATGGTATCGTCGATTATCTCTTTGATCTTGCGGTCATTCTGCATCATTTTCTTAACCTTTTTAACGGTATAGATAACGGTGGAGTAATGTCTGCCGCCGAATTCTTCACCGATGTTTGCCATTGAGAGTGTTGTAAGCTCTCTTGAAATATAAATTGCAATGTGTCTGGCATTGCTGATGTTTGCACTTCTGTTGTTTTCAGAACGGATAGCCTCGGGAGTAACGCCGAAAGTACGGGAAACTTCCTCGATAATGCGCTCTACGGTAACCTCCGGCGGAGTATCGTTATTAAGAATGTCTGAAATAACCTCCTGAACCGAAGAAACTGTAATTTTCTCCTGATTTACGAGGTTTTTTGCCTTTAATTTTTTAACTGTGCCCTCAAGCTGACGAATATTAGCCTTGATTTTAGAAGCAATGTACTCGCAAACCTCATTTGAAAGGTCGAGATCGAGAAGCTCTGCCTTTCTTTTAATGATAGCGATTCTTGTTTCTACATCAGGCGGCTGAACATCGGCAATGAGGTCGGACTCAAATCTTGAACGAAGTCGGTCGTCAAGGGTTTTAATTTCCTTTGGCGGACGGTCGGATGTAAGAACGATCTGCTTGTGGGCGTCATAAAGAGCATTGAAAGTATGGAAAAATTCTTCCTGTGTACTTTCCTTACCTCCGATAAACTGAACGTCATCGACGAGCAGAATATCTGCTTGTCTGTATTTTTTTCTGAACTCGCTCATTCGTGCCATACGAAGTGACTCGATAAGTTCGTTGGTAAAATCGTCACCTTTTATGTAACAAATAGTTTTTTCGGGTGAATTTTTCTTGATTTCGTTGCCGATTGCATAAAGCAAATGAGTTTTGCCAAGACCGGAATTTCCGTATAAAAACAGCGGATTGTAGGCATTGGCGGGATTTGTGGCAACTGCAAGACAGGCTGCATGAGCAAATTTGTTTGATGAGCCGACAATAAAAGTATCAAAAGTATATTCATAACTTATGTCTGTGATTTCCGCATTTGCAGCTGCCTGTTGTTCCTCTTTGACAGAGATTTCTTCGGGAATTTTCATTTCAATAACGAAAATCTGACCGAAGACGGCTTCAAAAGCCTCATTGAGCAGAGAAAGATAGCAGCGAGTTATAGTCTGACGATGAAAATCGTTAGGAACTAAAATTACAGCTTTGTTCTTGTCAAAATCAAGTTCGATAGGCTCGATTCTGCTGATCCAAGTGTTGTAAGCGACATCGGTAATTTTAGTTTTGCAATAACTGCATATGATTCCCCACGCTTCTTCAAAAGATTCCATATACGACTTCCTTCCCATAATAAATACGGCAATATCGCCATATTACCCCATAGTAAATCTATTCTATTATATTATAGAACACTTCCTAAAAAAAATCAATCTTTTTATTACTCTAAAAATAATGGCTTTTAAGGTGCTTTTAAAGCCCGAGAGAGGATTTTTATTTAATTTTTGACTTTAAAAGACTCTTTTTTAAAACTTAGGAATACGCTTAATTAAAACTAAAAGAGAAAACCGAAAATTTTATAATTGCTTTGAAACGGAAAAAATAAAAAATCGGATGTTTATTTTTCTTTCAATTTTCTTTTTATATTAATTTTTATATTAATAAATATTATCAGCAATCTTTTTCTATATATAAGTATATAAGCAAACCGTAAAACCGCTCTGCTTTACAAATTTTAAAAAAACTTTTTATTTTTTGTTGACTATAAAGAAAAATTAATATATAATGCTATATTGCAAGGTTATATATTGAAGGGAGGGTTTTCAGTATGTTGAGAACTTATCAGCCAAAGAAGCTCCACAGAAAGAAGGAGCACGGCTTCAGAAAGAGAATGTCTACAGCCAACGGTAGAAAAGTATTGGCTAGAAGAAGAGCTAAAGGTAGAAAAAGGTTGTCTTACTAAAGAACAGGCCACTTTATTACAGTGGTCTTTCTTTGTTGTTTGCGGCTTTTACTTTGCTTAGGTGGTTTTAATTTTGAGTGACTTCATCACTTTAAAGGACAATAGGGATTTTTCCAGACTTTACAGGAGGGGAAAATCCTTTGTAAGTCCTGTTTTGGTAACATATGTTATAAAAAATAAATCCGATAACCTGCGTTTTGGAATAACTACGGGCAAAAAAGTCGGAAAAGCGGTTAAGCGCACCCGTGCAAGGCGTGTGATTCGTGCCGCATATTATCAGCTTTACAATGATTTGAAACCCGGTTACGATTTTGTCTTTGTGGCAAGGTCTAGGACTCCTTTTGTAAAATCTCAAAAGGTATATGACGCTATGAAAAATCATATGGAGTCTGCCGGCGTTCTGAAAAAGTAATATTATGAAAAGAATTTTAATTCTGCTGATAAAATTTTATAAAGCTGCAATCTCTCCGCATCTGCCAAAAAGTTGCAAGTATGAGCCTACCTGCTCTCAATACGGAATTGAGGCGATAGAGCGCTTTGGCGCATTAAAGGGTACCGCTCTGACCATATGGCGGATACTGCGCTGTAATCCTTTTTCAAAGGGTGGCTACGATCCTGTCCCGGAAAAAACGGACAAGCCAAGAAAAATTAAGTGAGGTAGCTTATGGCAAATATATTTGGATTTTTTGGAAGTATTCTCGGCTATGTTCTTTGGGCTGCATTCTACTTTCTAAAAGATTTCGGCCTTTCAATAGTTGTATTTACTATTGTAATCAGACTTATTTTGTTCCCATTTACTGTCAAGCAACAAAAATCTATGGCAGGCACAATGAGGCTGCAAAGAAAGCAAAAAGAGCTTCAGGAAAAATACGCTAATAACAAGGTTAAGCTCCAGGAGGAAATGAACAAGCTTTACGAAAAAGAGGGAGTAAAGCCAATGGGCGGTTGCCTTACAATGATAATTCCTCTCCTTGTAATGCTCGGTATTTTTTATGCCGTTGCATATCCTCTTACAAACACACTTCATCTTAACTCGGACACAGTAAACAGTGCTGTTTCGTATATGAACACAATTCCGGGTTACACAATAACAACAAATGCTACTTATCAGCAAATCGAGCTTATCAGGGTGTTCCCAAGCATTATGAACACTGAAACAATTCAGGGACTGTTCTCAGCTGCGGACTGCCAGCAGATAATCGATTTTGCAAACGGATTTAATATGATGGGAATCAACCTTCTTACAATTCCAAAGGATATGGGTATTTTCTCATGGTACTCACTCATTCCTGTACTTTGTTTTGTATCATATGTTGGTTCACAGTTAGTAATGCAGAGAATCAATAAGGCTCAGATGGCACAGCAGCAGGGTTGTCTAAAGGTAATGCTGTATGTAATGCCGTTATTCACAGCCTATATCGCATATACCGTTCCGGCTGCGGTAGGTTTTTACTGGATTTGCTCATCAGTAATTGCATTTATCCAATCGCTGATTATAGCAAAGTTCTTTACTCCGGTACACTTCACCGCAAAAGAAGAGGCTCGTCACATTGCTCTTATGGAGCTAAACGAGGCAAATGTACCTTATGTTTACTCACCTGTTGAACAGAAGACAAGCACAAAGTCAAACGTGAACGGCAAAAAGAAAAAGAAGTAATTGAAATAGGTGAATACTATGATTAGAGAAGCAATCGGCGTTGGCGAAACTGAAGTTCTCGCCCTTGAAGACGCAAAAAGACAGCTCGGTATTGACGAATCCGAGATTGTTGAGTTTGAGGTTATTCAGCGTGCCGAGAAAAAGAAATTCGGTCTTTTTGGCGGTGCACCCGCTAAGGTAAAAATTACTCTTAAGGCAGGCCCGGCCGAAACAGCGGAAGAATTTTTAAGCAATGTACTTAAGAATATGAAGCTTGAGTCGGTTTCTATCAATAAAAAAGAAATTGAAAACGGCGTAGAGTTTGACCTTGAGGGTGAAAATGTCGGTTTTGTAATCGGCAGAAGAGGCGAAACACTCGACGCATTGCAGTACCTTACAAGCCTTGTTGCAAATCACGCTGACAATTCGTACTTTAAGGTTACTGTAAACACAGGCGACTACCGTGAAAAGAGAGAAAAAACTCTTGAAATTCTCGGCAGAAAGCTTGCTTTCAAGGCAATTAAGACAGGCAGAAAAACAAGTCTTGAGCCGATGAACCCGTATGAAAGAAGAATTATTCATACTTCTGTACAGAAGGTGAACGGTGCTATTTCATGGAGCGAGGGCGAAAACGCAAACCGTCATGTTGTAATAGGACCTGATCCAAAGTACAAGAGATATCAGAGAAACAGCAATTCAGGTTACAACAGAGGCAGAGGCGGCAGACGCCCGTACAACAACAACTCTGTTAATAACGAGGTAAATCCCGACAGAAAGCCCCTTAACGAAGGAAGCCTTGACGGACTTTACGGCAGAATTGATAAATAATGATTTTTAAAGAAAGGGGGCATTTTTGCTCCCTTTTGTTTTTTTATTTAAAACCATTTTAAAGAGAGTGATTTTATGTCTGACACTATTGCTGCTATCAGCACGGCGCAGGGTGAGGGCGGTATCTCGGTTATTCGTATTTCCGGTGATTCTGCGTTTACTGTATGCGATAAAATTTTTAAAGGCATCAATAATAAAAAACTTGCCGATATGAAAGGCTATACCGCATCTTTCGGAAAAATTATAAGTGACGGCGAAGAAATTGACGAGGCAGTTGCTCTTGTTTTTCGTGAACCTTTAAGCTATACGGGCGAAAATGTTGTCGAGCTTTCATGCCACGGCGGTATCTATATTACAAAACTTGTACTTCGTGCGGTGCTTGATGCAGGCGCAGTTCCGGCACAGGCAGGCGAATTTACAAAACGGGCATTTTTAAACGGAAAAATCGACCTTTCCGAGGCGGAGGCTGTAATCGACATCATTTCCGCAAAATCCCGTTCCGCCGCAAGGGCGGCTCTTTGTGTAAAAGAGGGTGCGGTTCGCAACAAAATTGACGAAGTAAAAAATCTCTTGCTTTCAACGGCGGCACATCTTTCCGCATGGGCAGACTATCCCGAAGAAGATATTGCCGAAGTAACCGACGAACAGCTTTACGATTCGTTTGATGTCAGCATTGCAATACTTGATGGACTTATTTCGAGTTATGACAGCGGACAGGCGGTAAAGCAGGGCATAGACACGGTAATTGCGGGCAGACCGAATGTAGGAAAAAGCACTCTTATGAACTTGCTTTCGGGTTGCGAGCGCAGTATTGTTACCGACATACCCGGCACAACCAGAGATATTATTGAAGACACGGTAATTGTCGGAGATGTTATTCTTAGGTTAAGCGACACTGCGGGACTTAGAACAACCGATGACAAGGTAGAAAAAATCGGAGTTGACAGAGCAAAGCACAGATTAAAGCAGTGCGGACTTTTGCTTGCGGTATTTGACTATAACCGCAGTCTTGACGATGACGATAAAGAATTGATAGAATCGGCAGGCGAAGTGCCGTGCATTGCAATAATCAACAAAACCGATTTGGACAAACAGCTTGACACAGAGTACATTGAAAACAAGATAAAAAATGTGGTTTATCTTTCGGCAAAAAGCGGAGATGGCAGAGCAGAGCTTGTAAAAGCGGTTGAAGATATTGCGGGAATGGATAATTTTAACCCGAGTGAGGGTGTACTTTCCAATGAAAGACAGAGGCAGGCGGTACTGAACTCCCTAAACTCTGTAAAAGACGCAAAAAATGCTCTTGAAATCGGACTTACCTATGATGCAATCACTGTAAGCATTGAAGAGGCAATTACAAGTTTGCTTGAACTCACGGGTGAGAGAACAAGTGATGAAGTTGTAGACAGAGTATTCCATAATTTTTGCGTGGGCAAGTAATCTTGTTATTGAAAATCGAAAGTCAGAGTAAATTATGGTTTAATGTGCAAATTAAGCGAAATAATTTTAAAATTTAGGTCAAGCCTTTTTAAAGGTTGACCAAACTTTTATAATTTATTAACCCTAAAAAGGAATGAAATATATGAAATATTTTGCAGGAGAATATGATGTAGCAGTTATCGGTGCGGGTCACGCAGGCATTGAGGCGGCTTTGGCTGCCGCCAGACTTGGCTGTAAAACTGCTGTTTTTACTATTAATATGGATGCCGTCGGCAACTGCCCTTGCAATCCGTCAATCGGCGGAACGGCAAAAGGTCATCTTGTTCGTGAAATTGACGCACTCGGCGGCGAAATGGGCAAGACTGCCGACGAATGTTTTTTGCAGTCCCGTATGCTCAACCGTGGTAAAGGTCCTGCCGTTCACTCATTGAGAGCGCAGATTGACCGCCGCAAATATTCAACGGTTATGAAACACAAACTTGAACTGCAGGAAAATCTTGAATTAAGACAGGCGGAAATCGTTGAAATAGAAAAGACAGAGGACGGTTACGACCTTACCACAAGAATGTTAGCGGTTTTTCATTGCAAGACGGTTGTTATTGCCACAGGCACATACCTCGGCGGCAGAATTTTTGTGGGCGAAGTATCATACGAAAGCGGCCCCGACGGCATTTTTCCTGCATCTTTCCTTGGTGCAAGTCTTAAAAAACTCGGCTTGCCGTTAAGAAGATTTAAGACAGGTACTCCTGCCAGAGTTTTAAGAAATTCCATTGATTATACAGACCTTGAAGTACAAAAGGGTGACGAACCGCCGCAGCCTTTCTCTTATGAAACCGAAAGTTTGGGCGAGAACAAGGTGGACTGCTACATAAGCTGGACAAATGACGAAACCAAGCAGATTATCCTTGAAAATATTCACCGTTCACCGCTTTACGCAGGTAAAATCGAGGGTATAGGCCCTCGTTACTGCCCGAGTTTTGAAGATAAAATAATGAGGTTTAAGGATAAGCCAAGACATCAGCTTTTTATTGAGCCGTGCGGTCTTGACACAGAAGAAATGTATTTGCAGGGAATGAGCTCATCACTCCCCGAGGAGGTACAGCTTAAGTTTTACCACACCATAAAAGGTCTTGAAAACTGCGTAATTATGCGCCCTGCCTATGCCATTGAATATGATTGTGTTGACCCGACAGCTATGCTTGCAACGCTTGAATTTAAAGATTTTCCAAACCTTTTCGGTGCGGGTCAGTTTAACGGCAGCTCGGGTTACGAAGAAGCGGCGGCACAGGGACTTGTTGCCGGAATTAATGCCGCTTTGAAAGTCCTCGGAAAATCTCCGCTCATTCTTGACAGAGCAGGCTCTTATATCGGCACTCTTGTAGATGACCTTGTAACCAAGGGTGCAAACGAGCCTTACAGAATGATGACATCGAGAAGTGAGTACCGCTTGATTCTCCGTCAGGACAATGCGGACGAGCGACTTACTCCGCTCGGCCACAAAATCGGACTTATCAGCGAAGAAAGATACCAAAAATTTCTTAACAAACAGGAGCTTAAAAAGCAGGAGATAAAGCGACTTAAAACAACTGTAATTTCTCCGACAGAAGAAGTAAACAAAATTCTTACAGAGCGTGGCACAAGTGAAATTACCACGGGAGTACATCTTATTGACCTTATAAAAAGACCGCAGCTTGACTACAAGTCGCTTGAAAGTATAGACACAGGCAGACCGAAACTTGACCCGAACATTTTTGAGCAGGTTGAAGTGGAAATCAAGTACGAAGGCTACATTTCAAAGCAATTAAAGCAGGTTGAGCAGATGCGCAAACTTGAAAACCGCCGACTGCCCGATGATTTTGACTACAGAACAATTAAGGGATTAAGACTTGAGGCGCAGGAAAAGCTGAATAAAATCAAACCGTTGAGCATTGGACAGGCGTCCAGAATTTCGGGAGTTTCGCCTGCCGACATCAGCGTTTTGCTCATTTGGCTTGCACAGAATAAATAATCGGAGGAATTTATGATTAAGGATTTGCTCCAAAATTATATAAAAGATTACAAAATCACACTCACGGAAAATCAGTACGAGCAGTTTCAAAAATATTTTGAATTGCTTGCAGAGTGGAACGAAAAAATGAATCTTACCGCAATTACAGACGAGAGCGGTGTGGCACTCAAACATTTTACCGACAGCCTTAGCTTGCTCAACTTTGTTGACATTCCGCAGAACAGCAGTCTTGCCGATGTCGGTACGGGTGCGGGTTTTCCGGGTGTTGTTCTGAAAATTGCCAGACCCGACATAAAAATCACCCTTATAGACAGCCTGAATAAAAGACTTGTTTTCTTGGGCGAGGTATGCGCTCAACTCGGTATTGAAGCCGAACTTATCCACAGCAGAGCGGAGGACGGCGCAAGAGATGAAAAACTTAGGGAAAGTTTTGATTTTGCAGTGTCAAGAGCAGTTGCGAGAATGAATGTTTTGAGCGAATACTGCCTGCCGTATGTAAAGGTGGGAGGTGCGTTCTGCGCAATGAAGGGCGCACAGGCAAACGAGGAATTTAAAGAATCTTTAAATGCAATTAACACCCTCGGCGGTAAACTTGAAAAAAAATATTTCTTTGAATTACCCGAAAACGGCGGAGAAAGAGCAATTGCGGTAGTCAGAAAAGTTAAAAACACACCGCAAAAATACCCCCGTCAATCGGGAAAAATTAAAGCAAAGGCTTTGTAATTATGGAAAATAATTTTTATAACATTTTTGATTCGCACGCACATTACGATGACAAATGGTTTGACGAGGACAGAGAAGTTTTGCTTTCCTCAATGAAAGAGAACGGCGTGTGCGGCATTGTAAACAACGCTGTTGATTTAAAAACCGCAAAAGTCTGTATAGATTTTTGCGAAAAATACGATTTTATGTACGGTACGGTTGGATTTCACCCCGAAAATCTCGAAGATATGCCAAATGATTATCTTGACCGGGTTGCAGAGCTTTTAAAGCACAAAAAAATTGTAGCTGTCGGAGAAACGGGACTTGATTATCATTGGGATATTCCTAAAGATTTGCAGAACAGAGTTTTTGAAGAACAGATAAAACTTTCGCTTGATGTAAATATGCCGATAATCGTGCATGACAGAGAGGCACACGGCGATACTCTCAATTATTTGAGAAAGTACAAACCTAAGGCGCTTGTTCACTGCTTTTCGGGCAGTGTTGAGATGATGCGTGAAGTGATGCGCTACGGAAGTTACATCAGTCTTGGCGGAGTTGTTACTTTTAAAAATGCAAGACACAGCGTTGAGGTTGCAAAAGAAGTGCCGCTTGACAGACTTTTGCTTGAAACCGATTGTCCGTATATGTCACCCGTACCGTTCCGTGGCAAAAGGTGCGACAGTACAATGATAAAATATACGGCGGAAAAAATTGCTGAAATCAGAAATACAGATGTGCAGGAGCTTTTAAATATTACCGCAGAAAATGCAAAAAGATTTTACGGAATAGATTAACGAAATTTTTTGACAGAAATTAGATGTCAGCACATAGGTTATAAAAGTTTGGTCAAACTTTTATTAATTTTAAAAAGAACATCAAAAAATTGTCACATTAAAAAGTTACGATATTCATATATAATGAGGGATACGAAAGGAAGTGCCGTTATGAGCAAATTGCTTGTTGTTGATGATGAATACAGAATCAGACAGATTATTAAAAAATATGCCGAGTTTGAGGGCTATGAGGTAGAAGAGGCCGTTGACGGTATGCAGGCTATCGAGCTTTGCAGACGACAGGATTTTGACTTGATTATTATGGATGTTATGATGCCTGAACTTGACGGTTTTTCGGCTTGCAAAGAAATAAGAAAATTTAAATCCACACCTATTATTATGCTTTCGGCAAGAGGTGAGGAGTACGACAAAATTCACGGCTTTGAAATCGGCAGTGACGACTATGTGGTAAAGCCGTTTTCACCAAAGGAACTTATGATGCGTGTAAACGCAGTTATAAAAAGAAGCGGAAAGGCAAACAGCGAGCCTGAAAAGGATATTTTTACATACAAAGGTCTTAGCGTTGATTTTTCCGCACGAATTGTTACCATTGACGGCGAAAGAGTTGAGATGACTCCAAAGGAGTACGAGCTGTTTTTCTATATGGTGAAAAACAAGGGTATTGCGCTCACCCGTGAAAAGCTGATTAGCGAAGTATGGGGTTACGATTTCTTCGGTGACGAGCGTACGCTTGATACTCACATCAAGCTGTTAAGAAAAAGTCTGAAAGATTACAGCAAATGTATTGTTACTCTGCGAGGAGTTGGCTATCGTTTTGAAACACTCTAAATTCAGAAAACTCAGCTGGGCTGAGGTAAAAAACAGAGAAATGCCGTTGCATTT
Organism: Ruminococcus sp. BSD2780120874_150323_B10; assembly: GCF_015553695.1. Taxonomy (NCBI): domain Bacteria; kingdom Bacillati; phylum Bacillota; class Clostridia; order Eubacteriales; family Oscillospiraceae; genus Ruminococcus; species Ruminococcus sp. BSD2780120874_150323_B10. The sequence goes on from NZ_JADNHD010000018.1 coordinate 28,883, forward strand.
CACACTTTTATGTTATTTTTTGCTTTTTGGTCTTTTAATTCTTGTTGTACTGTGGATATTCCAATCATTTTTTCTTGAATCGTTCTACACATCTACCAAGAAAAATGCGGCGGAAAAAAGTGCAAAAATAATAGCGGAATCTCTTGAAAACAATCAAAATCCGCTTGCAACCATAGAAAATGTGGCGTCATACAATTCTTTGTGTGTACAGGTTTACGATACAAGCACAGCATTTTTTCAAAAACGCTACGAATGTAACTATGCCTCTCCGTCAGTTTCGCTGAACATTGAGGCTCACAAAGTTTATTCATACTATTCTTGTGCGTCCGATAACAACGGAAGCTGCCTTGAAATCATAGGTGAGAACGAACGACAGGACGGTCTTTTTGAAGATTATGAGAAAAATACCGCCACAAACGATACCGCAAGTAAATTTAACTGGAAGAGAAAATCGAGCGGTACAGCAAAAATTATGACATACGGCAAAATTCTCTCTCTCGAGGACGGCACCGAATGTTTTGTAATAGTTTCTTCCGTAATTACACCGATTAATAATACGATTGAAATTATAAAAGACCAAATTTTTGTAATTTCTATTGTATTTTTCGTGCTTGCTGTGGCAATATCACTTTATGCAAGCCAAAGAATTGCAAAACCTATTTCGCTTACAACAAAGGCGGCAAAAGAACTTGCAAAGAAAAACTACGATGTCGAGTTTGATTCAAAGGGTTATCTTGAGGTTCAGGAACTCAACGATACCTTGAATTTTGCCAAAAAAGAACTCGCCGCAAACGAAAGACTGCAACGGGAACTTATCGCAAATATTTCCCACGATTTGCGCACACCGCTTACTATGATTACAGGCTACGGCGAAGTTATGCGTGATTTACCGGGTGAAAATACCGCCGAGAACATTCAGATTATCATTGACGAGGCAACAAGACTTTCAAGCCTTGTAAATGATTTGCTTGATTTGTCAAAATTGCAGTCGGGCACAATGGAACTTCAAAAGTCGGTTTTCTGCATTACCGACAGTTTCAAAACTATTTTTGCGAGATATGCAAAGCTCAAGGAGCAGGACGGATATAATATTTATCTTGATAAATGCAAGGAAAGAGTATTTGTAAAAGCTGACGAACTGAAAATTTCGCAGGTTATATACAACCTTGTAAATAACGCTATTAACTATGCGGGCGAGGACAAAACGGTTGTTGTTACCCAGCAGGTAATCGGTGAAAAGGTGAGAATCAATGTAACCGATCACGGCGAGGGTATTCCTGCCGACAAACTCGAGTACATTTGGGACAGATATTATAAGGTTGACAAGGAGCACAAGCGCAGTGTAATAGGCACCGGTCTTGGACTGTCAATTGTAAAATCTATCTTGAATGCCCACAACGCAAGATGCGGTGTAACAAGCACCCTCGGCAAAGGCAGTACATTCTGGTTTGAACTTGACACTGTAAAGGTTGTTGAGATTAAGGAAGATATGAATTAAAGTATAATTAATCTTTTTATACTTATAATAATTATAACTCAATAATACGGAGAATTTTATATGACTTATGATGAAGCAAAAAACTTAATATCGAAAGGTGAAGGTATAGATATTGAGTTTAAAAAATCAACGGTTGATATAACAAAAGATGTATATGAAACTGTTTGTGCTTTTTCAAATAGATTTGGCGGTCATATCTTTTTAGGTGTTAAAGATGACGGTACAGTAATTGGTGTTGACAAGAATTGCATAGAAAAAATCAAGAAAAATTTTGTTACATCAATTAATAATCCCACAAAATTTTATCCTTTATTGTATTTACAAATTGAAGATATAATTTTTCAAGATAAATATCTAATCCATATTTATGTACCTGAAAATCCACAAGTATGCAGATGCGGAGGTAAAATTTACGATAGAAATAATGATTCTGATGTAGATATAACAAATTCGGGTGATTTGGTTTTTAATTTATATTCCAGAAAACAAGGTAAATGTTTTGTTGATAATGTACTTACACAATATAATATATCCGATTTACGCACAGATGTAATAGAGAGAGCACGAAGAATGTCAAGGGCAAGAAATAAAAACCATCCTTGGCTGACTATGACTGATGAGGAGTTATTAAGGAGCGTTGGTCTTATTGCAAGGGAAAGTAACAGCAATAAAGATGGTATTACATTAGCTGCAATTTTATTGTTCGGTAAAGATGAAATAATAGCATCTGCTTTACCGCAATATAAAACCGATGCTATTTTCAGAGTTGAAAATTTAGACAGATATGACGACCGAGATGTTATAATAACAAATCTTTTTGATACATTTGACAGACTTATGAATTTTGGTAAAAAGCATTTGAGTGATCCTTTTTTACTTGAAGGTGTGCAGGCTGTGAGTGCAAGAGATGCTATTTTACGAGAAATATTTTCTAACAGTCTTGCTCATCGTGATTATTCAACCGGATATGTTGCAAAATTTGTGATTGAAAAGGATAAAATGTTTACTGAAAACGGAAATGTTTCGCATGGTAACGGTGAACTTGAACTTAATGATTTTAAACCTTTTTCAAAAAATCCTGTAATTGCAAAAGTTTTCAGAGAAGTTTCCCTTGCGGATGAGTTGGGTTCGGGAATGAGAAACACTTTTAAATATACAAAGCTTTATTCCGGCGGTACACCTGAATTTATTGAAGGTGATGTATTTAAAATTATTATTCCTCTTTCAAAGGCGGCAACTGAAATTGTCGGTCCTCAAAAAGATGAAAATACCCAAGTCAGTACCCAAGTCAGTACCCAAGGTGAAGATGTTTTTGAAAAAATACTTGATTTTTGCGAAGTTCCTAGAACTAAAAAAGAAATTACTGAATACTTTAATTTAAAAAATGCAAAAGGCTTTGGTAAGAGATATTTAACTCCTTTAATTAGTGAAGGAAAACTTAAAATGACCATTCCCGAAAAACCTACAAGCAGCAAGCAAAAATATATTTCGGTAAGTAAAAGCTAAAAATAAAATCCTAAACAAAGATGTTTGCAAAATAAAAATGTTTTAAAGCAAGAAAATCCGCATTTTACACAAATGCGGATTTTTGTTAAATATCATCTTGTTGTGAATCTTTAAAATATGACCTGTACTGACTCGGAGTAAGATTTTTTTTCTTTTTAAAAAGTCGGGAGAAGTACATTTGATCTGCAAATCCCGATTCGCTTGCAACATCTTTTATGGTAAGATTGGAAGTTGCAAGCAATGAACTTGCCCTTGAAATTCGTAATTTATTGATATAATCGTGTACAGACATACCCATTTCCGATTTAAACAGCTTATAAAGGTAAGAACGGTCGAGTTTCAGATAGTTTGAAACATCGGTTGCGGTAAAACTTGAATTTCGGTAATTGAGTTCAATATATTTTGCCGCAGAGAGTACATAGTGATTAAACTCTTCGTTTACCGCAGGAAAATATTGTATGTAATAAGAAAGCAAATAGCACATTCTTGCATTTATCCTTGCGTTCTGATAAATGTCTCCTTTTCCGTCAACAGTAATATTGAACAATTTTTCAACATCAGGTAATTCAATAGGCGGGGTAACATAAAGTCCCGATGTAAATGCCGTATGAGAAATGAGCCACATATAATCTACACCTGTAAAAAATACATACAGCAATTCGCAGTTGTCATCTCCGCATTCAAAAGTAGCCTCAACATTTGGTCTTACAAATATACTTTGCATTTCGGTTATATCATATTTTATCTTGTCAATCCATAAAATGCCACTGCCCTTCAGTACATAATATAAGGCGGGAATGTTTTGATTAAGGGCAATTATACTGTATTTTTTTGAAAAATGGTACTTTCCGTTTAAAATATTATGAGCGGCTTGTATATTGTATTTATTATATTTTTCCATATTTCACCTGTAAATTTCCGTTTTTTTAGTTTTATGCAACATTTATCTATAAACTAAAAACAAATATCTATATCAATAATTTACAAACTTGTTTATAATAATTACATAATACAACAAAATTTTGTTAAATGCAACATCTGTTTGCGGAGGTAGTGAAAATGAACTACAAATACGAAATCGTAAATTATGACAAAAACATTCCGGCAAAAATTCTATATTGCAATTTATCGTCTGAAACACATAAAACCGAACTTCACTGGCATCGTGAACCGGAGATTGTATATGTACTTGAAGGTCTTGGAGAGTGTTCTCACAACGGCGAGGTTATGGATCTTCCTGCCGGGGAATGTAAAATTTTTAACAGCGAAGATGTGCATTTGGTTCGTCCTAAAATGGGACATCATGCGAATATGATTATTATTCAGCTTTCGTTTGAATATATGAGAATGTTTTGCAAGACCATTGACAGCGTTATCTTTGATCTTCACGAAAGATCCGAGCAAAAAGGTGAAATCTGCGAAATTTTGCGCCAGATTGCAAGTATTGATATAGACCATGACGAATACGGTGTATTAAAGCAGATTTCAGGAGTTAATTTATTATACTACAAATTGCTTAAATATTGTACTTCACTTAAGAGAAGTTCTAATTCTTTCATTATACCGAAGCGTGATTTTTCATATGCAAAAACCGCTATTGCGTATATCAACGAAAACTTCAAGCAGGAGATTCCTCTTAACGAGATTTCAAGCGTGGTTAATCTTTCGCCGTCTTATTTCTCAAAATACTTTAAGAGCGTAACACAGGTTAGCTTTTCGGAGTACCTTGCAAATCTTCGTCTTGAAAATGCTTTGCAGGATATGCTTACAAAAAATTCTACCGTAACGGTTGCCGCAGTTGAAAACGGCTTTGCAAATGTAAAGTCATTCATTACGCAGTGCAAAAAGGTTTACGGTTACACTCCTGCACAGTATAAAAAACATCTGCTTAACAGATGATTAAAATTGATTACAAGTTTTTTCTTTATTATACCCAAAAAAGGACGACCACTGTTTTACAGTGGTTGTTCTTTTTGCGTAAAAATATTGGAGTTTATTAATTAACGCTTAGCTAAATGTTTTACCAATCAATTGTAAAGGTTTGGTCAACCTTTTCAAAGGCTTGACCTAAATTTTTTAATTATTTAATTACAACTTTTCTTAAAACCATAATTTTCTTCAACTTTAGATAAAGCGTCAAAATTCATTGAAATAAGTCACAAAAAGTTTTATAATAAAAGATACGGATAAATCACACCGAAAGGAATTTGAGTATGAATATCAGACAAATTAAGGCTGAAACCGTAACACAAACGGTAAAACAGCTTTTTCTCGACTGCAATTATTTTATCGGAAAAGATATAATGACCGCTCTTGAAAAAGCAAGAGAAAACGAAAAGTCAAAAGTAGGCAAAAGTGTGCTTACACAGATTATTGAGAATGACAAACTTGCCGCAAAGGAAGAAGTACCTCTTTGCCAGGATACAGGTATGGCAATTTTGTTTGTAGAGTACGGCGATAAGGTCGTTATTGAGGACGGCAGTTTTGAAGATGCGGTAAACGAGGGTGTACGACAGGCTTATAAGGATGGTTATTTAAGAAAAAGCGTGGTAAATGACCCTGTTTTTGACCGATTAAATACTAAGGACAACACACCTGCCATTATTCATACAAGAATTGTAAAAGGTGACAAAATAAAAATTACTGCCGGCGGCAAAGGCTTTGGCAGTGAGAATATGTCTGCAATAAAAATGCTTACTCCGTCATACGGAATTGAGGGTGTAAAAAAATTTATTCTTGATACTGTAAGAACCGCAGGTCCTAACCCGTGCCCACCTATTGTAGTAGGCATAGGTATCGGCGGTACATTTGAAAGAAGTGCCCAGCTTGCAAAAAAGGCAACATTCAGAGCAATTGACACACACAATGAAGACGAGCGTTACGCAAAACTTGAGGACGAATTGCTTGAGAGCATAAATAAAATGGGATTCGGTCCTGCCGGTCTTGGAGGAACTACAACAGCAATCGGAGTTAATATTGAAACTTCGCCGACTCATATCGCAGGTATGCCTGTTGCGGTAAATATTTGTTGCCATGCGGCAAGACACGCAAGCGCAGAAATTTAAGGGGGAGAGAACTATGCCTAAAAAATTAACATTACCGCTCAGCGATGAAGATATAAAAAATTTAAAAGCAGGCGAAAGCGTTTTGCTTAGCGGCACAATGCTTACAGGCAGAGATGCGGCACATAAAAGACTTTTTGAGCTTATTGAAAAAGGCGAAAACCTCCCTGTAGATATTAAGGGCGAAATAATTTATTATGTAGGCCCTGCACCTGCAAAACCCGGATACGCAGTAGGCCCTGCAGGCCCTACATCAAGTTATAGAATGGATAAGTACGCACCTGCATTGCTTGACCTCGGATTAAAAGGAATGGTAGGCAAAGGCGCAAGAAATAAGGAAGTAATAGACGCTATTGTCCGTAACGGCTGTGTGTATTTTGCGGCAATCGGCGGTGCCGCCGCTTTGATAGCAAAGAGCATTAAAAAAGAAGAAATGCTGTGTTACGAAGATTTGGGAACAGAGGCGGTCAGAAGATATACTGTCGAAGATTTTCCTTGCATTGTAGCAATTGACAGTAAGGGCAATAATGTGTACGAAACCGAGCCTAAAAAATATAATACCGAAGCGTGAGATTAAGGACTGCCGATAATAATGAGCCGACCTACAATCGTTAGATTTTTAGTCTGACTTTTTGGGGGCGACTCAAAAGCAGTCCTTTTGCTTTGTGAAATTTTTTGTAAGGGTTCTATTCTAAATGCTTGGATAACAATAATAAATTATGGTTTAGCGGAGTGTCGGTCGGGCATTGAAATTTAGCTAACGCTAAATTATCCTCCCAAAAACAAAAAAGTTTACTCAATTTTTTCAAAAATTGCGGGTTTGGGCAGCGCCCATAATATCTTCCAATATTACATTTCATCAGTCGCAAACAGCTACGCTGTTTGCGTGCTTGCACTTAGTTTGACAAAACAGGCGACAGCCTTTTATAAAAGAAATCATTAACTTTTCATTATATATCGAATGGCTTTTTTGTTGCTATCGCATTTAAGGGCATTTGCCGTTGTGTTCAAGCCGCCTAACAGCAAACTGTTAGGCTATCTGAAAATTGCGTTAGCAAAAAGTATTTGTGGGCTTTGCCCACACCCACGACCTTTGAAAAGGTCGACCAAACTTTTATAATTGCTTGGCTAAACTGTGAGTTAAACCATAATTATAAATTATTAAAATTATTGAAATTTTAATATTGTTATGCTAAAATTATCATAATAAACAAGTATTATTTTTAAAATATTGTACAATACAACGAAAGGGAAATCTTATGAAAATTAATCTTGATTTGAATATTGAAAAGCCGAGATACTACACTGTTTCTGATATTACATTTGCTCAGGTTGACGCTTGGTTTGGTCATACAACACGGGATTTAAAGCTGGATTTGATTTATCCGCAGAGCAGAATGAAAAAAGTCCCCTGCATTGTTTGGATTTGCGGCGGCGGTTGGATACGAATGGATAAATCCGCTCACCTTGCTTACCTTGCAAAACTCGCTCTCAACGGTTTTGCCGTGGCAAGCGTTGAGTATCGTACCAGCAACGAGGGTGCTTACCCAATGCCGCTTGAAGATGTTAAGGCGGCTATCCGTTACCTTAAGGCTCACGCCGAGCGTTACTCTCTTGACGAAAATAAATTCGGTGTTGCAGGCGAATCTGCGGGCGGTTATCTTGCCGCAATGTGCGCACTCAACAACGACAAAAGCCTTGATGTCGGCAATTATCTCGATTATTCAAGCGAAGTTCAGGCTTGTTGCCCTTTTTATCCGCCGACAGACCTTTCAACTTTTCCGTACAAATCGGCTCTTGAGGCAGGCGCAAGTATGGAGTCGCTTATGCTGGGAATGAATGTAGTTCTCAACAAGGAAAAGGCGCAGGAATGTTGCCCTGTATCTTTTGTAACACCGTCAGCACCGCCGTTTATGATTTTTCATGGCACAAACGATTCAACTGTTCCGTTTTCGCAAGGCAAGGTGCTTTATGATTTGCTTATAAAAAACGGTTGCGACGCAACTTTGGTAGCCGTAAACGGCGCAGAACACGCAGATATTTTCTTTGCACAGGAAAAACTATGGGATATGGTAGCGGATTTTTTCAAGGACACACTTTATAAATGATATAATTAACAAGAAAAGTTTTCAACAATTTATTATAATGCTGTTGAAAACTTTTTCTTTGTATTTAATATTTATTTTAAGTCGGAAAAAATAAACAAACTTATAGAAAAATATACAATGAATTAAAGAAAAAATCCAAAAAGTATATAAAAAACAGTCAAAATGTGATATAATTATTAATTATAAACAGTGTAAGGAGAATTACCGTGAAGGAAACAATCTGTACTATACCGATAAACGATATTTTTATGCCAAAAGACGGTTGCCCTATCTGCCGAATGGAGGATATGCTCGAAAAGCAGTATGTTAAATTCATTACAGGCGATGCAATGATGGAGCCAAACATCAGAATAGAAACCAATAAAAAAGGTTTTTGTCACCGCCATTTTTCGCAGATGTTCACGGTAGGTCAAAAACTGCCCAACGCACTTATACTCGAAAGCCATTTGCAGGAAATTATCGACAAATATATGCCTGCAAAACTTAAAGGCAAGCCCGACAAAAAACAACTTGAGGGCATTAAGGAAGAGTTATCTTCCTGCTATGTCTGCGACAGAATCGCAAGCGATATGCACCATTTTATGGCAACGGTTTTTGTAGAGTGGGCAAAGGGCGAAGAATTCAGAAAGTTGTATAACGAACAGCCGTTTATCTGTTTAAAGCACTATTCTTTTATAATGAGTGCCGCAACGGGCAAGGGCGGAATTTCGTCAAAACTTTTGCCTGACTTTTACGCTGAAACCGCCGCCCTCACAAAAAATTACCTTGTAAGCCTTAAGGCGGATATTACACACTTTTGTTCAATGTTCGATTACCGCAGTCAGGGACAGGATTGGGGCACATCAAAAGATTCGATTGAAAGAAGTATTGCGTTTTTGACGGGTACGGATTGATAAAACAGAAAATTCGGAAATTCCGAATTTTCTTTTGAAAGGAATTTTTATGCAGAACAAATCTGATTTAATTATTTATACAACTGAAGACGGACTAACCAAGATAGATGTTACTTTTGATGACAATACGGTTTGGTTAAGTCAGGCAGATATGGCAGAGTTATTTCAGAAAGCTAAATCAACTATTAATGAACATATTAAAAATATTTATGATGAGGGAGAACTGATTCAGGAGCAGACTATGAGAAAATTCGGAAATTCCGAATTTTCTACCAAACCTACCAATTATTATAATCTTGATGTGGTTATATCGGTTGGTTACAGAGTAAAATCACAGAGAGGTATTCAGTTTAGGCTTTGGGCATCCAAAATTATTAAGGAATATATGAAAAAAGGCTTTGTTCTTGATGATAACAGATTAAAAGAACTTGGTGGCGGCGGATATTTTAAAGAACTTTTAGAGAGAATTCGTGATATTCGTGCTTCCGAAAAGGTCTTTTACAGACAAGTCCTTGAAATTTATGCCACAAGTATAGATTATGACCCAAAAGCGGATATTTCTATTGAATTTTTTAAAAAAGTACAAAACAAGATACATTATGCGGTTCACGGCGAAACAGCGTCTGAAACAATTTATAATAGAGCGGACGCCGAAAAAGAGTTTATGGGACTTACTACATTTGTCGGAAATCATCCGACTTTGAAAGAGGCAAAGGTCGCAAAAAATTATCTTAATGAAAAAGAATTGAGAGCAATGGGACAAATTGTATCCGGTTATCTTGATTTTGCGGAAAGACAGGCAGAGCGTGGACAGGTTATGACTATGGCTGACTGGGCAAAACATTTGGATAATATACTTACAATGAGCGGAGAACAGCTTTTAATCGGAAACGGTAAAGTTACTCATAAACAAGCAATGGAAAAGGCTGAAAATGAATATAAAAAATATAAAGCCCGTACACTTAGTGAAGTTGAAAATGATTATCTTGGCAGTATAAAAATGCTTGAAAATTTAGATAGGAAAAAGGGAAGAAAATAGAAAATTCGGAATTTCCGAATTTTCTCCCTTTAATAAAAAAGGCGATACTAAGCATTGCCCAAACTGCGGCGGCAAACTTGAAGATGATGATTAAAATTAGTTTACATAAATTTGGATATACTATAAAAAGGAAGTCTTACTATGCTGACATATACAGCCGATGATTTGGAAAAAATTTTCAGGGAAGAGAATATAAATCCCGATGAGCTGCAGAATATGGTAGTGGAAAAGCTCACAAAAAATAACCTTAAGCTTGCCACCGCCGAAAGCTGCACGGGCGGTTTGCTTTCGGGAAGAATTACCGCCGTGAGCGGTGCAAGCGAGGTTTTTGACTGCGGTGTTTGCTCGTATGCAAACAAAATTAAGCACAAGGTGCTCGGAGTGAGCGAAGAAACTCTTAACACACTCGGCGCAGTGTCGCCCGAAACCGCTTTGCAGATGGCGGAGGGTGTAAAAAAACTTGCAAATGCCGACATCGGCGCAAGCACCACGGGTATTGCAGGGCCGACAGGAGGAACAGATGAAAAACCTGTCGGACTTGTTTATGTGGGAATTTGTGCAAATTGCAGTAAATTTCCCGTAAAACTTTTGCTCGGTGAAACAAACGGAAGTAAAAATTCCCGAAATTATATAAGAAAACTTGCTTGTAATGCCGTTCTTTATACAATTTGGAAATTAACCTAAATGTTGTAAAAAAATCTTGTAAAAAAATTAATATTGTGGTAAAATGAAATCGTAACTGTGGATATGAGGGTTTTTTTGCCCTTAAATTATAATTCATTTAAGTAATTATAATTTAATCTTTTGATTTATCCCGAAAATATAACTTAATATCCGTCAGAATGGAGTTGATTTTAATGGAAAGAAGTGCAGGTATCCTGTTGTCGGTTACTTCGCTTCCGTCCCCCTACGGAATTGGTACTATTGGTAAAGAGGCTCGTGAGTTCGCTGACTTCCTCAAAAAGGCAGGTCAGAAGGTATGGCAGATTCTTCCTGTCGGCCCTACAAGCTACGGCGACTCTCCTTATCAGTCCTTTTCAACTTATGCAGGTAACCCTTACCTGATTGACCTTGACACACTTTGTGAAGAGGGTCTTATTACTAAAGAGCAGCTCGATAGCTATGATTGGGGTTCTAACGATGCTGAAGTGGATTACGAGAAAATCTACAACAACAGATTCGATGCTCTTAGAATTGCTTACGATAATTTCAAAAAGAAAGACCAGAAGGCTTTCTCCTCATTTAAGAGAAAGAACAGCAAGTGGCTCAAGAATTACGCACTTTATATGGCTGTAAAGAAGAGCTTTAATATGGTTTCCTGGACAGAGTGGCCGGACGAAGAAATCCGTATGCACGAGGAAACAGCTGTTAAGCGCTATGAGCGCAAGCTTAAAGACGATGTTGATTTCTGGAAATTCTTACAGTTTAAGTTTTATGAGCAGTGGGAGGCTTTCCGTGCTTATGTAAACGGTCTTGGAATTAAGATTTTGGGTGATATGCCTATCTATGTTGCCATGGACAGCGCAGACACATGGGCTAACCCCGAGTTGTTCCAACTTTATGATGACGGTGATCCTATTGCAGTTGCAGGTTGTCCGCCTGACTATTTCTCGGCAACAGGTCAGCTCTGGGGCAATCCTCTTTATGACTGGGATTACCTCGCAGAAACAGATTACGAGTGGTGGTTTGAGAGAATTAAAGCTGCGTCAAAGCTTTATGATCTCACAAGAATCGACCACTTCAGAGCTTTTGCAAGCTACTATTCAATTCCTTACCCTGCTGAAAACGCTATTAACGGTGAGTGGGTTGAAGGTCCACGCATTAAGTTCTTCAAGATGATGGAAGAGGCTATCGGCAAGATTGATATTGTTGCAGAGGATCTCGGAACTCTTACTCCCGATGTAACCGAGCTTATGGAGCAGACAGGTTATCCGGGAATGAAGGTACTTGAGTTTGCTTTTGACAGCGGTGAAGAGAACGATTATCTCCCGCATAAATATACTGAAAACTGCATTGTTTACACAGGTACTCACGATAATGACACCGTTATGGGCTGGGTAGAAACAGCTAAGCCTGAGGATGTAAGCTATGCAAGAAGTTACTGCCAGATGCCTGAGGACGAGCCTTTTAACTGGGGTCTTATTCGTACAGCATATGAGAGCAAGGCAGGTATGGCTATTATTCCTGTTCAGGATATTCTCGGTCTTGGTAAAGAGGCAAGAATGAACATTCCGTCAACACTCGGCGGTAACTGGACTTGGAGAGTTGATAAAGCGGCTCTTACTGATGAGCTTGCAGAAAAATTAAAAACAATGTCTGTAAATAGCGGACGACTGGAGGACTAAACAAATGAGCAATATTATGGAAAAGCTTGAGCTTACAGCACAGTCTATGTATTGTAAGAAGATAGAAGAGCTTACACCTTCCGAACTTCATCTTTCTCTCGGCAAGGCTGTTATGGGCGAAATTGCCGACAACTGGGCAGCAAGCAAGGCTAAGCACAACAGCGAGCGCAGAGCTTACTACTTCTCTGCTGAATTTCTTATGGGCAGAATGATGTACAACAACCTTTACTGCCTCGGTATTCTTGATGATGTAAAGAAGATGCTCAAGAAAAAGGGCGTTGACATCAATGTATTTGAAGATATTGACGATGCAGCTCTCGGTAACGGCGGTCTTGGCCGTCTTGCAGCTTGCTATCTCGACAGTGCCGCTACTATGGAAGTACCGCTCGACGGTTACGGCATTCGTTATAAGTATGGTCTTTTCAAGCAGCTCATCAAGGACGGTTATCAGGTAGAAGTTGCTGACGATTGGCAGAGATTTGATGATCCGTGGTGCCTCCGTCGTGAGGACGAGGCTGTAACAGTTTCTTTCAAGGGTCAGACAGTTAAGGCTGTTCCTTACGATATGGCTGTTATCGGCTGCAAGACAACTAACATCAACACACTCAGACTTTGGCAGGCTGAAGCTATCAATGAGTTTGACTTCCAGGCATTTAACAATACAGAGTACAACAGAGCAGTTCAGGAGAAGAACGATGCTGAGAACATCACAAAGGTTCTTTATCCTAACGATAATAAGTATGAAGGTAAAGTTTTAAGACTTAAGCAGCAGTATTTCTTCTGCTCTGCTTCACTTCAGGATATTATGCGCAGATACAAGGCAAAGCACGGCAACGATTTCAGCTTCTTTGCTAAGGAAAACGCTATTCAGCTTAACGATACACACCCTGTATGTTCAATCCCTGAACTCGTAAGACTTCTTATGAACGAGGGTATGAACTTTGACGAGGCTTTCGAGATTGCAAGAAAGACTTGTGCTTACACAAACCACACAGTTCTCGGCGAGGCTCTCGAGAAGTGGCATGCTGACCTTATGATGCAGGTAATTCCTGAAATTTACCACATCATCTGCCTTATCGCAAATAAGCTCCAGGAAGAGCTCACAGCTAAGGGCGTTAGTGAGGATATGAAAGCCAAGATGCGTATTGTTGACGCTAACACAGTTCATATGGCAAGACTTGCAACATATGCAGGCACATATGTAAACGGTGTTGCTAAGCTTCACACAGAGATCCTCAAGGACGATGTTCTTAAGGAGTGGTACCAGGTATATCCTGAAAGATTCCAGAACAAGACAAACGGTATTACACAGCGCCGTTGGTTAGGTCTTTGCAACCCTGAACTTGCTGCACTTATCACAGAGAAAGTTGGCAGCGACAACTGGCTTATTGACCTTTCACTTCTTTCAAAGCTCAATGACTGCATTGATGCTAAGACAATTACAAAGTTTAACACAATCAAGAAGAAGAAGAAAGTTCAGCTTGCAGAGTACATCAAGAAGATGGACGGCGTAGAGATTAACCCTGATTCTATCTATGATATTCAGGTAAAAAGACTTCACGAATATAAAAGACAGCTTCTTAACGCATTCTCAATTATGACAATTTACTTCCGCATTAAAGAGGGCAAGCTTCCTAACTGGACACCAACAACATTTATCTTTGGTGCTAAGGCTGCTCCCGGTTATGCAAGAGCTAAGGCAATCATTAAGTACATCAACGAGATTGCTAACCTTGTAAACAACGATCCTGATACAAAGGATAAGCTTAAGGTTGTATTCATTTCTAACTACAATGTATCTTACGCTGAAAAGATCGTAGTTGCTGCTGACCTTTCAGAGCAGACATCTACAGCAGGTCTTGAGGCTTCAGGTACAGGTAATATGAAGTTTATGCTCAACGGCGCATTAACACTCGGCACATATGACGGTGCTAACATCGAAATCGCAGAGTGCGCAGGCGAAGAGAACGAGTATATCTTCGGTGCAAGAGTAGAAGATATTGAAAGACTTAAGAAGGAAGGCTACGATCCTAAGAAGCTTTATGAGGCTAATCCTGAAATCAAGAAGGTTGTTGATACACTTATCGACGGCACATTTGATGATGACGGCGCTCAGGGCGAGGGCAGCTTTGCTGAACTCCACAATGCTCTTATCAATGGTACATCATGGCAGGAGGCAGACCACTACTTCCACATCTATGATCTCCCACTTTATGTTGAAACAAAGATCAGAGCTAACTCAGATTATGCTAACCGTAAAGAGTTTGGTAAGAAGTGTCTTATCAACATTGCTAATGCAGGTAAGTTCTCATCAGACAGAGCTATCGTAGAGTATGCTAAGGATATTTGGCACACATCTTACAGAAAAGTTTAATTGATTATATAAGTAAATAACTTTTCATTAATTTAAATCGTTAAAGTCCGACAATGACTAAGGTTGTTGTCGGACTTTTTGTGTTATGTAAAAATATGTGGGATAGTTAGAGTGGGGGAGAGGAGGTTTTAAAAAAATTCCTTATTTGTGTATTGCGGTGATTTAATTAGTCGGGTTTTAGAGCCAAAAGTTTTTAATGCACAAATAATAAAAATTTAGGTCAAGCCTTTAAAAAGGTTGACCAAATTTATTAGTCCGAGTATAAAGTTTTGTGCGAGCTCAAACAAAATTACCCGACCGTTGATTTAATGTTTCACGTGAAACATTTTTACTGTTTAACAAACAAAAAATATAAGAAAAATTACAATTATTCTATAAATACCCTTTTAAATATGCATTATTAGTGGTATAATGTATATTAGATTTACCTAAATTGCCAAAGTGAAGTTCGGATTTTTGAGGGAAAAACGAGAAATACCACGGGTTCACCTTGACAAAAGAGTA